>CAZOZZ010000114.1:0-13909 GCA_964584435.1 uncultured Solibacteraceae bacterium | reverse complement strand
GCTGGCAGCTGGTCCGTTTGTATGTGAGTTTTAGCTCAGCCGGTGCGATAATTCCCGTCGGAGGACACGCAAAATGCAGCGTTTGCGAAGTTTGAGTCTTTCGGTTGTTCTGCTCGCGTCCGGTTGTGTGCCCCGCCTGCCTCCGGCGGAAATCGTGATCCGAAACGGGACAATCTACACCGCCATCGACAGGCAACCGCTGGTCGAAGCGGTCGCCGTAACGGACGGGCACATCGTCTTCGTCGGTAGCGATTCGGAGGCAAACGACTACGTCGGGCCCGAAACCCGTGTTATCGATCTCGAAGGAAACACCGCGGTACCCGGTTTTATCGACAGCCACTACCACTTGAGCGGCGTCGGTAACCGTGAGCGCACTTTAAACCTGGAAGGCACAAGCGACCTTGAGGACTTCCTGGGGCGGGTGAAAGCCGCGGTTGCACTCCGTGACACCGGAGAGTGGGTCACGGGGCGAGGATGGATCGAGGCACAATGGCCGGAACCCACCTTCCCGACCCGCCAGGACCTCGACAGCGTTTCTCCGGACAACCCGGTCTACCTGACCCGGGCCGACGGTCACGCGGGAGTCGCCAACAGCCAGGCAGTCCGACTGGCGGGCGTCACCCGGGAGACCGTCAACCCGTTCGGCGGTGAAATCATGAAGGACAGCCGCGGAGAACCCCACGGCATGTTCCTCGACGCCGCACAGGGCTTGATCCAGGACCAGATTCCATCCACAACCGAAGCGGACCGGATTGGAAACCTGGAAGTGGGAATCGAGACTGCCCTCCGGGAGGGCTGGACAACGATCCACGTTCCCGGAGGATCCTTCGCTGAAATCGAACGGCTCAAGCGCCTGTATGAAGACGGACTTCCCGGATTGCGAATCTACTATGCCGTCCGTGGTCCGGGAGAAGATGTCGATCGGCTGTTGGAACAAGGAGCAGAAATTGGTCTCTACGACAACCGGTTGACGATCAGAACCATCAAGGTGGCAATCGACGGTGCGCTCGGTTCCCGGGGGGCCTGGTTGTTGGAACCTTATGCCGACTACGACACTGCAGGATTTCCAACCCAGGACATCGACGAAGTGTACCGCGTGGTCGAGGAGGCACTCAGGCAAGGTGTCCAGGTAATGATCCATGCGATCGGCGATCGGGCCAACCGGGAAGTCATCGGCATGTATGAACGCGCCCAGGAAGCGGTTCCGGTAGCCGAACGCGGGGTTGGAGAACCTCGATTGCGGATAGAGCACCTGCAGATCGTCCATCCCGACGATCTGCCGCGCCTGGCAGGCGCAGGCATCATCGCCTCAATGGAACCCTCGCACGCGATTACCGATCTCCATTTTGCACCGACCCGACTCGGGATCGACCGGCTCCGAGGTGCGTATGCCTGGAGAGACGTCATTGACCGCGGCGTCATCATTGCCGGTGGAAGCGACGCACCCGTGGAACCAGGCGATCCGCGAATCGAGTTCTACGCCGCGGTGGCCAGAAAGGATCTCCAGGGTTTTCAGGGAGACGGATGGCATCCGGAGCAGACGGTTTCGCGTGAAGAGGCCCTGAAAATGTTCACGATATGGGGCGCCATGGCGGCGTTCGAGGAAGACATCAAGGGCACTCTGGAACCCGGCAAACTAGCCGACATAACCGTCTTCTCGAAGAACATCATGGCGGTTCCGGAGAACGAAATCCTGGACGCAGAAACAGTGATGACCATTGTGGGGGGGAAATCGTTTACCGGAGGTGAGAGTCCGAAAGCGGCGGGAGTCCGAGGTCCGAAGTCCGAAGTCGGGGAACCGCTCTGCTGTCTCGTTTCTGCTGCCCGCTCGCTTCTTCGACCTCGGACCTCGGACTTCGGACTCCTCATCCGCGTAATCTGCGTAATCCGCGTAAGGACTTCGAACTCCCCTCAAACGATCAGCTCGACGCTATCCCCTCACAACCATTTCCGTTTTCTGAAGAAGTACAACATCACGCCTGACGCGATAGCCATTCCGCCCAGAACGTAGTAATACCCATAATCCCAGCCAAGTTCAGGCATGTTGCGGAAGTTCATCCCGTAGATGCCGGTGATCACGGTCATGGGCAGCATCATCGTCGCAATGACGGTGAGAACGCGCATCGTGTTGTTCAATCGGTTTGAAACCATCGACAGGTAAGCCTGGAGAATTATGTTGATCGTATCCCTGAGACTGTCGGCCATTTCGGTAATTCGCAGCATGTGGTCGTAGATGTCACGGAAGTAGAATCGAGACTTTTCCCCAACGAACGGAATGGCACCGCGGCTCATACTGACCAGGACTTCGCGCTCGTGCCCAACCACCCTGCGGATGTGCGTCAACTGCCGGCGAATCTCGAAAATGTCGTTGAGCACGTTTTCACTGGGGTCTTCGAAAGCTGCGGCCTCGAGCTCTTCAATTCGATCCTCCATGATTTCCAGTTTCGGGAAGTAGTTGTCGACCAGCCTGTCGACGATGTAATGGAGAAGAAAGTCGGAGCCCTGTCGCATCAATGCGGGATTTCGCCGAACATACTCCTCGGCGGCTGCGATGCTCAGCGACTCCTCTGAATGGAACGTCACCAGATAGTTTGGACCGAGAAAGACATTGAGCTCGTGGGAGGAGAAGTCACGCTCGGTTTCTTCGTAACGGATCCCATGGACGACGATGAAGACGTAGTCGTTGTAGTCGTCCACTTTCGGCGACTGGGGGTCATGCCAGCAGTCCTCTATGGCGAGGGGGTGAAAGTCAAAGACCTCCGACAGCACCAATGCTTCTTCTGCAGTGGGGCCGGCCAGGTCCACCCAGAGGTAGTCACCGTCGCTGGGCAGGTCCTCGATGGACAACACCCCTGTCATTTCTTCGAAAGCGCCCTCGGCTGGTTGCTTAAATACTTTGATCATCGTCGATACCCTGTCCTGTCGAAAAACAATCCATCCGTGTTCACCGATGGGAAATCATAGTATCTTAAGGTCCTTCGGCAAGCGAAGTGTGGTGCTCGGATTCTTGCACTTCGCAGACTAAGCCACAACAGACAAAGAGGTTGCGAATAGTTCACATGTTGATCGGCCTTACAGGACGCAACGCCAGCGGAAAGGGTGCGGTTGCGGACCACCTGCAGGAGAAAAGCTTCTACTATCACTCACTTTCCGACGTCATCCGCCACGAAATTCGATCCCGGGGAGACGAACTGACCAGGGAGAACCTTATCCAGACGGGCAACGACCTCCGGGAGAGGTTCGGCCCATCGATACTGGCTGAACGAATCCTTGCCAGGACCGACACCGACGGAAACTTCGTCATCGATTCGATCCGAAACCCGGCCGAAGTCGAGACACTCCGCGCTGGAGGACATTTCCGGCTGATCAACGTTCAAGCGGACCCAAAAACCCGGTTCCGCCGGATCCAGGAGCGGAAGCGGGAAGCGGACCCGGAAACCTACGAAGACTTCCTGGTTCTCGAAGAACGTGAGGCACAAGGGAGTCCCAATTCCCAGAATCTCATCCAGGTCGAAGAACTGGCCGACCACACGATCGAAAACAACGACACGCTCGAAAACTTACATGCGAGAATCGACACCCTGGTAATCCAGCTCCTGAGAGAAGTCCCGAGACCGACCTGGGATCAGTATTTCATGAACATTGCCCGGGTGGCCGCATCCCGGTCCAACTGCATCAAGCGGAAGGTCGCCGCCATCATCGTCCGCGACAAACGAATCATATCGACCGGCTACAACGGCACACCGAGGGGAACCCGCAACTGTAACGAAGGCGGCTGCCCCCGCTGCAACAGCCTCGCCTCATCGGGCACCGGGCTGGAGGAATGCCTCTGCTCCCACGGCGAAGAGAATGCAATCGTCCAGGCCGCCTACCACGGCGTTCCCCTGCCGAACGCCACGATATACAGCACGTTCGCCCCCTGCCTGCTCTGCGCCAAGATGATCATCAACTCCGGCATCGGAGAGGTTGTCTACAACAAGGAGTATCCCCTCAACGACAGCGCCTTCAAATTGTTCAAGGAAGCGGGAATCAAGGCACGCAAGTTGGACGCGGGGTAGTGGGGAAGTGGTCAGTGGCCAGTGGTCAGTGGTCAGTTGGGAGAAACGCTTAAGTGGTCGTTCCGAGTTTTGAACTGACAGTGCCGGTGGGAGCAATTTTCTCTTTTGGTTGGGAGTGGCATGCGCAGTTCGATCTTCCTGGATGCGTAGGAGCTAAATTAGTAGGGAGGCGTCAGGATTTGCGGCTGGCCACTGACCACTGGCCACTGACCACTTCCCCACAAAATCAGTTTTGCGGAGTTTCTCGCGGAGAATAGTATCCCTTGCGTGCCTGCACCCTGAAATCTCTATTGAGTGCCTCGACCTTGATTTCGCGATAGCTGCCGTCCTTAGCCGTGTTCGTCGGGCTGTACGCAAGAGTGTACTGGGACCGCAGTTCCTCACTGATGTCTTCGAAGCTGACCGCCAGATCCTCCAGCTTGAACGGGAAGAACGCGCGTCCACCGGTTTCTTCGGCAAAGGTCTTGAGTGTGTCATCGCCGCGCTGCTGATCCCGGGTGCCGAAATTCGCCGCCGCATTGGTACTGATCGTATAGATGGCAACGTTGTTCTTCTGGGCAACTTCCATCGTCTCGGTCAACGAAACCCGGCTGGCATTATCGTCACCGTCACTTATGACGATCAGAACCTTCCGACCCTGTTCTCCGGCAACCTTCTCGGTAACCGCGAGGGAAATCGCGTCGTAAAGTGAGGTACCTCCGCCCGCGCGAATCTTGCGAACTGCTTCGGCCAGCTCTTCCGGGTTATCGGTAAAGTCCTGTAGAAGATCCACGCCCGAGTCGAACGCGATCAGCATGCCCTGGTCTGTCCTTCGTCGAATCGTGGAGTAGAAAAACTCAATCGCGGCTTCCTGTTCGAAGCGCAACTTGTCACGAATGCTACCGCTGGTATCAACAAGCAGCCCGATCGTGAGAGGGAGATCCGTTTCAGCACTGAAGTTCGTGATCGGCTGCGGTCGACCGTCCTCGAACACGCGAAAGTCTTCTCTCTTCAGACCCGTAAACAGCTTCCCTTTCTTGTCACTCACGGTGAAGTGAACATCGACCAGATCGACATCGACCGTGATCGTTTGATCCTTTTCCTCGGAAGGCGGATCCTGTGCCGGGGCAACCCCAACGAACACCAGTATCAAAGCGAACGCGTAAACGGTGAAAGTCTTCATAGAGCCCTCGAAGTGGACATCTTGATCGGATTTTGAAACAGACAAATATTATATCAGCATCGCAGCGAATTCATCGTCATCGAGGATAGTGACTCCCAGTTTCCGCGCCTTGTCGATTTTGGAGCCTGGATCGTCACCGGCCAGAACGAAGTCCGTTTTCTTGCTGACCGAGGAAGTTACACGACCGCCACGAGCCGTGATCAATTCCCTGGCTTCATCTCGGGTCAGGTTGTCCAGGGTCCCCGTAATAACGACTGTTTTGCCGGCAAAAACCTGTTCTGGACGGTCAATCGGTGGGCCGTCCGATTCCATCCGCACGCCAAACTCGCCGAGACGAATCACGAGTCGCACGTTTTCAGGCTGCCGCAGGAAACGGTAGATACTCTCTGCGACGATCGGACCCACCTCATCTATCAGCTCCAACTCGGCCTGGGAGGCCTTCATGAGCTTATCCATGGAATGAAAGTATTCCGCCAGAATCTGTGCGGTCCTCTCCCCGACATGTCGTATCCCCAGCCCGTACACGACCCGGTAAAACGCGAGACTGCGGCTCGTGCTGATTTCTGCGACGAGGTTCTCCGCAGACTTGTCGCCCATGCGATCCAGTAATCCGAGATCCTCAACCCGGAGTTCGTAGAGATCGGAAAAATCCCGGACCACGCCTCCGTCAACGAGTTGATCGACCAGCTTTTCTCCCAACCCGTCGATCTTCATGGCCTTCCTCGACGCCCAGTGCAAAAAGGCTTCCTTCACCTGGGCAGGACAGGTTTGCGACAGGCAGCGCCGTGCGGCTTCACCCTCCGCACGGTACACCGGGCTCTCGCACACGGGACATTGCTCGGGCATGCGAAACGGACGCCGATCTTCGCCCTCTTCGACCAGTTTGACGACTTTGGGGATGACATCGCCTCCACGTTCGATCAAGACGCGGTCGCCGATCTGGACCCCGAGCCTTCCGACCTCGTCCTCATTATGCAAAGTGGCGTGACGTATCGTCGTGCCTCCCACCGCGACCGGCTCGAGTTGGGCAACGGGCGTCAAGGCTCCGGTTCGGCCAACCTGCACGCGTATATCCAGCAGACGGGTCGTTGCCTGCCTCGGCTGGAACTTGACGGCGATAGCCCAACGGGGTGCCTTTGACGTGCTGCCGACCTTTTCCTGGATCTCGAACGAATCGACCTTTATGACAACGCCGTCTATTTCGTAATCCAGGCGGTCACGGGCCGCTTCCCAACGCTCACAGAAATCGATGATTTCCTCCATCGAGGAACAGCGTTTCCAATTGGGGTTCACCTTGAGACCTAAAGCGGCGACGCGACCGAGGTCCTCACCTTGAGATCCTTTATGAGGGAGGAGTGCGTAGGCGAAGAAATCAAGAGGACGTTCGGAGACGATCGCCGGATCCAGCATCCGCAGGGAGCCGGCGGCTGCGTTGCGGGGATTTGAGAACCGTGCCAGGTCTCCTCGATCGCGTTCGTCATTGAGTCTGTCAAACGCTTCGAGGCTCAGGAAAATTTCTCCACGCACTTCGACGGTGTCCGGTTCTCGCAACCGGAGGGGTATCGATCGAATCGTTCGCACGTTCATGGTCACGACCTCACCGGTCTTGCCGTCGCCTCGGGTAACCCCCTTCCGGAGCATGCCGTTTTCATAAATGAGCGCGACGCTGAGGCCATCAATTTTCAGTTCCGCTGTGTAACCGATCTCATCGACCTCGGCTAACCCTCGCACACGACGGTCCCAGTCTCTCAACTCGTCGAACGAATACGCATTGTCGAGGCTGAGCATCGGAGTCTCGAAAGTGTGGCTGGCAAACTGTCCGCTGACCGGCGCCCCCACGCGGCCGGTCGGGGAATCCGGCGTGATCAACTCCGGATGCTCGGCCTCGAGCCCCTCGAGTTTGCGGAGAAGTTGATCGAATTCGTAGTCGGATATTACCGGAGCATCAAGAACATGATAGCGGTGCAGGTGCTCGCGGATTTGGTCACGCAGGTCTTCGATTTGTTGGTGGAGGCTGGGCATAGTGGTCAGTGGTCAGTGGTCAGTTTAGACCGTTCGTGACTCGGCTCCGGTCTGGCCAACGTGGCGGTTTGTCTCCACTCCGATCTGGCCACTGACCACTGATCACTGACCACTATCCCGACCCTCCGCCCACATCTCTGCGAGCTTGTACTTCTGGATCTTACCGCTCGGAGTGGTGGGAAATCCCTCGACGAAGGCGACGAATTCCGGCACTTTGAACTTGGCCATTTGGCTGGCGCAGAAGGTCTGAAGCTGTTCGGCATCCAGGGACTGGCCTGATCGGAGACGAACCGCCACCGCAACCTTCTGAACAAAGAAGTCGTCCGGAACGCCGTACACATACGCCTCCTGTACCGCGGCGTGGGTGAGCAGGATCTCTTCGATTTCCCGGGGCGAGATGTTTTCTCCACCCCGGATGATAATGTCCTTGCTCCGGCCCGTAATCCGGACGTATCCGTTCTCGTCAATACTGGCCAGGTCTCCGGTGTAAAGCCACCCCTCACGAATGGCTCGTCGGGTTTCTTCGGGCATGTTGTAGTAACCCAGCATCACGTGGTAGCCACGAGTAATCAACTCGCCTTCCTGGCCGACCGGCAGGTCTTCGCCTGAGGCCGGATCCACGATCCGCACATCCACATCCGGAAGGGCGGTGCCCACCGTGCCGACCCTCAAATCAAGGGAATCGTCGGGAAACGTCATGGTCACACACGGAGAGGCCTCCGTGAGCCCATAAGCAATCGTCATTTCTTTGGTCCCCATCTTGTCGATGACGTCTTTCATCACCTCGCGCGGGCAGGGCGATCCCGCCATGATTCCGGCACGCAGCGAACTGAGGTCGAACTCTTCAAACTGGGGATGGTTCAGTTCCGCGATGAACATCGCGGGCACACCGTAGAGAACCGTGCATCCACACTTCTCAACCGCCCGGAGGACCTCCAGAGGTTGAAACTTCGTCAGCACCGCGATCGTCGCGGCATGAGTATAGGCCCCAAGCACCCCGATCACGCACCCGAAGCAGTGGAAGAGCGGAACTGTCAGGCAGAGGACGTCGGAGGAGGACATCCCCAGCCGGTCACCGAGATCCAACCCATTCCGCAGGATGTTGTTGTGACTCAACATCACGCCCTTGGGGAAGCCGGTCGTTCCAGACGTGTACTGCATGTTGATGCAATCATCCGGATCCAGTGGAATGTCAGGCAGAGCGCCTTCCACGGGCTGCAGCAGTCGGCCTCCATCGTCGGGCATGACGAAAACATGCTCAAGGTTCGGCAGGCTGGAACGAACCGCTTCGAACTCCTCCAGGAAGTTCACTTCTTCGAACTCCCGAACCATGGCCAACCCCCTGGATTCGGACTGGGAGAGGACGTATTCCAATTCCTTGCGGCGCAATCCGGTGTTCACGGTCAGCAACACGACTCCGATCTTGGCCGTACCGAACTGAAGCAGAATCCATTCCGGAATGTTGTTCGCCCAGATCGCAAACCGATCGCCCTTTCGAAACCCCATCTGGTGCAGGTTGTTCGCGATGTTCGTCGAAAGGACATCCATCTCGGCGAAAGAATATTGGATATCAAGTTCCGGAAAGATCAAAGCCGTTCGATCACCGTGGGCCGCCGCGAGGTCCGAAATCAAACTGCCAATCGTGGATATTTCCATCGTCGTATTCCTACTGATATCGCGCGAGATTAGCTGGTCGGGAAACTGAAGTCAAACCTCGAAGAAACCCCGCAAACAATGTGGGAGATCGAATTCAACACGAAGACACGAAGACAACGAAGAAAAAGGAAGTGCGAACTGAAAGAAGAAATCATCTTCGTTTGCTTCGTGTCTTCGTGTTGAAATCCTGGAGCGTAATCGAACGGGCTGTGATCGCTTATTCGACAGGATCGGTGGGGACGGCTGAGTTGGTGCTCTTCCGCATAGAACTCGTGATGCGTTGCAAATAGAGTTCCCGGGCGTTCTTAAGAATCTGTCTTTCCTGACTGGTCTTGTAAGGGAGCCCTTTGTCGGCCGCCCAGGAACGCAGGTTCGTTTCGTCGGGGCTGTTTCTGAAATCGGCGCCAAGACTGAAACACCACCGGACGAAAGTTCGCGCAATCTGGGCGCTCGTGGTCGGTTTGGTCGACCTCTGTTGAGGCTCCGGTTCGGCGACGTCAAAAAGGGAACGCATTTGCGTAGCGATCTCAGCCATTTACAATATCTTCGAACGGACCGAGGACATAATGGGTCCCTATTTGGCCGGCACGATCAATTCGAGAGGAAAAATGCAGATCCCTGAACCCCTGACCAAATCCGACCTGTTGAAGATCCAGTATTTTCTGCTGCTCACGCGCAATCTCGAGGACCGGCTCTCGGCCCTCTATCGACAGGGCACAATCACGGCAACGGTTTTCAGCGGCCGTGGCCAGGAGGCCATATCTGTCGGCAGCACCTACGCCCTCGAAGCCCAGGATTCGGTCAGCGCCATCACCCGTGACCTGGGCACCCTGCTGGTCCGGGGCGTCCCGCCACGGGACATCTTCACCCAATACATGGGAAAGGCGACAAGCCCGACCGGAGGCAAGGAGCGCATCCATTATTTCGGAGACCTCGACCGGGGCATCATCGCCTCTCTCAGCGTTCTCGGCGACATGATCCCGGTCATGGCGGGGGTGGCACTTGCAAACCGAACGCTCGGCCGGAATGCAGTCGCACTGACCTACCTGGGGGACGGCGCCGTCAGCACAGGGGACTTCCACGAAGGCATGAACATGGCCTCGGTGTTGAAGCTTCCATTCGTGCTGTTCATCGAAAACAACGGCTATGCCTATTCCACTCCGGTTTCGCAACAAACGACCGTCCCGGATCTCGCCGTCAAGGCCAAGTGTTATGGAATCCCGGGCGTGACTATCGACGGCAACGATGTCCTTGAGGTGTACCGCACGACCCGCCGGGCGCTCGAGGCCGCCAGGAGCGGTGAAGGCCCGTCGATTATCGAGGCCAAGACCATGCGCATGCAGGGCCATTCCGACGCCGACAACACCTGGTATCAACCCGAAGGCGAGATGACGGAGTGGAAAAAGCGAGATCCACTCGAGCGATTCGAACGCCTGCTCCGCAAAAACGGCCTGATTTCCGACGCCGATAACCTGGAGATTGAGACCCGCGTCCGGGAACTGCTCGAAGCCGATCTCGAGTATGCGCTTCGAAGTCCTGATCCAGACCCAACATCAACATTAAAAGGAGTTTACGGATCGTGACCGAGTGATCGAAAAGAACTGCGAACTCCCCGGAATACGGAAGTTAGCCCTGTCCCTATGAGGCCGAACTGCCGATAAGGTAGTTATGGCGACGATCCTCGAACTGGCCCGGGAGGTTCGACACCTTATCGTTAACCGCTCGACTGGGCGTCTGGATGTCACGTTCTCCGACCGCCTGGCAGCCATCGACTTCTCCGACGGCACAATCGTCGCACCACGCCAGGTTCTGTTCTCCTGTTTTGAAGAGGAAGCAATCGACTTCGGATTCCGGTCGAGAGAAGTCGCAGATCCGGACGAACACCAGAGTGGAGCGACCCTGCTCATCGAAGCGATGGAATCCATCGACCAGGAAGCGGTCGCACGGGTGTGGAAGCCTTATGCTGACTGGACGGTTCTCTTCCCTCAGGACCCGGAAATCCACAATACCATCGTCAGCGATCATTGGCCCAAGGGCCCCGGACGGCTGAGACGCTTGATGCGTCTGGCAGTTTCCGGAGTCGTCACGTTGGAGCCCCCGGCCCCAAAATCGATTCGGGAAGAAATTGCCGAGATTCGGGCCGCCACCGAACGGGGAGACTACTGGCAAGTCCTGGGGATCACCCGAACCGCCACAACTCAGGAAATCAAGCACGCTTACCGCAAGAAAGCGCGACAGTTCCATCCGGACCGATGGCACAACACGCCTGACTTGACCTTGAAAGATCGCGTCGAAGGGGCATTTCGGGACGTCCACGTGTGCTACGACCGGACCCGCGAACTGGCACCCCGACGGCTGCCGCCCCCAATCCCACCAACCGTCACGGAAACCCCGGTCGAGAAAGTGGTCGTGGAAACAATTCACACGTCGGTCAAGCCAAAACTTCCGGAAACCCCACCCGAATCCAAAGTCCACCAGTACGGCGAGGTGAGTAAGATGCCCGTCAATCCTGGACCCCAGAGCCTTTTCCGGCGAATTTTCGAAAAAGTCTTCAAAGCTGCCTGACGTAGGCCCAGACTCGGGACTACGACACGCTAGGATGTGTTCCGGAAGCGAGCGGCGGTAGCTTGCGACGCGAGTGTTCCATCACGGGCACCTGAAAGGTCCTCACTGAAAACTATTCGCTGACGTCCTGGAAGAACAATGACAAGACAAGAATGGCTCGATCACATCGACACGAACTTTCCCCGCGTACCGCTGGCGACGTTGCCGACGCCTCTGGAGCTTGCTGCTAACTTCGGCGAGCAACTCGGGGGGCCAAAGGTCTACGTCAAGAGGGACGACATGACGGGCCTGGCGCTGGGAGGCGACAAGCCGAGGAAGCTGGAATACCTGCTCGCCGAGGCACTCGGACAAGGTGCCGACACCGTCGTCACCGGGGGTAGTTCCCAGTCAAATCATGTCCGACTGACGGCAGCGGCCTGCCACAAAGTCGGTCTCGATCCTGTAGCGTTGTGCACAGTCGATGAGCGCGGGCAGAATACAGGCAACCTGCTGATCAGCCGGTTGCTCGGAGCTGAAATTCACTTCAAGAAAGTCCCCGACAACGACCACTGGCTGCTGGTCCCGTTCATGGAAGAGGAATGTGAACGATTGCGTCAGCAAGGGCGCAAACCCTACCTTATTCCACTGAGCGGAACGACTCCTCTCGCCTGCCTGGGGTACTTCAGGTGCGCACTCGAGTTGGTTCAGCAGTTCGAAGAGGCCGGAATCAGCCCAACGGCGCTTTATGTCACTTGCGGCACCGGAGGAAACCTGGCGGCCCTTGCTCTCGGTATGGCTGTTGTGGGACTGCCGATTCGAATGGTCGGAATAAACGTCAATCGTGGCGGGCCGGTTGCAATGGAAATGGCCCAACAGTGGCTTCAGGACACCGCAGCTCTCCTCGGAACCAAGCCTGACGGAAGAATCGAAATGGACGGAAGGTTCGTTGGCGACGGGTACGGGATCATGACAGACCCGTGCCGCGAAGCAATCCAGATGCTGGCGCGAACAGAAGGCCTCCTGCTCGATCCGGTTTATACGGGAAAAACCGCTGCGAGCCTGATCGCTCACATCCGCGAAGGCCGACTGACAGCCGACGACACCGTGGTCTTCGTTCACACGGGCGGTGTGCCTTCATTGTTCGCGTACGCGGATGAACTTGTGAGTTATTAGCTATTAGCTTTCAGCGGGCAGCTTTGTGCTGAAAGCTACTCGCTGCATGCTACTCGCTGCCCGCTAACAGCTGACAGCTAAACGCAAAAATGGCTCCCTTCCACAGAAGGGAGCCATTTTTTCGTTCTAGTACATTCCCGGCATTCCGCCGCCGCCGCCCGGAGGCATCGGCGGGCCGGCCGGCGCCTCTTCGGGGATCTCCGAAACCAGGGCTTCGGTCGTCAGCATCAGGGATGCGATCGACGCGGCATTCTGCAGCGCTGTACGCGTCACCTTGGCGGGATCGAGGATCCCGGCTGCGATCATGTCACTGTACTCCTCGGTTGCGGCATCGAAGCCCATGTTCGCCTCGGTAGCCTCTTTGATCTTGCCGACCACAACCGCGCCTTCCTGGCCGGCGTTGGAGACGATCATTCGCAGCGGCTCTTCCATGGCTCGCCTCACGATGTTCAGTCCAATCTGCTCATCGCCCTCGAGCTTCATCGCATCAAGAGTCTCCAGGCAACGGATGAACGCCACGCCGCCTCCCGGAACGATGCCTTCTTCGACCGCGGCACGTGTCGCATGCATCGCATCCTCCACACGAGCCTTCTTTTCCTTCATCTCGGTCTCGGTGGCCGCTCCGACTTGGATCACGGCAACACCACCGACCAATTTCGCCAGGCGCTCCTGCAGCTTCTCACGGTCGTAATCCGAACTGGTGTCTTCGATCTGAACACGAATCTGCTTCACACGACCTTCGATGCCGTCGGAGGTGCCGTCACCCTCGATGATCGTCGTGTTGTCCTTGTCGATCATGACCTTCTTGGCACTTCCGAGGTCGTCGAGCTGAACGTTTTCGAGCTTGATGCCCAGGTCCTCGGTGATCGAGCGACCGCCGGTCAGAATGGAGAGATCTTCAAGCATGGCCTTGCGGCGATCTCCGAATCCGGGAGCCTTCACCGCGGAGATGTTGAGCGTGCCACGCAACTTGTTAACGACGAGAGTTGCCAGGGCCTCGCCTTCGACGTCTTCGGCAATGATCAGCAGGGGCCGGCCCATCTTGGCGATCTGCTCCAGCAACGGAAGAAGGTCCTTCATGTTGCTGATCTTCTTCTCGTGGATCAGGATCAGGCAGTTCTCGAGCACGCATTCCATCCGCTCCGGATCCGTCACGAAATAGGGTGACAGGTACCCGCGATCGAACTGCATTCCCTCGACAACCTCAAGCGAAGTCTCGATCGTCTTGGCTTCCTCGACCGTAATGACGCCATCCTTGCCGACCTTGTCCATCGCCTCGGCGATGATGTTGCCG
>CAZOZZ010000113.1:0-14088 GCA_964584435.1 uncultured Solibacteraceae bacterium | reverse complement strand
CGGCCTGTACTAATCCTGGGGAAATAACTCTCCAGTTTGCGGGGCGCACTCCACTATCGCAATGTCGCCTCAGGAGTGACCTTGAGGGGAGATCGCGGCGTCTCCCCTGGAGTAGCCGAAACGTCCAGGACAAACACGACGACCCTGCCTCTCTTTGTCCAGGGAGGCGGTTTTTTCTCGTTGCTCCAGGTCATCAACACATCGACCGGTCCTCAATCGATCACCCTCACCGCACGATCCCAGGACGGTACGGTCGTCGCCGGATCCAACAACCCGGCATCGATCACGCTGGGCGCGGGCGGCGCAACTCGATCCAGCGCGACGGCGCTGTTTGGACTGGCGGAGGGCTCCTTCTCGATGGGGTCGGTCTCGGTCGTTGGCTCGCTACCCCTGGTGGCGACCACAGCCCTGGGCAACTCTTCGGCAAACAGCCTCGTGATGATTCCGTCCGAGACCGCCTCGCATGCGGATTTTGCATTTAGAACGGATGAAGTCAACCGTGCGGAGTTCAACGGGCTGACCTTCCTCAACACGGCAAGCACGCAGGCTGAACTCACATTGACCTTCATCAAGACGGACGGCACTACCATAACAAAAGCTCCGATCTCGATCGAAGCGTCGCAGCAGACCACCCGCACGCTTGCCGAGATCCTGCCGGAGGTGCAGGAGAGCGGCCTCGTCGCGGTGCAATCAAACGTTCCGTTGATCGCGGCAGCTATTCGCGGGCAGGTTGACGGCAGTTCCATCGCGAACCTGCCTTTGTCGACCTTTCCGGCTGGCTTCGTGACGCCCACCCAAACAGAGTTTCTCGCAGTAGGTACGGTGAGGTCCAGTGGTGCGGCGCTTGCCGGTACCGCCGTCCACCTGTCCGGATCAGTCTCCGATGTCACCGTGACCGACGGCGCAGGGACCTTCACGTTCCGGAAAATTCCGACGGGTGCATACACCCTCACTCCGTCCGCTGTAGGATTCACCTTCGTTCCTACCAGTATCTCGATCACGATCACGGACTCGAACAGTCGGAACAACGATTTTGCCGGAACCCTGATCGTTCCCGTAATCACGACAGTGACGCCGGCAGGAATCATCGTCGATTCTCCGGACACCGATATCGCGATCACGGGTGGCCCCTTCATTCCCACCAGTGAGGTCATCTTCGAAGGCGCCACGCTACCGACGACGGTGATCGACGACAAGACGATTGGGACACGTTTCGAGGCAACGCGCCTGACCTTGTCGCGTGAAGCGGAGCTGATCGTACGGAATCGGGGGCCGGCTGGAAACACCGTCTCATCCGACTCGGTGTTGTTTGCAGTCGGCGGCCCGGCACCGATCATCTCAACTGTCAGTGGAGTACCGCAGGAAGTGGTGGTTGGGGGTTCGGGCTTCGATGTCACGCTGACCGGGTCGGGCTTCCTTGACGGGGCCAGCCTCCAAATCAACGGTGCATCCCGCACAACGACGTTCGTAAGCGAAACCTCGATCGTCGGCACTGTTCTTCCGGAGGATTTGAAGCTGGCCGGCACCGTAAGAATATCGGCCATTAATCCGTCGCCGACTGTCGGGCCATCGAATGAGCATACCTTCACCGTCCTGAACCCTTTCGCCGGGCTGCTGTCGGTGTCCCCGACACTGATCGTGGCGCGGCCGGATCAGAACGCCCAACCGGTTTCAATGACCCTGGTGGGCTTCAACTTCGTCGACGGTGCGGTGATGTTCCTCGGCGGTACCCAGTTGCCGACCCAGTTCCAGAACAGCACCACTCTGTTCGCCGAGATCCCGGCGTCACTGTTGAAGGATGGTGGAGCACAAGAGATCACGGTAACGAATCCGGCTCCAGTCGTGCCTCGTGTACCAGTTTCGGAAACACTGCCCATAATGGTGCTGAACCCGGTGCCGGTCCTCGAGTCGGTAACCATCGCCCCGATCTTCTTCGATGACAACATACCGACTACCCTGGGGGGAGACCCGCAGTCGTTCGAGGCCATATTCATCTTCAACGGGGCGAACTGGAACGGGTCGACGACGTTCTTCTTCTCATCGCCGGCGGGCTGCGATCTCGACGAAGGCGGTGGGGTCCAGGTCCTGGACTCCAGACAAGGGAGAGCCACATTCCCGATTCAATGCAACGGCACCTGGAGTTTCCGGGTACAAAACGAGCAACCGGGCGGCGGAGTCTCCGGTTCCGTTTCTGTCAACGTTGGGGGATTTAACCCCGTCCAGCCTCCGCCTCAAATCAGTTCGATCTCGCCGCGAAACGTCGACGCCGGAAATGGAGATTTCACGCTGACGCTGGCCGGTCTTAACTTCGCCACCGGCACCGTGATTCACTTCGGAACCTCAGTCCTGACCCCAACATCGATAACGAGCACCCAACTTGTGGCGACCGTCCCGGCACTGCTGGTCGGTGCGTCGGGAATCGTACCTGTCACCGTGACCACGCCTAACGGCGGGTCATCGAATAGATTGTTTTTTACTGTGAATTAGGTTGTAGCGGGTAGCTTGCGGCGGGTAGCTTGTAGCGGGTAGCTTTAGAAAAGCAGCACTGCTTCGGGCAAGGGTGTCGGGGTGGCCGGCCCTGGCCACCCGCGGGAAAGCCTGAAAACCCCGCTCGGCATGCCCTCAAGCCCGCAGACCAAGCCCGCAACCCAGTCCAGGAGCGCCTACCTGTCAAGTTCGTCGATGCCCGCGGGCGGCCAGAGGCGGCCGCCCCGACACTCGGGCCTGGAGATTCCGTCTGATGCGTCGACCCGATGGGGACAGCGTGTCGGGGTGGCCGCCTCTGGCCACCCGCGGGGAAGCGTAGCTGCAGGCAGGGAGAGGACAAACCGCACGAAAAAAACCGGCGGGCGGGCTGTTAGGGCCTCCTCTCTTCCCCCCCCCCACCCCCATCCGAACAAAAAAAAGGCCCGGGCACTCGGGCCCGGGCTACCTAAAATTCCCGAACGGGAACGTCTGGCTTACTACTTACTTGATTCTAAAAACGATGTCGTCGCCCAGGACCGTGAATGTCTCACCTGTCTGGGAGTCAGATGTCTCGAGTGCCCGGTTGGGGCCGGCGGAGATAACGACCACGCCGATGTTGGGCAGAACCTCGTCGCTGCCGAGTTCCTGGAAGTGCTTGACGTGCAGTTTCCGAACATTGATCAGATATTTGTTGCCCCAGGGGTCGGTCGACGACAGGGTCGCGACGTAGGGTCCGGACCAACCACGCTGCGGATCACCGGCAATCGTACCGCGTTCCGGGTAAGACTCAGTACCGGTGAAGGTCAGGCCGCCATCCGCACTCGTCCGGGCGAGCTGGTTCGTGAGGAGTTGTCCTTCGATCGAGTCATCAGTGGCCAGAACTTGGTGACCGAAGAGCAAAGCTCCATCCGCGTAGTTCACATCCCCGTTGAGAGCCCAGGCTCCCGCGATACTACTGTCAACTGTCGGATAGGTTCCATTCTCGGAGACCAGGTTGCTAAAAAAGTCATCGCCGGGTCCGGTCGCGTTGCCGACCTGGAACAGGGGGAAGAACGAATTGTCCTTATAAAAGGTAATCACGCCCTGACCGATCACCTGAACGTCTGCGAGTGCCGCCTGAATCTTGGAATCATTAATCGCGTCGATCGCACTACCGACAGCAACACCGGCCAGCACGGCACCCACCGCTACGGTGGCCGTCGCTTCGATGAGCGACGTCGCTACGCCTCTGGTTCCTCTCAGCAGTCTTAATATATTTCTTGTCACCGCTTTCATAGCTCAGCTCCTTCCGGCTGCTCTTTCCGTTGTGCCCTATCTAGAGCAAGCCGCGTGCCACTACGTAAGTCACTGAAAAAACAGCTCCGCAGATTATTCGTGTCCACAAATACTGTAGACAGGCCACAAAAAGGTCAACAACTTTGTGGGTCTTAATACAGGAATTACAGAATCGAGAGGTGGGAACCTTGCAGGACTATCGCCTAGGCCTTAGTCTTCTTGTGCCTCGACTCGTATGAGAACTGCCGCCTGACCAACGCACGGGAGCCGGTCTATTTCCTGTAGAGCTCGACGGACGTCCCGCTCTACGGCGGTGTGGGTCATGATGACAAGGGGAACGGTCCCGCCTGCCTTACGGCCTTTCTGGATGACAGATCCGATGCTGATGTTGTTGTTTCCCAGAATACCTGAGATCTGCGAAAGCACACCGGGTTTGTCGTCGACCATGAAACGCAAATAATACAGGCTGGTGATGGACTCGATGGGTTTGACCCGGTCGGATCCGCTGTCGCTGACGAGCTGCCCGGAGGAGGAAGATGGAGCTTGCCCTGCGGAAATATTGCGGCAAACGTCAATGATGTCGCTGACGACGGCGCTCGCTGTGGGCATCTCACCGGCCCCCTTGCCCTGGAGCATGAGGTCTCCGACAGCATCGCCGACGATCTGGATGGCATTGTAGACGCCACCGACCTGGGCGATCGGGTAGTCGTCAGGGACGAAGGTGGGGTGGACACGAGCCTCGATTTCTCCATTCGAGGCCTTTGCTATGGCCAGAGGCTTCAGCGTGTATCCAAGCTCCTTGCCGAATTCGATATCCACGGGACTGATCTCGGAAATCCCTTCGGCATAAATGTCTCCGAGTTCTGCCCGAACTCCGAATGCCAGGTTAATCAGGATGGCGAGTTTGTGGGCAGCGTCAATTCCTCCGATGTCGAAAGAAGGGTCGGATTCTGCATACCCCGCATCCTGCGCCTCACGCAACACATCTCCAAAAGACCGATCTTCCTGGGTCATTTTGGTCAGGATGTAATTGGACGTCCCGTTAATGATCCCGTAAACAGACTGGATGCGGTTGGCGGCCAGGGCCTCCCTCAGGGTCTTGATCACCGGGATCCCCCCGGCGACGCTCGCCTCGATTCCGAGGCCGACTCCCGCAAGTTCGGCGGCCTGACGGATCTCTGCGCCATGCTGGGCCAGGAGGGCCTTGTTTGCGGTCACGACATGCTTCCCTTCCGCGATGGCCTCCAACACCAACTGCTTCGCCGGATCGCAGCCACCTATGAGTTCAACCAGAACATCGACATCTGCGGCTCGAACCACTTCATGCGGATCGTTCGTCAGGACGTCGGCCTGGAGCGCGACACTCCGGTCCTTCAGCGGGTTACGCACGGCAATCCGAGTCACCTCCAGGGTTACGCCGGTACGCCGCTCGATCAGACCACCATTCTCGTTCACGATTCGGACCACACCGGCACCGACGGTCCCCAGGCCCAACAGGCCGATACGAATAGGCTTGCTCATCCAATTAATTTAGCGCGAATCGGAAGGGGGGCCAAGTCTTGACACGGATTGTGGGGTTAGGGAGGCCAGGTGCTTGACGCGGATTACGCGGATTGAACGGATTACGCAGATTGGGAGTATCGGGTGTGAGGTCCGGGGTCCGAGGTTGGGGAGTCTCAGGGGACGTTCCTTGGCAATCCGGAGCTGCCTGCTACCTGCTACCCGCTACCAGCTAGCTCTCACGCGCTGCGGCGCACGAGACGCTTCCACCAGGGCTGGCTGTGGTAGTCGGCGTAACTCATGCAGGCTGTGATCGAGGACTCAATCGACTGGAGATCAAAGGGCTTCAACACGTAGTCGAACGCACCGGCGTGGAGGGCCTGGCGCGCAACCTCTCGATCGGCTACGGCCGTTATCATTATTACGTCGGGGTGTACGGGAAGGGTCATGATCTGGCGCAGCGCTTCCAGGCCGCCCATCCGCGGCATGCTGACATCCAACAAGACCAGGCGCATGGAAGGGTCCTGCTCGACCTGTTCAACCGCCTCGCGACCATCCTGTGCGCACACGGTCGCATACCCGCGACTGTTCAGGTAGTCGGCAAGCAGGTCCCGAATCCCGGCTTCATCGTCAGCAACAAGAACGCGAACGCTGTCTCCTCCCATCTGGACGGCCAGTCCGGATCGGAGCGAAGATCGAATCTCGGTGACGAGGGCGTCAAACCCGCCGTTCTTGTCGGCAGTTTGCTCGACACCGGCGGCCACAACCTGGCTACGGACTTCCTCGGAATCAACCAGGGCCAGAACCTGCGCGGGCTTCAACCCGGTCCGGACCTTGTCCATAAACTGGAAACCGCCTTCGACGGTGGGATCGAGGATCACAAGGTCGGGCTGGTGCTGGGCGAAGAGGCGTGCGGCTTCCCAGACTGAGGCCGACCCGTAAGTGGCCAGGTCATCGCCATCCAGCGACCGGACGAGCAGGTCCACCAGAATCCGTTCCTTATTGACTACCAGGATGACCGCTTTTTCAGCCACTTGCCAACCCCTGACGTAACGCCATCCAGACTGACCGGACGGCTAGAAAAACAGCGCCAATCACCATCAACAGCAGAGCAAACACACCGTACGTGCGATATTCGGGCGGAATCATCCATCCCGCCCTTTCGGGTCTCGCATCCGACAAATCCTGTAACCGGGCAATCGCCTCGGCGGCCTGCACCTCGTCTTCGAGGCGCGTGTATGTCTGATTCAGCCCCATCCAACCTCTTGCCGCCGACGGGTTCAACTCAGTCAGCCTGACGTAGTTGGCCAAAGCCGCATCCAACTCGCCCACCGTGAGGTAGAAGCCACCTGCCAGTTGGTATACCGCCGGTTCGTCAGGATCCAGCATCAGGGCAAGCTCTACTTCCCTCCGGGCAAGATCGTACTCAAAGCTCGAGATGTACATCGTTGCCAGGTTGAGTGCGATATTGACACGCCCCGAGGTCGCATCGTAATCGTTGAAATGATCCTCATGCTCCCTTGCTGTCTCGAGCGCCTCTATTCCGCTGGCGACCTCACCACGACCGAAGTAATAGACCGCCAACGTTGCCAGGGCCTGCGGGTCGTGCGGGAAGCGCTCCCGGTGAGCCTCCAGGAATTGCACTTCATCGTTCCATTCTCCACTTCGCTCAAACGTCCGAAAACAGAACACGACCAGCAGAACAGCCATGAGCACGATCGTCGCCCTCTGGACTCTCAAGGCCAGGAGCGATGCCGCCGCGATGGACAACCCCACAAAAGCCGGGTAGATACGATGTTCAAAAATCAAATCCGGCAACGGCAACAGCGTTACGGGCAGCAACATGACGAAGAAGGTCACGATACCAAACCCTATAGTTGGATATCGTCGAATCAGAACGATTCCTGTAGTCAAAACAGACAGTACAAGGACCCATTCGAGCACGATGCTCCAGGAAAATTCCGTGACCACCCCAACGTCGTAGAAAAGAAACTGTTCGTACGGATACAGGGACAACTGGAGATACTTGAGCAGAACGCCACCCTGCGAAGCGATGTACTGGGGCCACGGCACTGAAGTCAGCGTCACTCCCGAACCGGTGAACGCTCTCCACGCTGGAATCGCCAGGAGCAGGCCAACAGGTATGAGAAAGAAGAATCTACGGTCCCACCGCCAGGTCCGGAAAGACGTCAGTTCTATCAACACGATCCACAACGGAAGCACAACCGCCGTTTCCTTGCTGAAGGCTGCCAGGACACCAAACCCCAGGACGGCAATCAACCATCTCCGGTCGTGGCTGTTTCTGAACCGGGCATAGCCGGCGGCTGAGAGGACCATGAAGAGTGTCGCGAGGGATTCAAAGCGCTGGGTCACGTAAAGAACCGCCTGGCTCTGGATCGGATGAACCAGAAACAGGGTGCCGGCAATCGCCGCAACAAGATGTTTCTTCGCAAGTTCCCAGGCCAGCCAGAAGACGGCCGTCGCCGCCAGCACGTGGATCAGGAGGTTGGTCACCCGGAAGTAAAACATCGCCTTCCAATGCAATAGCGGTCCCAGCAGATCGGCCACCATGGAACTGACGTAGAACGAATAGAAACCCAGCGGGCGGGTTGAAGGCAATGCCCCGAGCCCGGTTTCCAGAACGTGGCCGTCATCCAGATAAAAGGGCGCATCCAGTCCGTGACCATAGAGCAGGAAAGCCAGGGGAATCGCGGCGATGAAGAAAAAGCGCATAAGCGGCCCGGGTTCAAGTCGATGCAACAAATGATCTAAAGATTTCACCTGAATATGACGAATGATAAATTATGTCGAGCGTTCTCCCAAGGGACTATGCGAAAGAAAGGGCATCGTTCCGTCTGCCGATGGTCGCCAGCGACCCGGTATATCTGCTGTTCAGCATCGATGGCATTAACGTCGATCCGCTTGTCGATGAACTCGGCGCCGGCGGAGCTCGCTTCGTGACGACGAATTCCTACGATAAACTATATAAAGGACAAATGTTAGGACCAGCCGTCCTGCTGCTTCCCGACATCGGGATGCCGGTTCTGTACCCGATCGTCCGGTGGATGAGCTACCCTCGAATCGGTGTCCAGTTCGTCGAAGCGAGCGAGAAAAACAAAGAAATGATCTTTCGCTTCATGTTCCACATCGAGCGCAAGATGGTCCAGATGGAAAAGAACAACACCGTTCGGGACCGACTCCTCTGATCCAACCGACCAGCCTCAGTCGCCTTTTTCCAATCGGGCAGCCGCCCATTCCGCATGGGAACGGACCACATCGTCCGGGTGAGACAAGAACCTCTCCAACCGATTTCTGAGTTGCCGCAGGCCCGAATTCCCCACAACAACCATTAGATTCCGCATCAGGCCCCGGATCTTCGCCCTCTTGAGCGACGTGCCCCGAACGAGCTTCCGCCACTGGTCCTCGTCCAGGTCGAGCAGACGTTCAAGCTCCGGCCAGAACAAATCAGCCCTGGCCGCCAACGCCGGCTCTTGACCGAGCGGTGCCCTCCTGTTCCAGGGACAGACATCCTGACAGATGTCGCAACCGAAAAGATGGTGCCCCATACCTTCCCGCAACGGCTCCGGAATGTCGCCTCTCAGTTCGATCGTGAGATAGGAGATGCACTTCCGGCTGTCCAGAACATACGGTTCCCGGATCGCGTCTGTCGGGCATGCGTCAATACAGCGGGTACAGCTTCCGCATCGATCCGGGACTGGCATGTCGTACTCGGTCTCAAGGTCCGTGAGGATACAGCCCAGGAACAGCCACGACCCCAGGTTCTGGTTGATGGTGCAAGTGTTCTTGCCAAACCAGCCGATGCCCGCGTATTTCGCATAGACCCTCTCGAGAACCGGGCCCGTGTCGACATAGGTGCGTGTCCGGGCAGATGCATTTTCCTCGATCCAGCCGGCGAGCGAATCGAGCTTCGTCTTCAGAATGTCGTGATAGTCCTCTCCCAGGGCATACCGGGAGACCCAGGCCCGGCCGGGATCGAACTCGGTAACCGGCAGGTCGCTCTGATAGTTGAGGGCACACACGACAACGGAACGTACCTCGGGCATTATTGCCCGCGGATCCAATCGCGAAGCTGTCTGTCGCTCCAGGTACTTCATCTCCCCGGCGTAGCCCCTCGCCAGCCATTCCGGATAAGAATCAGTCTCGGGAAACGGACCAACGGGGGCTATCCCGGCTCGTTCAAATCCGAGTTGGGCGGCTTTCTGTTTGATGGAATCCGGGGTCATGTGGATGGGCTCTCACGGCGAGCTGGTCTGGATGGATCGGCAGACCACATCTACGATTTGTACGCCAACAGCTCGTCAACGGGGTGGCTGTTCAACACGTTGTCTTTTTCGAGCCAGCCGCGCTGGGCGGTTCCGACGCCATAGGGGAGATTGCCAAGGTTCTCGAAATTATGTGAGTCGGTGCTGATGACGACCTGAACGCCCATTTCCCTGGCCTTCCTGCAGAGAACATCCCCAAGGTCGAGGCGATAGTAGTGGGCGTTGACTTCCAGGCAGGTACGTGTCCGAGCGGCCTCGGCCATCACGACATCCATGTCCAACTCGTACGCGTCTCGATCGCCGAGCAGGCGGCCTGTGGGATGACCGATGACCCGGACATATGGATTCTGCATGGCCTTGACGACACGTTCAGTCAACGTCGCCCGGTCCTGGCGGAACCCGGAGTGGATCGATGCGACCACAAAATCCAGTTGTGCCAGCATCTGGTCGGAATAGTCGAGTGTCCCGTCAATCCTGATATCGACTTCGGTTCCCGACAGGACTCGAAAATCGGGATAGCCGGCATCGAGATCCCGAATCTCCTGCGTGTGCCGGGCCAGGTCCTCTTCGGACAATCCACCGGCAACCCCGAGTGACTTCGAGTGATCCGTGATCGCAACATATTCGTATCCCCGTGCGATCGCCGCGTCAACCATCTCCCCGATTGTCTCGGCACCGTCGCTCCACGTAGTATGCATGTGCAGGTCCCCGCGGATGTCCTCGATCTGAACCAGTTGAGGCAACCGGCCCTCGATAGCCGCCTCGATCTCGCCCAGGTCCTCCCGGAGGACCGGAGGGATCATGGGCAGATCCAGGGCAGTGTAGATGTCCTCTTCCTCGCGGCTGGCCACCACCCGGTCGTTGGAGTCGAAAAGGCCATATTCGTTCAACTTCAGGCCACGCTTGATCGCACGTTCTCTCAGCCGGATGTTGTGGTTCTTCGAACCAGTGAAGTAGGCCAGGGCTGCCCCCCAACTTTCCGGCGGGACGACCCGGAGGTCTACCTGCAGGTCCCCATCAATCAAGACGGATGTCTTGGTTGGCCCTCCGACGAGTGAACGGGCGATCGCCGGCATACGGAGAAACGTCTTCATCGCCTCTTCCGGCTGTTCCGAAGCCACGAGGATGTCGACATCGTGGACGGACTCCTTCATTCGGCGGAGACTACCGGCGTAGGTAACGCGTTCAGCCACCGGTTCGAGCAACTCGCAAATATCCCGGGCAACAGGCAGTGCCCGGCCGAGCAGAAAGGTTCCCTTACGCCTCTTGTGAAGGGCGATGCCACGGATGACATTCTCCAGCGTCTTCTTCTTGACGCCGGGCAATGACAGGAGTTCCTCACTCTGGACAAGCTTTTCCAGATCCCCAACGCCCTGAACTCCGAAATGATCAAATATCAGTTTCGCCGTCTTGGGACCGATCGTTGGGATGCTGACGATTTCGACAAGACCGATCGGCACCTCCTTCTTCAAATCCTCAAAAGCCTGAATCCTGCCGCCCTCGATGTACTCAACGATCTTGCCGGCCAGGTCCTTGCCGATTCCCGAAATGTCCTTCAAGGCTCCTCGTTTCGCAATCTCGTCAACCGTATCCGTCAACCCCTCGAGGCTGGACCGGGCGTTCCTGTAAGCGCGTACCCTGAACGGGTTCGCTCCCTGAATCTCCAGTAAATCGGCCATGTTTCCGAAGATGGAGGCAATTTCGAGGTTTTTCATGTCAGGGGAGATCGTAACCGTTCAGGGGGGGAAGGAACGCAAAAAAATGCGGTGGCCTTGTGGCCACCGCGAGCAGGACGGTCAAGAAAAACTGTATAAGTGCGTTGTTCAGGCTGCTCTTGACACGACGGACTTCAGGCGGCTGACGAGTTCGCGGGTCTTTCTTACGACGCTCATGCCATCGCAGGCGTCGGTCGTGCAGGCCTGGCTCCTAGTTTCGTTGTCTCCGGTGCGGACGGTTACCGTACAGTTCTTGCAGGAACCGTTCCAGCAGAAGCGGCCGTATAAAATGGTTTCGGGGGAAGCGTACTGGAAGCCACGAAGCAGGGTGTTTTTCTCGGGAACCTCAATTTCCTTTCCGAGAACGCCGAGCTTCAGCAGTTTTTGGTAGTCTCCAAACATTTCCGAGTACATGACGCTTCCTCCAACCGAATTCCGTGCTGTCTACACACTTTATCGGCCTCAACAGCGGAAACTTTAGGGACTACCCGGAAAAAGTTCAAATTGCGGTTGGAACGAGGAAGACGCCCACAAAAACCCAGATCAGCCAGCCGACCAGGCAGACCATCACCGCCCGCCATGTGCTCCGATAGTCGAGCGCCTGGCGAACGCCGACGACGAATGTCGCAAGCATCCAGATTAAGACAATGAAGTAAATGTAGAATCCGACGACGGGCAAGAAAGAGAAGATGCGCAGAATTCCAGGCGTGGCGGAAAAGCCGGTGGTTCGAAGCAGCTCCCCCCAACTGGATGAAGTCTCCGGAGTCGGAAAGAACCGCGTTCCGATGAAGTAGGTCAACCACGACCAGAACAGCCAGCCGATCAGGGACGCAATCGTCGCAGCGACCAGGCCGCGCACTCCGTCCCTCAATCCCATCCCGATACCGGTGGCCAGGCTGGATATCACGACCACGACCATCGCTTGCCGGAAGGCGGACTGGTCGGCCTCGACCTCTTCATATAAAGAGGAGTCGAGCAACGCGGCACCGATCATTCGCTGTGAGAAACTTCGCACAGGCAACTCCAGACTGTTCAGGATAGCAGAATGGAGGGACGAGTGAACGTGCGGCTTGACCCGCACGTTCATCCTGTTGAATGGCTACTCTGATCGGAGTGCTGCCAGAGGATCGATCCGGGTCGCCCGCAGTGGGGGGACAAGACTGGCCACGATGGAAACGCTGATGAGAATCACCGACACCACGGCAAAGAATGGGGATAGTTACGGCATGAATCGCCCGGCAACACTAAAAAAATCGAGCCCAAGCCTCACAAGTTGACATCGTTCACTGGCGCTCCCTATATAATGGTAGACATGAGTGAGGCCCTCCCGGATGGCAGGCTCTCACCTAATGCGTTGCATTTCTGAATGGCTCCACAGAGCAAGTGTCCAGTTGTAAGACCGTGACCGTTGTGCCACCCGCGACGCTCTAAGGGGTCCCAAACTGCGAGTTGGTGCGAGTCACCACAGGAATCGAATACGAGTGGCGGGCATGATCGCCCGCCTAGGCGAACAACCAGGAGTAACGTGTATGGCAAGACCATCAAGACCTACGTTCCAAAAACGCTTGAAGGAAAAGGCGCGGATGGAAAAGGCACGCGAAAAGCAAGCTAGACGGCTCGACGCGAGTGAACGCCGGGCAGCAGCGGGACCCGCCCCCATCGGTGGCGAAGATCCGGACATCGCCGGAATGAAACCAGGCCCACAGGCTATCCCCGAAGAATGGGCGCCCTTCATACCCGACGAGGAAGAAGAGGAAGAGAAGGAAGGCGAAGAGTAGCCTGTCCAATACGCGATCGTTCCTGACATCGTCGACTCGACACGGTCGACGACGGAGCGGAAGCCTTCAAAGAAAGTCGATGAGACACATCATCTACTCGCTGGCCTTGATCCTGCTGATACAGGCCCCGTCATTCGCAACATGGTCCGTGATCGCCATCGACAAGGCGACCGGCCAGGTTTCGATTGCATCGGCGACCTGCGTTCCCCAAGGTCGTTTCGCGGGATTCCCCGCCAAGGGCCTCATGGACGTGCAGGCTGTCGTGGTTCCCGGGATCGGCGTTGCGGCATGCCAGGCCGGTGTAGACGCAACGAGGGAGAATCAGCGGCTCGTCTTCGCGGAACTCCAGAAAGGAACGCACCCGGACGAGATCCTCCGCCTGCTCAAAGAGGACCCCCAGATCGAACGCCGCCAGTTCGGCATCCTCGACATGACCGGCCGAAGCACCGGCTTTTCAGGCAGTGGAAACAGCGCCGCGTCTCTGTCGATCCAGGGCCGGGTTGCCGGAAC
Organism: uncultured Solibacteraceae bacterium; assembly: GCA_964584435.1. Classification (GTDB taxonomy): domain Bacteria; phylum Acidobacteriota; class Terriglobia; order 20CM-2-55-15; family 20CM-2-55-15; genus CAZOZZ01. The sequence continues at coordinate 561 of CAZOZZ010000113.1, read as the reverse complement.
CGAAATCTACTTTTCAGTTCAGGGCAATATTCTGGCCACCGACAACGTCATGCACGATGCCGCTCTAGCGTTCCGCCAGGCAACGGGAAGTTTGACCGACCGCGTCATGGCCGCCATGGAAGCAGCCGATGCCGAGGGCGGCGACAATCGATGCACCTGCGAAACAGAACCACGCCCCAACGCCACCTGCGACGGCAAGACCTCGCACGTTGCCTACATACTGATGGCGGAAAAAGACGACGCGAACGGTTCGTCGTTCAACGACGGCAACTACTCGCTCTACATCAGTGCAACCGATGAGGACATCCAACCGAACGAAAACGCCAACCCGGTCAAGACGCTTCGAATGCGTTACGACGCGGCGATGGGTTCACGGCAGTAGGTCCACCCACGACCGATCGCTGCCCCTTTTAGAACTGCCTGACGTTTGCTATTATTCCCTCGGCGGGCCTTAGGGTCCGCCCAAGAATAACTTCGCGGAATTGGCGCCCAGATTTGCGTCAGAATTGGTCGCGACCGATTGAGCAGACCGGAGGAATAGCCCGGCTATTTCGAGGATCT
>CAZOZZ010000112.1:9405-14350 GCA_964584435.1 uncultured Solibacteraceae bacterium | reverse complement strand
CGAGGGGGGAGGTCGCTCTTCGCGTCCTCCCCTACTCTACCGGTGAAAAAATCCCTGCCCCTCCCTCACTCTTCCCAAAATACTGTAGACTTTCCAGGCGGTATCACAATGGACCATCTCCTCAGAGTTCTCAAAGTGTTCTGGGCTCCCGCTGAAACGTTGTACGGGGCGGCCGAACGGCCTGTCGTTGTTCTGCCCATCGCCCTGCCCACAGTCTGTGCGCTCCTGACCAGCCTGATTGTCTATTTCGCATTCCCCCCGGCCGACGTGGAACTTCAGGCAGTATGGCTGGTGGGACTCATCTTCGCGGTGCTCGGACCTCTGCTGATAACGCTGATCGTTGCTTCGCTGTTTTTTGGAATCTTCTCGGCTGCGGGGCGCCAGCGTGGATTCAAGGCGTTTCTCTCGGTAACAGCCTTTGCCTTCCTGCCCACCGCGCTCCACCACCTGGCCCAGGGCGTGATGATCCTGACGCCGAACGCCCAGCAACTGCTGCCCTCGCAGATCGGCCGGTTGAACCTGGCCGTGTTTCTGGACCCGCAGGCCGTGTCGTCTGGTTTCTATGTCGCTGCCGGGATGATCGACGTCGTTTCAATCTGGGTTCTGGTGCTACTCATCGTGGGTTACCGGCATGTGGTTAACCCGCGGCTGGCGACCGGGATCGTTGCGGGATTGGTCGTGGTTCCGTGGTTGTTGTATGCGGGTTTGCGAATTGCGTTGGCGGAGACGGTGGTGTTCTAGGTCCTCATGCCGCTCGAATCGTTCCATCCTCTGGTGCGAAGCTGGTTTCAGTCTGAATTCGGTCAGGCTACGCCGGCCCAGGTGGAAGGTTGGCCGGCCATTCAGAGGAACGAGAACGCACTGATACTGGCCCCAACCGGGTCGGGGAAGACTCTGTCCGCGTTCCTCTGGGCGATCGATTCGCTCGTTGTCGACCGTCTGGAAGAAAATTACTTTCCCGCGCTCCGTGTTGTTTACGTTTCGCCCCTCAAGGCGTTATCCAACGACATCGAGAAGAATCTTCAGGTGCCGCTCGAAGGGATCGGCCGGCTGGCCGAAGCCGAGGGGTTGTCCCTGGCTCCGATTCGCACGGCCGTCAGGACGGGCGACACGCCGGCTTCCGAGCGCCGGAGCTTCACGAAGAGCCCACCCGAGATTCTGATCACGACTCCGGAATCCCTCTACATTCTGCTGACCAGCAAGGCGCGCGACGTGTTTGCGGATGTCCGCACGGTCATCGTCGACGAGATTCACAACCTGGCACGAAGCAAGCGTGGTGTGCACCTCGCGTTGACGCTGGAGCGGTTGGAACGACTCACTCCCGGTCCGGTGCAGCGTATCGGCCTTTCGGCTACGCAGCGGCCTCTCGAAGAGATCGCCCGTTTCCTGGGTGGACAGGATGCCGAATCGGCTCCACGGCCGGTGACGATTGTCGATGTCGGCGGACGTAAGCAGATGGATGTCCGGGTTGTTTCGGTTGCGCCCGACTTCACGAACCTGCCCGATCAGAGCATCTGGTCGCTCGTGTTTCCCGAGGTCTACAGTTTGATCCAGCGGCGCCGGACGACGCTGGTCTTCACAAATAACCGGCGCCTGGCCGAGCGTGTCGCGGCGCGTCTGAACGAACTGTCCGAAGAGGAACTGGCGCTTGCCTACCACGGCAGTATGTCCCCCGAGGCGCGGCGGGAAATGGAAGATCGTCTGAAGAAGGGAGACATACGCTGTCTGGTTTCCACCTCGGCACTGGAGTTGGGAATCGACATCGGCAGCATCGACCTGGTCATTCAACTCCAGTCTCCGAAGGGTGTTGCCGCGGCTCTTCAAAGGGTTGGGCGTTCCGGCCACCTGGTATCGGCGACGAGCCAGGGACGCCTGTTCCCGACATTCCGCGAGGATCTTGTGGAGACTGCCGTCGTCGCAAAGGAAATGTATGCGGGGTGGGTCGAGCGGACCATCGTGCCAAAGGATGCGCTCGACGTCCTGGCGCAACAGATCGTCGCCTCGGTCGCGATGGACGATTGGAACGTCGAAGCCCTTTACGGTCTCATGCGCCGGGCCTATCCCTACCAGAACCTGACCCGGAACGTCTTCCTTTCCGTCCTGCGGATGGTAGCCGGACGCTATGGCGAGGGGGACTTTCGAAACCTTCGGGCCCGAGTTTCCTGGGATCCGCAAAACGATACGATCCGGAAGCTGCCAGGTAGCCAGTCGCTTGCTGTGACGAGCGGCGGGACTATTCCCGACCGCGGCCTTTTTGCGGCCTATCTGGAGAGTTGCAAGAGGATCGGTGAACTCGACGAAGAATTCGTTTTTGAGAGCCGTGTTGGAGAGGTCTTTCTCCTGGGGAGCTCGTCATGGCGTATCCAGGAAATTCGCATGGACCGCGTGATCGTGAAAGCGGCGTTTGGCGAGCCTGCCAAGATGCCGTTCTGGAAGGGGGAGGGAATCGGTCGTGATTACGAACTCAGTCTCAAGGTGGGCGAGTTTCGCCGGGAGGTAGGCCAACGCAGCCAGGATCCGGATGTCAGCCTCTGGCTCGGGAAGAACTATGCCCTCGATTCCCGCAGCGCCTGGAATATCGTGTCGTATCTCAAGAGTCAGCAAGTTGCGACCCGCGTGATTCCGGACGACCGCAACATCGTTGCCGAAATCTTTCGTGACGAGATCGGAAACCCGAGGATCGCCATCCATTCCGTCTTCGGCCGCCGCGTGAACGACCTGCTCGCCCTGGTTCTCGGACAGCGGTTGCGGGACGTTCTTCGCGTCAACGTGCCGTATCAACAGCAGGACAACGGAATTCTCTTTGACGTGCCCGACAGTGTGGCCGCCGTCGAGCCCGACACGATTCGCGAGATACTCAGGAACCTCCGGACCGACAACTTGCGGGATTGGGTTGTCGAAGAGATTGCCCGGTCGCCGCTCTTCGTTGCCGCCTTTCGGGAAAACGCCATGCGATCTCTACTCCTTCCGCGGAACAAGCCGGGCCGTAGAACCCCGTTGTGGATGCAGCGATTACGCGCGGGCGATTTCTTCGAGATCACGAAAAAGTACGACGACTTTCCCGTGATCCTGGAGACGATGCGAGACTGTCTCAACGATCGCATGGATTTTGACAGCTTCCGTAAGGTTGTGGCCGATATCGAAGAGGAACACATCTCGGTTCACGCGATACGTACCGAAGTCCCGTCGCCCTTCTCGGCGTCCCTGCTCTTCGGATTCATCGGCGTGTTCATGTACTAAGACGACCGTCCGCGGGCCGAATGGCACTCCCAGCTGCTCCAGGTCAACAGATCCCTGCTCGATGAAGTCCTCGATCCGGCGTCTCGTCGCGGTCTGGTTGAAGCCCGGGCGGTCAAACAGGTGGAAGAGCGGTTGCAGCTTCTGGGGGAAAACCGTCGTGCGCGATCACCCGAGGAACTGGCGGAGCTGTTGTACCAGTTAGGCGATCTCTCCGATGAAGAGATGTCGGAACGTTCCGAAGGCCCCGCGTTTTCCCGGACACTGAAGGACCAGGGGCGTATCGTGGCGTTCGGTGACCGGTGGATTCTGGCGGAGGAGCGTGAACTCTACGCGGCCCGGGATCTGGATTCCCAGAAGATCTTGCTTCGCCGCTTTCTGCAGACGCATGCTCCGGTTCCGGCCCCGATTCTCGCCCGGCGCTTCTCTTTCGATGTTGAACCGGCCCTGGCTGCGCTCAGGGAGGATGGATCCGCCATTAAGGGATCATTCGTGTCCGACGCCGAGGAGTGGAGTCACCCGGCCTCGCTCGAACAGGTTTGTCGACGGACGCTTCGAATTCTCAGGAACCAGGTCCAGCCGTCCTCACTGGCAGAATTCACCCGCTTCCTTCTGGACTGGCAGGGGAGAACCGGCCCGACTGGCTCGCTGGAAGAAGTGCTGGAGCAATTGGATGGCTATCCGGCGCCGGCCGATGTCTGGGAGCCCGAGATCCTTTCCGAGCGCGTGACGGGATACTCGAGGTCCTCGCTCGAGAAACTGATGTCGGCGGGGAAAGTGTTTGCAATGGGTGCAGGTAACGGAAAAGTTCGACTCGTCCAACGGGGTCACGGTTGGTTGTTTGCGATGGACCCTGAGGAGATGTCTCCCTCTGCCGAACGGCTCACACAGTTTCTCGAGGAACAGGGTGCGTCTTTTTTCGAAGATCTCAGAGAATCCCTCGACCTCCCGCTGTCGGCGCTCGTGGATAGCCTGGCCGAATTGTTCTGGTCCGGTGTCGTGACGAACGATGTCTTCGGAGAAGTGAGCCGTCTGCGACGGGTTGCCTTCGCGGACGAAGACGCCATCCTCGATCGGTCGCAGAAGATGCGAAAGTTCCGTCGCACGTGGAAGAACCTGCCCGGCTGGACCGGCCGTTGGTCGCTCATTCGTTCGATTGGATACCTGGGAAAACCAGGGACCCCTGTTGATCGTGTCGACGAGATCGTTCGCATCGTGCTCGGACGCTATGGTGTCGTGGCCCGCGAATGGTTCGGGCGAGAACAGCTCCCGGTTACATGGTCTGTAGCGGCCCGAGCTCTGGAGAGGATGGAATGGCGCAGCGAGGTCCGGCGCGGCATGTTCGTCGATGGGATCTCCGCGCTGCAGTACGCGCTGCCCGACGCGGTGGAGGCGCTCCGTTCCGCCAGAGTGGCCGCGGCAGACGATTCCCTGCGCATCAACGCCTGCGATCCAGCCAGCCCCTATGGCGGCGGCATCCCCTCGGAGATCCCGATCTCCCGTGTCCCCAGCTTATTTGTGCGCCTCGAAGCCGGCCACCCCGCATCGGTAGATCGGGTGTGAGATGTCGATGTAGGTGCGGTCTATGACCGCATGGTTTTTGGGAATCGAAGACATGCGCTCATAGAGCGCACCTACATCCGGCGTTCCGTTAGAGTCGTTGTGGATCGGGCGTGAGGTGTCGATGTAGGTGCGGTCTATGACCGCA
>CAZOZZ010000112.1:0-9305 GCA_964584435.1 uncultured Solibacteraceae bacterium | reverse complement strand
AGAGTCGTTGTGGATCGGGCGTGAGGTGTCGATGTAGGTGCGGTCTATGACCGCACATTTTCGAGGAATCGAAAGGCATGCGCTCATAGAGCGCACCTACATCGCGCATCTACATGTGCGATCGTTGTGGTCTATTTCTACGAGATCCCGAGGGTGCCGGTGGAGCGGGACGGTTCGGTGCGGGTCGTCTCGGTAGCGACGGTTCCTTCGAACAGGCGGATCCTTCTGAGGAGGAGGTCCGTCAGGTAGAGCAGGAGCGCGGCAATGGCCAGGTAGGGCCACAGCGGGACACGACGGACGACTGTTTCTCCGCCGGTCGAAAAGATGTCCGCGGCGGTCGGCTGAAACTTTCCGCCGGTCACACTGCTGACTTCCTGGAGCAGGTCGACGTCCGGCGGATAGAAGTGGTACTCGTCGGGGTAAGAGTAGGGCAGGATCCGAGACACGTTCGTCTCATCCCCGATCATCCGAAAGACGAATGGCCCGGGTTGGTCAACAGGGAACTGCGCTTCGTAGGTTCCCGGTCCGGACTGGTGGATGTCGATGACCGACGTGTTCTGTCGCGGATCGACCACACGAATCTGGGATTCCAGCTCGTTACGGAATCCGCCGTCCTCATCGGTTGCGGTGATCGTAATGTGGGCTTCGTCGCCTTCCTTCTCGATCCTCATGTCGAGTTCGCCGTCTTCCTGGCGACGCATCGTTTCCCGAACCAGTTGCGGCCAGAATTTGGTATAGCCCTCCCACCTGAGCCACTCTGCCGCCCAGCGGTCTTTTACGCCCGAGGTAAAGGCGACCGTTTTCCCGAGGCCGTACTGCCATCGTACGAGGATCGGCTTTTCTTCAGCGGCCTCCAAGAGGACTTCGGAAGTGTCTTTTGCGATTGTTGACAGAAACCCGAGCAAGGGCGGTGCGTTTTCAAAGTCGATGCCTTTGAATGCTTCGACGTCCTTCGTGACGACAGGCACAAACGGCTCCTCCTCCAGAGTGCCCTGCGTTGCGAGTTGTGTTTCCTCTGTAAAGATCTGGGGGACCATCAGGGCGTCTTCGATGAAATAGGATCGCCCTTGTCCCCATTCGGCGATGTTGGAGAGAAGTTCGCGGTCCGCGCCATTTCCCACTGCAACTGTCGAGACGGTCATCTTGTCGTCCGACATGCTTTCCACAAGCCCGATATAGTCGTCGGGCAGCGAACGGCCGTCCGAGAGCAGGATGACGTGGCGAACCTCGGCCTGAAGTCCTGTCAGTTGCAGGTTTGCTTCGCGCAGTGCCGGATAGATGTTGGTTTCGCCTCCGGCTATTATCATGCTCACGCTCTGATTGATGTCTACGCGATTCCTGGCACTCTGGAGACGAACCGGCCAGTAGTAGTTGTAGTCGAACGCGATGATGCCGATCAGGTGGTCGTCTTCGAGCACGTCGACTGCGGCCTTGGATGCCTCCTTGGCCAATTCGATCTTCTGTCCGCCCATGCTCCCGGACTTGTCCAGGACAATGATCAATGCCACCGAGGTCTTGTCGCGTTCGAGTTCAAACCGGATCGGAAGAATCTCTTCAACATCCGTTTCGGAGTAGCCCTCTTCGCCGTACACCGATTCCCCGGCGGCCAGGATGAACCCGCCTCCCAGGTCACGGACATAGGTCGCCATCGCGTCCATCTGGCGCGGTGTCAGTTCGTCCGCACGCACGTCACTGAGGATGACAGCTTCGTAGGCATCGAAGCGATCGACGGTGCTGGGCACGGCCGAAGGCCCGATCGTATCGACCTCGATCCCTTCCAGTTCGAGCGCGTCGGTGAGGTAATGCGCGCTTTCCTGGTGACCCTCGATGTACAGGACCCGGGGTTGGCCGTCGACGACGACGGATTCTCTGAACGTGTTGTTGTCGACAAAACGCTCGCCGTCGACCCGGAGCTCCACTTCCAGTGTGATGGGGCCTGTCTCATCAACCAGTGCTTCGAAACCGATTCGGTTGATGCCTTCGGCCAGTTCGACATCCCGGGTCTCCAGGATCTCGTCATCACGCCTGATTTCGATCGTGCCGTTCTTTGGTGTCTGGCTGTATGCGTGTACCTCCAGCGGAAACAGTTCCTCACTCGTCACTCGTTCCGGTGCCATGACCGTTTCGATCCACGTGTCTCCCGTTGCCCGGGCCTGTACCGGCACCGTAAATACGGGGACGCCCTCCTGCTTCATCTTCAACACGAAGTCCTTGACCTCACCGGCGTTCTCGTTGCCGTCGGTCAACAGGACGACGCGTTTTAGATGATCGGGGGCAAGGTTTCGAATCGCTCGATTCAGAGACTCTTCAATGTTCGTCGCGCTCTGGTCAACCGCTCCTTCAATCTCGCGGGTCGAAACCTGGATGGTGCGCAGTTCCTCCAGGTCGTCGAGGACCAGGGAGTTTCGAGCAAAGGGGATGAAGACCGAATGATCCGGGCTACCCTCGGCGTTTGTCTGTGAGATCCAGTCGATGGCCGACTCCAGGGCCTGGGCCGATACACTCTGGGACACGTCGAGCACGTAGGCGACAGACAACCCGTTTCCCGAACCGTTCATTACCGGTTGCATCAAGGCCAGAACCAACGACACGGTAAGCAGGGAGCGGATGGTTGTGGAAAGCCTCAGATGAGCCGCGTTGAAATCGGTCAGGGTCCGGCCGCGGGCCCACCAGTAGAAGGGAATCAGTCCCAACAGGATCAACGGCCAGTAGTTTTCAAACTCGATCATGACATGTTTCGAGTGGGTCCGGCTATCGGGTTTCGAGCTCCGAGGATAGCCTGTAACCGTGTCTCATAATGTAATTCTTCTGTGATATGTCCACCATTCCGCCCCGACCAGAAAGAGCGCCAACAGCAGCATATAAAACCACATTTCGTTTCCAAGTACAGGGAGCGCGGCCTGGATTCCGTTAGACCGGTTCGAGAATGACGTTCGGTTCACGTCCGAGAAACGCCTGTCCGCGAGATTGGCCGCAACCCGCACTCTCCGGCCATCTTCGGTAGCCGTAAACAGACCGGGTTCGGCAGCTTCGATCACTGTCTGGCCGAAGCGGCTTTCCGTAGGCAGGGTTTCGCCGTCCAGTCCCGTTACGGTCGTGGTTTCCAGCGGAAGCTCGATGATTCCCAACTTGCTCCGGTGCGCCAGTTCCTCGCCCGAGAACCAGGCCAGTACGTTCTGGACGAAGATAGGAAAACCCATGTGGAAAGGGAAGTCGGAAGAATCGAGGTCGAAACCGACGAAGACCGACTTGTCTGGACTATCCGTAGCGACGATAAGCGGAGTCCGGTCCGACGACGCGACCACGATCCGATCGCCAGCATCGATCCGGCTTGTCGTAGCGATCTCGAGGTCGTGGAGCGGTACGAACTGCATGACCGGATGATCCGGATCCCACGATGCGATCTGGGGGGCGTCCTCCGTTCCCAGGACGCCTGGCAGCCAGTCGACATCGCCCGCGCCGAACACGAGGCTCGGCTTGGAGGGCTCTCGGACCGGCGCGAAATCTTCGAAGATGTAAACGTCGGTCGCCGCCGTTTCCTGGAATTGGGCGGGATCGATAACCGTTAGTTGCACTCCCGGCGACAGACGAAGGAGAGTTTCCAGGTAACCGCCGTTCGAACGCGTCACAAGCGTCGTGCGGGCGCGGGTGCGCAGCGGGAGGTAGCCGAAGGCCACATCGTCCACGGCCAGCGCGTCATCGGCAGACTGAATGGCGGCACGGATACCTCCACCTCTGAACTCGGACATGTCGAATTCGTTTGACCAGGTTTCACCCGTGTCGAGCGATATTGTTCTGCTCAAGCGTTGTTGTCCGGCCCCGCTCATCAGAACTCCGATCTCTTTCCGTTCCGCGGAGTAGTTGATGACTTCCAGGTAGGAGGCATATCCCGACGGATTGGTTGGGTCTACCAGGATGTCGAAGGCGGTGATGCCAACGTTGTCAGCCTGCTCAAAGACCGAAACAGTCGTCGCTGATTCCGGGACCGTCAACCCCGCTACGCCATCGGATATGAAGTAGACGTCCGATCCTGTGACGGGAATGTCGGGGAAGCGCGGTTCGGCTGCGAAAGGTTCCATCCGGTCGATGGCGGCGTGGACCTCGTTCCGGTCGTCCGTGAGAGCGCTTTGAACCCTGCCTGACGTATCGGCGACCATGTAGCCGGCCGGTCGGTTGCTGCCATCCAGGATAGTCCGGGCTTCTTCCACGGCCGCATCCCAGCGCGACCGGCCGTTAGAGGTCCGGGAGGCCATGGTCGGCGAGCTGTCAAGAACGATGACAACCGGCCGCAAACCGCCGCTGAGTGCTTCGATCTGCGGTCGTCCCAACGAGAGCGCGATCAACAACGCGATCGTCAGCGCGACGAGCAGGGAAATCCATCGGCGCAGCTTTTCCATCAACGAGTTGCTTTCCCTGTCGTCGAGTATCCGGCTCCAGAGAAGCGACGAAGCCACAACGATACGGCGATGCCGCAGCTTCAGGAAGAACAGGACGATGACGGCCGTGGCGGTCAAACCTGTCAGCAAGAGTGCCTGGGTCGCCGAAAGAGTCAGGAAACTCATTTCAGGAACCTGCCTTGCCGGAAGACCTGGAGAATCAGTTCCTCGAATGGAAAATCCGTCACCGTACGCACGTAGCCGAGTTGGTACTTGACGCAGTAATTCTGGATCTCTTCGCAGAAGTTGGCCAGTTCCTTCTCGTAGGCCTCGAGCAAGTCCGATGTAATCGTGATCTCACGGCTTGTGTTGTTCTCCGAATCGACCAACTGCAACTCACCTCTAACACCGGGGTTTACGTCTTCATGCCCGATCACCTGCAGCGCGAACACGTCATGCCGGTAGTAACGCAGCATGTTCAAGCCGCTTTCGAAACCGTTCGGATCGAAAAAATCCGAAATGACGACAGCCAGACCGCGTCGCCGCTTTCCGGTACAGAAGACCTTGAATGCATTCTTGGGATTGGTTTCGCCTTCAGGCCGAAGTTCGGAGAGGAACTGAAACACCCTGAAAATCTGGTTCTTCCCACGCTGTGGCGACAATTGCTGCTGGATTCCGTCGGCGTAGCCCACAACGGTCACACGGTCCAGGTTTGCCAGCCCGATGTAGCAGAGAGCAGCGGCGACCCTCCTTGCATAGTCCATCTTCGTCGGCGAGCCGTAGTCCATGGACCGGCTGCTGTCGATGAAAATGTAGATGGGAAGGTCTTCTTCTTCCTCATACAGGCGGAGCAGGAGCTTGTCCAGCCTCAGGTAGGTTTTCCAGTCCAGGTATCTGAAATCGTCGCCCGGGACGTAGCCGCGATAGTCGGCAAACTCCAGGCCCGAACCCAGCTTTCGCGCTCGCCGTTCGGCCTTGAACTGCCCGGCAAACCGTTTGGAAACGATCGCCAGGTATTCCAGCTTCCGCATGAACGCTTCATCGAACGGTGTCGTGGCTGTTGTTGACATTGTTGTTCCAGCGAAAAGCTGTCCAGGCCGCGGTCAACTGGTAACTGGTAACTGCCCCAGACTATCCCTTGGGTTCAGGTGTGTCCTTGAGAATGGCCTCCAGGATCGTATCCGGATTGACCCTTTCGGCTTCGCCTTCGAAATTCAGCAGTACGCGGTGACGCAGCACCGGCATGGCGATCGCGCGAATGTCGTCGCAGGATACATGGACACGGCTCTCGAGCAGCGCCTTTATCTTTGCTCCCAGCACCAGCGCCTGAGCCCCCCGCGGACTGGCTCCGTAGCGGACGTACCGATTGGACAACTCGTGAGCGCGTGGTGTGTCCGGATGGGTGGCCAGGACGATTTTTATTGCGTATTCCTGCACTGGACGGGCGATGGGAATCGCCACCACGGTTTCCCTCATCTCGAGGATTGCGGGACCGTCCAGCACGCGATCTGGGGTGGGTTCCTCGATCTTGGTCGTGCGGTTGAGGATCGTATGCATGTTCCGGACCGTCGGATAGTCGACCAGGAGCTTCATGAAGAAGCGATCAAGCTGAGCTTCGGGCAGTGGATAAGTGCCTTCCATCTCCAACGGGTTCTGGGTCGCCAGGACGAAAAACGGCAACTCCAGGACGTAGCTTTCCTTTCCGACGGTAACCGTCTTTTCCTGCATCGCCTCGAGCAGAGCCGACTGGGTCTTCGGCGTCGCGCGATTGATTTCATCGGCGAGGATCATGTTTCCAAAAAGAGGACCCCGCTGGAACCGCAGGAACTTCGCGCCGTCCGGGTCCTGCTGCACCATGTTGGTTCCAGTGATGTCGGCGGGCATGAGGTCGGGCGTAAACTGGATGCGGGAAAAGCGAAGGTGCAGCGCCTCACTCAAGGTTTGAACCAGCTTTGTCTTACCGAGTCCGGGGACTCCTTCCAGCAAGACATGTCCTCTGGCCAGCAGGCCCATCAGGATGCCATCGATGATCTCGGGGTAGCCGACGATGACTTTCGAGACTTCCTTCTTAACGGCTTCAAATTGTTTCTGAAACAGTTCGATCTGCGTGTCGAGTTCGGTGATCATTAATTCCCGGGCGGCCGTATGGCCTGAAAATAGTTCTTGATGAGATTCCGGTAAGGAAGAGGGATCTGCTCCTGGTTCAACAGATCCTGCTGTCGAGGCGTCAGCTCCGATTGGACGTTTCGGTAATCCAATTTGGATCGTTGCTCTCGACTTGTTTCTTCGATCTTCTCTTCCTCTTCAGATTCGGGGCCTTCGCCTTCCTGCGCTTCCATACGTTCTTCCTGAAGCTGCACGTCCAGGCTGGTGGGAGCCCCTTCCTTCTGCTCCGGTGAAAAACCAAATCCGGACGGCATCTGGCCCGTTCCGCTCGCGTCGAGGCCTTGTACATCCTGCGCGTCGGGCGGTGTCGCCTGCTCGGTCATCTGGCCGTCACCCGCAGCCCCAGGTGCGTATTCGGGCGGGGCGTCCATATCGCCTTGTTGGGGCGCCCCCTCCTGACCCATCTGTTCCTGCTGTTGACCCTGCCCCTCGGTTGCGGCCTCCTGGCCTTCCTGTCCCTCTTGCTCTTGTTGCTGCTGCTGTTGCTGCTGTTGTTCTTCCGCCTGGGCCTGTTCTTCCATCTGCTGTTCCCGCAGCGCGTCTTCCAACTGTTCCAACTGGTCGGATGCCTGGTTCTTGAGTTGCTGGCTTTCGACCATGTCCGACAGTTCCTGCAACTCCTGGGCCGCCTGCTCGAGCGCCTCTTCGGTGGCCTCCTGGTCCTCGTTCTCGAGGCTTTCCGACGCTTGCTGGAGCTGTTCGGCCAGTTCCTCCAAACCGGGTCGCGTGTTCTCGGACGCTTCCTGGAGTGTCTCGGCGAGATCTTCAGACGGTTGCTGTCCTGCGCCGAGTTCTTCGGCAAGATCCCGGAGTTCCTGTGCAGCCTGCTCCAGGTCCCTCTGGGCCATTGCCTCTCCGGCACCCTGGGTGTCTTCGGATTTCTGAAGATCCTCTCCGATCTCTTCAAGACCCTCGATGATGCTGGCGACGTTCAGGTTGCCTTCCTCCATCGAGTTCTGGATACCTGCCAACTCCTCCAGGGCTTCCGTGGCTGAAAGTTCGCCGCCCCTGAGCGCTTCGATCAATTCCTGAAGCTCCTCGACGACCTCGTCCTGCCCCAACTCTTCGGCCTGGGCCAGAAGCTCTTCGATCTCTTCCAGCAGAGCTTCATCCTCTGTGCTCAGCGTCAGTGTCGGCGCCTCTCGTGAGTACAGAAAGTTGTAATTGAAGGGTAAGGGGGTGAAGTTCAGTATCAACAGCAGAACCAACAACCCGACCGCAAGGAAGGACGTCGGTGGCACGGCACGTGGATAAAGACTCCTGAGGTCCAGTTTGCCGGCCGTCTCGGCAGCCCGACGGATTTGCAGGTCCGTCCACGCATTGGATGGCCCGTGCCCGAGAAACCAGTACGCACTCGTGATTTCGTTCTTGAGGCGGGCTGTCCGATCCACTTCGGCGGCTGCCTCGGTGAGCGTGAGTTTTTCTCTTACGATGCGGGCGATGAAGACGATCAGAGCCACGAACCAGAGGATCCAGAATCCTCGTATCGTGATAGAACTGAAGGGCGAAAACAGGTCCCAGATCTTTACCAGCAGGCCGACGAAGGCGAAGACTACGAAGCCGGATCCGAGTGCTCGAAAGAAACGGTTCGTTCGAAGCCGAGACTCAATCTGCTTGAGGGTCTGGAGTATGGTTTCCCGATCCGACATGAAGAGATATGTGCTTTCCTGTCAATCACCAAAAATCCGCGTAAGCCTACCATACCTTATGAGGGGGGCGAAGAAAAGATGGGAGTCGTCGGGACCGGTCGCGGTTAATGACCCGCCACGAGCTGCCAGTGCCCTAAAGCTCTGAATGCGTGAGAGTTTTGAGTGGAACCTGGGCGACGACCTTCAGGCCGTAGCCTTCCAGCGCGACGAGTTTCCGGGGGTGATTGGTCAGTATTCTCATGGTCCGGATGTCCAGGGCGGCCAGAATCTGAATTCCGATGCCGTATTCCCTCTGTTCACCTCCGAGACCGATGGTTTCATTGGTGTCGACATCCTTCTTCCCGTGGTAATCGAGGTGACACCCGCCCGCTGATTTCACCAGGTTGAATCCCCGGCCCGTCTGGTGCAGGTAGAGCAGGACGCCACGGCCTTCGTCGGCGATCATCTGCATTGCGCGATCGATCTGCTGCTGGCAGTGGCACTGGCTGGAACCGAAGACGTCGCCTGTGAGACAGTGCGAGTGCACGCGAACCAGAACGTCTTCACCGTTCTCGATGTCGCCCCGGACCAGTGCCACGTGTGTTTCTCCGTCAATGATGCTTTCGAATCCGATCATGCGGAACACACCGTGTCGGGTCGGCAGAATCGTTTCGGCGACCTTCCGGACGAATCTTTCTGTCCGGAGCCTGTAGCTGATCAGGTCGGCTACCGTCACGATCTTCAATCCGTGCTCGTCGGCGAATTCCTCCAGGTCCGGTGTGCGTGCCATCGTTCCGTCCTGACGCATGATCTCGCAGATGACGGCGCTCGGTCCCAGTCCTGCGATCCTGGCCAGGTCAACGGATGCTTCGGTCTGGCCGGCGCGAACCAGAACTCCTCCCTCGCGGGCTCGAAGCGGGAACACATGCCCGGGTCGCGCCAGATCGTTCGGACGTGCTCCCTCGTCGATCGCCGTCAGGATCGTCTGGGCACGATCGAAAGTCGATATCCCTGTCGAAACGTTTCTTCTGGCCTCGATCGAGACGCAGAACGCTGTGCCGAATTGGGAAGTGTTGGTGCCGTCGGCCACCATTAATGGGATCTGCAACTCGTCGAGCCGCGAACCGGTCATGGG
>CAZOZZ010000111.1:0-14438 GCA_964584435.1 uncultured Solibacteraceae bacterium | reverse complement strand
CATGCCCAATCAAATACTTATGAGAAGCTCATCCTTCAACGTCCGGACAGTAGTGCTCGGGCATATGATTCTCGACTGCCTCGATCATCACCGCATGCTGCAGGTCCGGCGTTGGAACCTGCATCCGCCGTGCATCTCCGATGCCCGGGTGCGGGATGTCTCCGTCACCGGCGATCTCGTTGGACGTATCCACAACGATGACCCTCTTGCCGAGTTCTGTCGACAGTACCCGAGCACTTTCCCTTAACAGAGTCGTCTTGCCGATGCCTGGAGGGCCCAGAAGCAACAGGCTCTTGCCGGATTCGATCACGTTGCGCAGGATGTCGACCGTCCCGAATACGGCGCGCCCGACACGGCATGTCAGACCGACAATGATGTCACGCCGGTTGCGCATCGCTGAGATTCGGTGCAGCGTCCGTTCGATCCCGGCGCGATTGTCACCGCTGAAGGAACCAACACGGTCAACGACGTGATCGATTTCGGCTCGTCCTACCGCACCGTCCCCCAGACACACAGATCTACCGGGAAACCGGGCCTCGGGCCGCCGTCCCAGGTCCATGATCACTTCGATCAGATCATCCAGGTCGGACTCACCCTCCAGAGCTCCACGGATCGACGTCGGAACGACTTCGAGCAGGAGTTCAAGGTCGTCTGTGATTTCCCCGCCCGGCACCGGTGTCCCTCCTGATACTGCATTCATCTCTGATATAGTAAGGAACGCAAACACCGAAAGAAAGCAAGAGTCCGATGCCCGTCTTCCAACGATTGAAAAATTTGATCCGAAACGAGCTGACGCCTGGGGCTTGCCGTGAGACGTCCGCACCAACGCTCATCCTTCAGGATAGTGGCGACTGGCGGGACCTCCTCGAACGTTCCAACGAGCGGCCGGTTGTAGTATTCAAGCACAGTACGAGCTGTGGAATCAGCCACGAGGTTCTCAAGGAATTCCAGGAGTTCGTTTCCCGCAACGAACCCATCGCTTATGGCATCGTGAACGTCATCGAAGACCGTCGACTCTCCGACACTATCGCGGCGGAAATGGGAATCCGGCACGCATCCCCCCAGGCCATCGTCATCCAAAACGAGCAACCCGTCTGGCATGCCTCTCATTGGTCAATCATGGGGGATGAGCTCGAAAAAGCTGTCCTTCGTTGATTTTCTTGAAAGGTTGACGGCCCGCAACGGCGGTCACTGATCACCGGTGACGTTTCCTCAGGAGACATGCCGATGCCAGGACGCATAAATATCAAATGACGAACCCGCTCTTTACAAATCATCTCTCGACTGAAAGCAGCCCCTACCTGCTTCAACATGCCCATAATCCCGTCGACTGGTATCCATGGGGGGAGGAAGCGCTCGAAAGGGCACGGAAAGAAGACAAACCAATTCTGCTGAGCATCGGTTACTCAGCGTGTCACTGGTGCCACGTCATGGAACACGAGTCGTTCGAGGACGAATCGATGGCGGAATTGATGAACAAGAATTTCATCAACATCAAAGTGGACCGGGAAGAACGTCCCGACCTCGACCAGATCTACATGAGCGCGGTCCAGTTGATGACAGGAAGTGGCGGCTGGCCTCTGACCGTGTTCTTGACACCGGAGTGTGAGCCATTCTTCGGGGGAACCTACTTCCCACCTGAGGACCGGTACAACCGGCCGGGATTTCGACGCGTCTTGATGCGAATATCCGAAGCCTATCGAAACCGACGCGATGAGATCTCGTCGAACGCACAGGGCGTCATAGAACGAATCAATTCACAGTCCACGCGAAGAGCAGGTGGAGGTGTTGTCACCGGGGATCTGCTGGATCGTTCATACGATCTGATCGCATCGCAATTCGATTCCGTGAACGGCGGATTCGGTCAGGCCCCGAAATTTCCTCCGAGCATGACCATCGACTTCCTGCTCCGCTATCACTATCGAGCAGGCAATGAAAGTTCGCTGGACATGGCCAGGTTGACGCTCGACAAGATGGCCCGAGGTGGGCTCTACGACCACGTTGGAGGAGGATTTCATCGCTATTCCACTGACGATCACTGGCTCGTGCCGCATTTCGAAAAAATGCTGTACGACAACGCACTGCTCGTAAGGGCGTACCTTGATGCGTTCCGGGTGACCGGGAATCGAGTTTACCGCGACACGGTGACCCACACCCTGGATTTCGTGACCCGCGAGATGGTCGATCCGGGTGGAGGGTTCTACTCAACCAACGACGCCGACAGCGAGGGTGTCGAGGGGAAGTTCTACGTATGGAGCCTGGTGGAATTCTCCGATGTCGTCGGTGATGACAGCGCTCTGCTGGCGCGGTGTCTGGATGTGAGCAACGAAGGGAACTTCGAACAGCAAAACATCCTGAACATCCCTCATCCTCTCGAGGCGTTCTCGAAACAGGAGGGCATCGCGACGGAAGACCTTCGGAGAAAACTCGACGCCGCCAGGACGAAGCTGTTCGAACGGCGGGAGGGTCGGGTCCGACCGGGACGGGATGAGAAGATCCTGACCGACTGGAACGGCCTGATGCTACGTGCTTATGCCGATGCCGCCTTCTATCTTGAACGTGATGACTACCGGCGGATCGCCGAGGCAAACGCCGAATTTATCCTGGCGACGATGTGGGACGGAAATCGCCTTCTGCATTCGTTCAAAGACGGAACGGCCCGTTTCAACGCCTACCTGGATGACTACGCCAATCTGGCGGACGGCCTCGTTGCCCTGTACGAGCTAACCTTCGAGGAGCGATGGCTGGACAAGGCGATACAGCTTGCAGATGTCATGATCCACCAGTTCTGGGACTCGGAGAACGGAGGTTTCTTCTTTACCGCCAACGATCACGATGCCCTGATTGCTCGAACCAAGGAGTATTTCGACAACGCTACGCCGTCGGGAAATTCGGTCGCCGCGGAGTTGCTTGTCCGATTGGCACGCCTGCTCGGAAGAGAAGACTATCGCGAAAAGTCCGACCAGATTACTCGAATGGTTCTCGACTACATCGGAAAGTTCCCCGCCGGTTTCGGCCGGATGCTGGCGGCCGTGGACTTCCAGGTGGGACCGACCAGGGAGATCGCGTTGATTGGAGCGACGGAGTCTTTCCTGCCTGCGCTTCGAAAGCATTACCAGCCCCGCCGGGTACTGGCCCGGGGTGGGTCCGAGCGCATCGCTCTTGTTCAAGACCGACCGATGGTCGATGGGAAACCGACCGCCTATGTATGCGAAAACTTTGTCTGCAGGCAACCGGCGACAGAGGCAG
The DNA here is from genome assembly GCA_964584435.1 of uncultured Solibacteraceae bacterium. Classification (GTDB taxonomy): domain Bacteria; phylum Acidobacteriota; class Terriglobia; order 20CM-2-55-15; family 20CM-2-55-15; genus CAZOZZ01. Next base: position 11,189 of record CAZOZZ010000111.1, on the reverse strand, counting down.
AGGTCTTCGAAGACCAGTTGAAGAATAGTTAATAGTGAAGTTGTGCCTCCGTCCCCGAATTAGGAATGCTGGCTGGTAGCTACTATTCGCCGACCATCTCTTCACGCCCTGTCGCAGTCGATATCTGCCGCAGGTGATGGCACATGTGGTCAAAGTAGTCTCGGATCAGGAAACTCAATTCGACTGTGCCTTCCGCCTCTTTCCATGTCTGTCCGGGAACATTCCAGGTTCGGTCTAGGCAGGCCGGATCCATGTGCCGGATGACCCATAGCAGGTGCCGGTTATACGTTGCCCAGAGGATCACCAGTTCCTTCCAGTCGCGTTCCTGGTAGTTCTGTATCCGGACCCAGTCGTTCTGTTTGTAGCCGGGAAATTCCAGCTCCTGGTCGTGCTGTAGTCTCACAAAACGGTGATGGTTGTTGACGGCGGAGTCGATCAGATGGCCCAGAATCTCCTTGGGAGACCACGCGCCCGAATCCCGACGTTTGGCCGCAGCCTCATCGTCCACTTCCAGGAGAGTCCGCGAAACGTCGATGATTCGATTCAATTCTTCCGCTACCTCGATAACCGGCCAGGTGTTGTCGGACATGACCTCTCCCTGTCTCAAAGAGTACTGCTTCTCGCAAATGGTATCATCCGTCACGAAACGGCCTTGCCTGAGTTGAACAAGGCGTGCGGACTAAAGTCAGGATCGCAACCTGCCGATAAAGGATTTGTAGACGAATCTTCGCCGTTTCAAGGACACATACGTCATGCCACGCTTCGAGACTGGAGAAGTAGTACGACCCGCGTCATCCATAGTTGGGGACCTGAACCTGATCGGGGTGGTCACAGAAGTCCGCACGCACGAGAGCGGTATTGAAAGTCTGGACGAGTATCAGATCCAGGTAGGCCTTAGACACCAACTCGACTTTCTGGCTTTTGAGCTGGAGAAAGCGGTCTCCCAGTTGAACGCTTCGTAGCTAATGGCTATTGGGCGGACTTGACTTGATGACAACGCACTCCCGACAACTCCCGCCAGGTGTCCGAATCCGCCAGAGCCAAGAGCATAGCTAACAGCCGTTAGCTACTATCAACTCCTGCGTTCGGGCCCAGACCAGCCGGCAGCAGCAGCCCTGGCCCAACCGGAGTGGGAACCCTTGTCGGAAAGGGCCTTGCGGATTTCTCCCAGCAGTTCATCGGAAGTGAACGGTTTCGACAGCTGGTGGTCATCCCATCGAAACTGGGGCGCGCCTTTGAACCCACCCGAAATGAACAGGACCCTGAGATCGGGGCGGACGCGGTATGCCTCTCTGGCCAAATCGGGCCCATTCATATTCGGCATACAGATGTCTGTTACGAGAAGATCGACTCCCTTCTGTGAATCACCGAGCATCTCCGCCGCTTCGTTCGGATCGCTCGTGCAGCACACGGGGTAGCCGGCCACAGCCAGGATCTTACGAGTCCACCTCAAGACGTCGGGATCGTCGTCCACGAGTAGGATAGATGGGGTCGATATATCAGCCATCGTTTCTTCTGCAGGATTTCCAGCAGTTTCACTAAATTAGATCATAAACAGACGCGAAGTCAATCCGAGAATGAGGGAGTTTGGTACAGGCTTTTTCCCTAGTATTTAAGCCTACGTCCTGACAAGGCCGAATCATAGAGCAGCTGATGCAGTCCTGCCGGCTCGCTGCTTCTTAAGCCTTGCCAACGAGGGAAAAAAGAAGGAAAGCGAAGTGACTTGAGTCCTCACGCCACCCTGTGCTCAAATAGCTCTCCACATACCGGAGGACCAAATGAAAAGGTACAGTCGTTACTCAATACTTTCTTCCCTTACGTTGTCGTTCCTGGTCGTGCTTGTAGGATGCAGTCCCCCAGCTGAAGAGCCTGCCGCACCCGCGCCTGCCCCGGAACCTGAAGTCGTCCGCACGGGAGACCCTACTGCCCGCGGTCTCAGCGTCAGCGATTTCCCCCGGGTCAAGGAACTGGCTCCGAATGTCTATTCCTACGAACAACTCCGGGGCGTCGGGGGCGATGAGCCCTTTACCACCGTCAGCATGTTCGTCGTCACCGACGAGGGCGTTCTCGTGGCCGACGGTCAGGGAAACACCGAAGAAACGAAGCGGATGATCGACGAGATCGCCAAGATTACGGAGCAACCGATCACTCACGTCGTAGTGTGTTCCGATCACGGAGACCATACGAGCGGGAACAGCGAGTTCCCGGCCGAAGCGACGTTCTATTCATCATCAACATCGAAAGCCACGCTGGAACGATCGGCCAACAATCCGAACCGGAGGGGCCGGGGCGATGCGCCTCCGCCTCCTATCATCGTTCCAACCGAGACCGTCGACGATCAACTGGCCCTGACCCTGGGCGGAACCGAGATTCAAATTCACTTTCTCGGCCGGGCGCACACGGGAGGAGATCTCCACGTGTATATGCCCGCGGAGAAGATTCTGTTCATGAGTGAAGCGTTCTTGAATCGCATCTTCCCGGCCATGAGATCGGCATTCCCGTCCGAATGGGTACAGGTCATCGACCGCGCCCAGAACATGGACGTCGAAACCTATATCCCGGGACATGGATTCGTCGAGGAGCCGGACGTGTCGCGCGAGGAACTGGCCGAGTACCGCCAGGCAGTCGAAGCCGTCATCGCGGAGGCAACGAGGCTCCATGAAGCCGGATTGAGCGCCGATGAAGCGGTCGAGCAGGCAGACTGGGGCGAGTATGCATCCTGGACCATCGCGGGTGGACAGGCCCCCACGGCTCTCCGAAAAATTTTCGCAGAACTAAACGGAGAGCTTCAGTAGGAAGAGAAGGAGTCCGAGGTCCGGGGACCGAGGTCCGAAGGCCCGGGGGAGCGTCCAGTTGTTCCCGACCTCGGACCTCGGACCATCCGGTTAATTGCCGGTCATTGCTTCCAGGTTCCGCAACTCCACCTCCATGCCGGCGATGTGAAGCATGTATTCGTCTTTGAGGCTCGGCTTGATCGGCTTCGGAGGGTCTGCGCGAACACTTCGAGGATTGACGGTCTGGCCGTTGAGCGTCACCCGATAATCAAGGTGGGGACCCGTGGCGGTACCCGTCATGCCGACTCGACCAATCATGTCGCTCTGTTTGACTCTCTGTCCCCTCTTCACCGCAATGCTCGATAGGTGGGCGTAGGAAGTCGTCATTCCGTTCGGGTGGCGTAGCGTGACCATTCTGCCGAAACCGCCGTTGGTACCGGCAAATGTCACCGTCCCGTTCGATACGGCGACTACCGGTGTTCCTGACGGAGCCGCATAGTCAATGCCCAGATGCGGACGGACGGTCTTGTAAATGGGGTGGAGGCGGCGATAGTTGAACCCGGAACTGATGCGCGTGAATTTCACAGGGGAAGGCAATACGGAGCGGCGGACGCTCATTCCCTTCTCGTCGTAGTACTCGTCGCTGAACAGATAGGCCTGTAACGGCTTTCCCTGATTCACAAACTCGGCCGCACGGACCGCTCCATACTTGACGAACTTCCCACGGTGGTACTTCTCGTCAACCACCAACCGGATCGCGTCACCGGAACGGATATCCTTATAAAAGTCCACCTGCGCTTCGAATACTGCAGCCAGTTCCATAACCAGCCAGCCCCCTTTCTTGGAAGAAGCACCTTCCAACGCATCCCAGAGTGTGCTCACAACCGTAGCGGTGACGGTGCCCGGTCGGATCTCGAATTCGAGTTCCTCGATCCGGGCCGTCAACTCGCCGTCGTTTCTTTCAACCTTGAGGATCCGTTCGTCGTCGATCGTGTAATCGAACCCGCGAAGGCTGCCGTCGGCTTCCTTGATTACGAGGTAGGCGTTATCGGCCTTAAAACTGCGGACGTCAAAAACGGGATGGACGACCTGTCCGACTTCCCACGCCACGGCGTAGGAGATGTCATGGGCCTCCAGGGTGGTCGAAAGCGTCTCGTTTCGCTGGAACTTGCCCTCGAAGAATTCGAGCGGAGGAGGAAGCTTCACGGGAACCGAAGCAGCGTCTGCCTGGAATTCGATCTCATGGTAGCGCGGAACCACCGTCAGGATCAGGGCCGCCATCAGGGACCACATGAAGGCTGCGTGACACTTGTGTAGGCCCAATCAATCCTCCGGAGAAAACACTCGCTAAAATCAAATAGCGCCCGATGCTGGAAGACACACACGTCTCTCCACATCCAGGCGCCACCGCATCGCGCAGACCACGCACGATCTCTATATTCTACACATCTATACTCAGATTTGAAGCCTTATCACGCCAAACCGGAACTAACGTTCACTCCCATCCTCACGTCTAACTCGAAAGACCCATCAGATTCGGCCCGGTACGGGTTGTCAACCTGCGGTCAATTCTCACTGCTTGTTTTTCCTTGCAATTGTAACCCTTTACAGGTTATTGATTTAGACAAGCTCGGAGGCATTGTTTGATGAAGAGAACCATTCTGGCAATGGCGTTGATCGCCAGCTTTGCCTTGACGTCGGCACCAGCGGCGTGGGCACAGGCACAGAAGCCGGAAACGGAAGAAAAGGCCGAAAAAGTCAAGGATCCCGTCTGCAACATGACGGTCGACAAGAACCCGAAGTTATCGGCAAAGTACAAAGGGAATACCTACTATTTCTGCATGAAGAAAGATGTCGAGGCCTTCAAGAAAGATCCGGAAAAGTACTTGAAGGGTAAGGCACATCCCCACCCAGCCTAGACTGAGAAGTGGCCAGTGGTCAGTTCTTGCCCCTCACATTCGATACTGACCATTGAAGTCTGCCACTCTCCACAGCTAATTCAGAGCCATTACTCTAGCGACAAAAGTCGTGTCTTCGTTGATGGGCTCATAGACTGACGTTTCCACCATGCGATTCCACAGTTCGACGAAATTGTCGGATAGCTTTCTCGCCTCACTGAAGGCTTCGAGGGCAGCGCCGGGCGCCCCTGCCAGGTACGACAGAAAACCCAGGTGCATGAACCCGTTCGCGTTGTCCGGCCGATAGCGAGCAGCACGCTCGGCAAACTGGTGGGCTTGCTCGATGTTGCCGTCGCGGAGGGCCCGTGAACGGAGACCCGAATTATTGATACCCAACTGGATGTCGAGGAGACGGCGGAGTTCCCCCATTGGATCGGTATGATCGTCGACGTTGACGTATGCGTAACGATCGTTGTTCGTGTTACGCCCTAATCCCTTGCCAACGACCAGAATCGATGCCGACTGGCGGCCGCGGCGATCGCCTCCGGCCGCGTCTCCCGCCTTGAGTGCCGCGTACAGGCGCTCGGTCAACTCCCCTTTGGTATTCTCGAATGCCTCGGACATCGCGTCTACAACCTGGGGCCCGGCAAGAATGTTGCCCTGTGCGGAATAGGTCGCTCCTTTCTTGTGACCTCTCCAGTCCTGCGCATCAGACCCCGTAAACACGGCGATGTTGCCCCTTCGGTCTACGATCGCAATCTGCCGGCCACCTTTCCCGGGAAAGGTGTCTTCTTCAAAAAGACGGTCCATTACCTGTTGCGCTGTCAGCCCACCCTTCAATAACTCAAGCGCCCGGGGGCCATAGCCCACGTTTACGCTGGCCTGTGTCGCAACGGCACCCACCCCGGCTTCGGCCCACGGGACGACCGCACCGACAGAGAAATACCTTGAGGCCACAGCGATTCCCATTTCGCCGGTGTTCGGATCAATCGCCACAATCGAAAATGTGGCGAAAGCGGAACTTGCCGGCATCGTCAGCAAGCAGATCAGCAAGATCACTCTCTTCATCATTGACCTCCATCTATTCCTACGAAAGTGATCGAAGACGGACGGATCTTCTTCAAACGACTTTCTCCTTGCCCGATCTGTGCTCTTCCCCTCTGGAATAGATCGTTCGATTATGAGCCGGTCCGGTGGCCAGCGGCAAATGCTTTAGCAAACGAGTCCCATTTTCCAAAGAAACCACGTATTTGCCCTCGACAGTTTTGCTTGAAGTGCACGGTTCGCGTGCTACTATGGCGCTTCTAAAGACTGAGGCTTGTGTCGGCGTAACTTGCCCGATCGGGACCTCGGCGATTGGGCTAAGTTAGGAGGAGAGTTGATGAAGGAATCGGCGTTCGCCGAGCAGCACCCATGGACACAGCCGTGGTACAAAGCCACTGGCGAAAATATCTGGGTCTTGATTTTTGTTGTAGTGATTCATGTCTTGTCGGTGGTCGGACTTGTACTTTTCCCGGTGCCGGGCTGGGCACTGTTTCTGACGGCCCTGCTGGTCGTCATCCTGGGGGGACTCGGTACGACCGTCGGTTATCACAGGGCGCTGTCCCACCGAGCTTTGAAGCTGAACCCGATACTCGAACAGATCCTCATCTTCTTTGCGGTGTTCAACGGATCGGGGGCACCCTCCACATGGGTGGCCAACCATCGCCACCACCACGCTAAATCCGACACGATCGAGGATGTATCCAGCCCTCGGCACGGTGGCTTCTGGTGGGCTCATCTGCGGTGGCTATACCAGTGGCACCCATCGAGCATGGAACGCTGGTGTCCCGACCTGATCCAGACCCGCTACCTTTTCTGGCATCAGATTCAGATTCCCATCGTCGCCGTTTCCTTATGCTTCGGATACCTTCTCTTCGGTTGGCCGGGATTCTTCTGGATCGGGGCGATCCGCCTGACCTACGCTCTCCACGGACAATGTACCGTCAACAGCATCCTGCACCTGAAGGCGGGGTTGCCCGAAGGCGTCGATTCATCTCAGAACATATGGTGGGTCGGACCGCTACAGTCGAGCGCGTGGGGTGAAAACTGGCACGAGAATCACCATGCCGAACCGGGTTCAGCCTGTTTCAGCCGACACTGGTGGCAGGTTGACATCGGGTGGTATACCATCCGTGTCTTCCAGGCTCTGGGTCTGGCTTCCGACGTTCGTGACGCGCGTCAGCGCCGGAGAGCGAGTTCGGTAGCCGGATAGTAATGCCGCAATATCCCGCCCGCATCGAAACCGATCGAGGCCATGCGGGCGGCTCCAATCTGACATAACCCGACGCCATGCCCCCAACCCGCCCCCAGAAGGGTGAAGCCCCCCACTGCTTCCCGAACCACGAAGGCTGAGCTGTACAAGTGTGTGGGAGAAAGGACGCGTCGTATCTCCAGTTCCTTTCCTATCTTCAACGAGCCCGTGCTCCCCGTGATACGAAGCCGGACGATTCGACCTGAAGCGCCCCGCTCTTCAGGTTCCAGTTTTTCGATTCTTCCCAGGTCAATACCGGTCTTGTCACGGATCAAGACCGTCAAGTCGTCACGCTCGAGATCGACTCGCCACCGATAGAAGTCGGTGGTCTCTTGATCGAACCCCGGGAGAATGGTCTCGATCAACTTGCGGTCCGAAGTGTTGCAGTAGGCGAGGGGCCTGGAGAGGATCCACCCTTCGTCGACCGCGGCGGGGATCGCAGTCCCCTCCCCGTCATACACCGGCTCGAGGTAGTCCACGTCCCGGTCCTCCCACGCCGTCCTGTAGGATTCGGTCACGCCTCCACAACATTTCGAAAACCGTGCATCGCAGATCTCTCCGCCGAAGACCAGGAACTGCCCTCCGGTGGCCTCTACGGCCGCGGCTACATTCCGGGAGGAGCTGGCGGCAATTCCCTGGTATCGCTGGCAATGGTCATCCGCACACACATCAAACAGATCATGAGATTCCCTCCCGTACCAGCGGAGAATCTCAAACTCCCCGGGTCCGTTAGACCTTTCCTCGAGAAAAGCTCCCGAGCCGTCAACACGGCGGATCTGGGAAACCAGCCAGCTCCGTGAGATCACGGCGTGCGCTTTCAACAATTCGAGAGGGCAGTCGGGACTCATTTCCGAAGAAATGACGCTTTCGACGTAGCTTTCCAGGGGAACGTCGTTGATGGCAGTGAGCCCGTCGGCTTCGACAACACGCAAAGCCCCCCGGAATCCCTGGCTCTGGGAACGCTCCCAATGGAACCCTACGCCTATCGTTACGTCCCGGACCACGAACGAGTCCGAAGCCGGATTCGACGGCTCGAGAACTACCGGCGATGTCAATTCGTAGGAGCCGGGCGGGTACCCCACACTCGTCTCATCGGTAAAGTCACCCCGGAGTTCTACCTGGATAGCACTGCGGGACTCCACAAGACCGACCGCAATGTTCACCGGACCTCCTCCATGGATCGAACGACGTCGTCGAAAGATTCCCGTGGAAGGGATACCTCCTCAAATACTCGTTCGATGTCGGCAGCCTCGACCTTCTCGAAATCCGACTCGACCGGCAGGACAGGGATTCCACACAAATCGATCGAGGCCGGACTCAGCGTCAACTCACCTGTCAGGAACGCCCTCGGACGGTGCTTTCCTCGAGGAAAGACGATGACGTGCCAACCAGGGTCGGCATGCAGCACAACGACATTCACCATCGGTTCGGGCCGCGCCGGAGAGAGTTTCCCGAGGCGGTCAAGCAGAAGAAAAAAGCGATCCTCGATCCGGGAACGCTCTTCCCCGCTGAGAACCAGGACACGGCGTGCGTAGTCTGGAATCTCGACTCCCCGTGCGCGTTCGAGATCCGTCACGACAGGTACGGACCGATGACGACAAGCCTGGAAGTGGAGATGATCGGGCGCTGAAGCACCACACTCCGGGCCGTTGTACAGGATCATGTACCCGGGTAGAACTCTGGCCAGCTCCAACATGGAGGAAAACTCCCCGGCAATACGCTGCGGGACGTGGGACTTGCCGACGATCGTCAGGTGACGATCAAGGATCGGGTATGGATTCGAGAGAATAACGAAGTCGTCTGCGAATTCGACACCGCGTTGCTCATCGGGCAGGTTTGCCGCGCATAGAAAACACGGCCGGGCGCGGACAGAGTCGGGGTCTACCCTGGCTGTTGTGCTGCCTATGCGATGCGGGATGTGCCTCACCCATACCTGGAACCAGCGAATCGAAAGCTTCCGGGAGCGCGCCAGGCGAAGGTTGTCGACGCCGGTTGCCAGTTGCGGCCATGCGTCGAGTTGTGCGGAAAAAAGTTGTTCCACATCGGCAAGAACAGATGAGTCTCGGCCCGGCACCAGAATCCGATCGTCCCAGGTCATGAATTCGGGTGATCCTCACTCGCCGGCACGAGAACCCTCCTGATTGAGGGCCACACGGGCAAGGATTTCGTTGGTTCGAACCCAGTCCTTGTAGGCGTTGTAACGATTGAGTACTTCGGGCGGGGGCGAGCTGTCGGTATTGCCTTCCCACCGACGACACTGGTAGAGCGTTTCGAAAATCCGGCCGATTTCGTAATTTCGGCAGATACGAAGTCCCATCGCGTAGTCTTCACCGTAGCTCACGTTCGGGAACCCGAACCGACGCGCCACCCCGACATCATAAGCACGCGGAGCCCCGAAACCATTCACGCGCAGCGCGTTGTTGTGACCGTTTTCGCGGGTCCATTCCTGATGGTCGACCAATCCCGGCGAGATTTCACGGAGGGAGAAATCCACGGTCGTGTAGGAACCGACCAGCATCGCATAACGGTGCCGCTCCATTTCGCGAACCACAAGGGCAAGAACGTCCCGGCTGGAAAACAGGTCATCGGAATCCAGTTGGACGGCGAATCGTCCACAGCCCTGATGATAGATCGCCTCGTTCCAGCACCCACCTATTCCGAGGTCCCTCTGTTCAGGGATGAGATGGACCAACCGTTCGTCTTCGATTCCGTCGATGATGCGACCTGTGGAATCCGTCGAGTGATTGTCGACGACAATCACGTTAAAAGCAAAGTCCGCATCCTGACCCAGCGCACTGCTGAGCGCGTCCGGCAACGTTGTTTCGCGGTTGCGCACCGGGATGACGATACTTGCCATCCCGGGAAAGGATTCGACGGGGCCCGAGGTTCTCAGGCCGGGAGACCCCAGGAGGGCTCCGATGCGCCTGAGGTGCCCCGTGGCGATGCGTTCCATCTCCTGTTGATAGTCGCGATTGGAAGCATCGACGTAATCGAACTGGCGCTCCCCGGACGGTCGGGAATCGGAATCGGTCGCACGATAGAGCGGCTCGGGAATACGGACGATGGGATGGTCGATGGAAAGCTTCAGACGCAAATCGTAGAGAGCTCCCCATCGGAGATCTGCGTCCGGAGAGGCATATCGCCGACATACGTCACGGGCGAGGGGTACGGATAACGCTATCAGTGGCCCAAACTCAAAGTCGTCGCGGATGCTGCCGGACTGGTAGTCCATCCTTGTCCGGTCGATGTCGTCGGAATAAACGATGCCCGCACCCCATTCCTCGAGAGCCCGGGACATCCGGGCGAGTGAACGCTCCGGGACCTGGAGTTCGACGCCCGCGTCTCCGACAAACAACACGTCCGACGACGCCGATCGAATCAGATCGTTGATGGTTGCGGCCGAGCGGTCCGCCGGATGGATTACTTTCATAGGGGATCTCTCAGGCGGCTTCGAGGGTGATCTCCCGGGGTCGAACCAGTATGACCCCGGCCATGCGGTTTGCCGCCAGAAAACCGGCAAGATCCTGTTCCACTACGCGACCACGACTGCGTGCGGCATGACGCAACAGTATCCGGTCCCCGGAACGAATGAGGGTTCCGCAGTGAAACACGTCCTGGTTCCGTCGTGTCGAGGCGAAGAATACGAGATCACCGGTCCGCACCTCGGCGGTGCGCCGAAGGAAATCACGCTTTCGGATCGAACGGACACGAACGGTCTTGTCGGGGAGTCCGTCGACGACGTTGAGTCTCCGGGAGCGATCGATCAGACCGGCTCCTTTCGTCAGGTCCCTGATGAACCCGGCACGCACATTGTTACGAATCCAGGTCGTCATGTAATGGTTACGGCTCGGCCAGCCGACAATCCCGTCCTTGTAACGGATGTGCCTCAAGTTGTCCGCAAACTTGCGCGGACTGGAAGCTCCGGCGAGTGCAAGGACGTTTTCAACGAATGTCACGCAATCGAAGGCATCAAAGGATGCGGTGAATGATTCGACAGACGACTTCGACCCGCCGAGCGGATTGTCGCGATACGGGTCCCCCAGAAAACGACTGCCGATCATTTCCATTCGGAGCCCGATCGGTTGGACCGATCGTACGTCGGCGAGCATCTCGCGCACCAGGGGGCGGTCGAGACATCGAGGAGTCACAGGCATACGGGTCTGAGTTTAGCAGACAGGTGAGAAGAGGAAGAGAGTAGGGTCGGGTAACGCACCCAATCGGGGA
>CAZOZZ010000110.1:0-14617 GCA_964584435.1 uncultured Solibacteraceae bacterium | reverse complement strand
TCCGGTGCGACGAGGGGGGAGGTCGCTCTTCGCGTCCTCCCCTACTCTACCGCCTTTGCGTTGGAAAAACTGTTTCGGTTCTCGATGCTGTTACAGGTCAGGCTACTGTGGGGGCGGTGGTCGGCGCCCGGGGTTACGTGAACGCTCGATCAGCCCCCGTATTCGTTGCTCGAGGTCGGGCTGGACGATACGCAGTCGGGCGCGTTGAGTTGGGGATAGTTCGGGATCGACGGCATTGAGGAGGTTTTCCTGAACGGCTCGAAGTTCGATGTCGGTCTTGTCCACGTCCTGGATGTTTTTGATGATCTCTTCGTCTGATGCTCCGTTCCGCAACGCCTGTCGCAATTGGTTCAGCTCCTGCGCCCGTCTCCGGCCGAGTTCCGTTCTTTCTTCGAGCGACTCTCGAAGTGCCGGCAGGACTTTTGCAAACTGGGCGTCATCGAGTTCCAGTTCCCGCTGGAAACGGCTGACGTAGAAGCCTTCCACCACGTCTTGAATCGGAGCGATGTTGTTCCTTGGTCCCGGCCGGTTGGGGTTTCTCTGAGGATTCCGCTGGCCGCGCCCGCCCTTGCCGACCTGGCCGATGGTCCGCGGACCCTGTTCGGGCATGGGACCGGACATACCCATCCCGCAGGTCAGCAGGAACACTGTCAAGAACAGGCTGAGCTTCTTGTCGGCTCTCATTCCCGTATCCCTTCGTCGAGTCCCAGATCGAAATCTTCTTCTTCGGCCGAGGCAATCAACTCACGAAGCAATTCCGACTCACTGATTTCCAGTTCGTCCAGCTCGCTGAAAATCTCGGTTTGAGACCATGCCATGGCTTCCGCTTCGATGGTTTCGTCATCGACATCGAACACGTTGGCAGTGTCGATGGCGGAGACAGAATCGTCGTTCGCTTCAGAGGGCACAGTGCCGATGGCGCTCTGGCTGAGGCCAGGTGCAGGATGCTGGGTCTGGTAGTGGCGCAGAGTCCCCGCACCGACGACAGCAATAAGCACGACAAACGCCAGGCTCCACGCCATTGCAGGTCTCAAGGTCCAGCCTGTCCAGCGCTGGAAGACCGAAGAACGCTGGACCGCCCGGGATAGCAACCGGTCCCGAACCGATGACCGAAGTGCAGTCCAATCGACATCCGGCAGGTCCTCATCAAGGGTCGAGACATCCTCATGCAGTTCGTTGATCCCGGACAGGGTCGAGCGGCATTCCGGACAATTGTCCAGGTGGCCTGATCGGTCTTGAGGAAGGGGGAGACCCTCCATCAGGTTGACGAACTCGTTGGCTTCGAGATGCTTGGACATAACCTTAGACGGGCCGCCCGGTTGATGCCTGTTGTCGGACCATTTTCTTGAGCTTCGTCAGCGCAAAGAAGACGCTGGACTTGATCGTCGAGACGCTCCGCCCCAGTATGCCCGCGATCTCCTCGTAGCTCAGGTTGTCGTTCATCCGGAGTTGAATGATGGCTTTTTGTTTGGGCGGAAGTTGTTCGATCAGCCCCCGGACGATTTCTCGTCGCTCGTTTTCGAGCAGCCTTCGGTGGACCGAAGGGTTCACCTTGCCGATCGACTCGGTGACCTCCACGAATTCTCGAGAGTTCTTCTTCACATGGTTGAGACAATGATTGACCGTCACTCTGTAGAGCCAGGTTTTAAAGCGGGAGTCTCCTCGGAAGGACGGGAGGTGTTCGAACGCCTTGATGAATACCTCCTGAGTCAGGTCTATGGCGTCGTCCTGGTTCCGAACGAAACGGAAACAGAGCCGGTATATCTGTCGCTCGTACGTCGTCATCAGCTCGTCGAACGCAACCATGTTGCCAGCCAGATAACGTTCCACCAGGATTGCATCGGCATCGGGTTCCCTGGCTGAGGCGGGCATGACGGTTGTTATAGTCTCGTCCATATGATTGGCCTCGAAGGGTTCAACTCCGAACCCGCCGGCAGAAGATTGACGGCTGTATCGGGCAACCACTTACAAAGACTTAGACATTCCCCACGCCGCACGGTTTAAAGGCTAACCAAATAAATGTAAAATGCTCTACTACACGCGCTACGGGCTACTCGCGAGAAATCCCTGATATGAAGACTTTATCTCGACTCTTCGTCTACCTGCAACGTTATAGGACCAGGATGGTGGCGGGTCTTGTCTGTGTCGTCGGTACAACCTCGCTCTACCTGGCCACTCCATGGGTGCTTAGACGTGCGGTGGACAGCCTGAGCGAATCCATAACCCAGGACAAGCTGGTCTATTACGCCGGTTTGATCGTCGCCTTGACGGTCGGGCAGGGCATATTCCGGTTTCTGATGCGCTGGCTGATGATCGGGGTATCTCGACAAATCGAGTACCACCTCCGGGAAGACGTGTTCGCCCACCTGGCAAAGTTGCCGCTCTCGTTCTTTCAGAAGAACAGGACGGGCGAGTTGATGTCCAGGGCTACCAACGACTTAACCAATGTTCGAATGCTGTTGGGTCCTGGCATCATGTACACGGCCAACACGATCTTGATCACCGTGTTTGCCTTGATTCTCATGATCAGCCTCGATTGGCGACTGACGATTGTGGCGCTGGTTCCCTTGCCGCTGGTTTCTTTCGGGGTCCGTCAGTTCGGGCGGAAGATTCACCGACTCACCGAAGAATCCCAGGCGAGGCTGGCGAACCTCAGTGCTCGTGTACAGGAAAGCCTGGCCGGTATACGTGTCGTTAAGGTCCTTGCTCAGGAAGACCATGAAAAAGAAGTATTTGGTGAGCTGAATCAGAACTTGAAGGACAAGAACATGGATCTGATCCGGGTCACGAGCATGTTCTTTCCGACCATGCAGTTCACCATCGGTTTTGCCACCGTTATTGTTCTCGGTTTCGGGGGACGGCAGGTCATGACAGGGACGATTTCGCTCGGAGATTTTGTTGCGTTCACCGTGTATCTGGGGATGCTGGTGTTTCCGATGGTTGCCATGGGGTGGGTGATCAATCTGCTGGAACGTGGGCGGGCTTCGATGAAGCGACTGAATTTCATCCTGGACACCGAGCCCGACATTCAAGATGGCCCGGACTCGATCGATCATGAAATCCGCGGGGAGATCGAGTTTCGCAATCTGAGTTTCTCCTACAACGGCGTCCCCGTTCTGAACGACGTGTCACTGGTTGTCCCCCGGGGAAAGACGCTTGCGGTGGTCGGCGCTACCGGTTCCGGGAAGTCGACGCTCGCCCAATTGATCCCCCGTCTCTACAACGCGCCGCCCGAGAGCCTGTTCATCGACGGGATACCAATCGAGAAGATTCGGTTGGGCTCGTTACGCCGCGCGATCGGATTCATTCCGCAGGATACCTTCCTGTTCGGCGAGACGGTGTTTGAGAACATTGCATTCGGAATCGAGGATCCAACTCGAGCAAAAGTTGAAGAAGCTGCTCGGATATCTAACATTTATCAGGATATCGAGGAGTTTCCGAATGCTTTTGAGACCATGGTGGGGGAGCGGGGAATCACTTTGTCGGGAGGCCAGAAGCAACGCACTGCGATTTCGCGGGCGATCGTTCGAGACCCGAAGATACTGATTCTGGACGACTCCCTTTCCAGCGTGGACACCCACACGGAAGAGCAGATTCTGACCGAACTGCGCAAGATGTTACGGGACAGGACTTCGATTCTGATAAGCCACCGGGTCTCCACCGTAAAGGACGCCGATGAGATCGTCGTCCTCGACAACGGCCGAATCGTCGAACGAGGCACACACGACGACCTGTTAGGCACCGACGGCATCTACGCCGACCTCCACCAACGCCAACTCCTGGAGGAGGAACTAGCCATCAGCGATTGATCGATTCGAATGGGCCGCGTGAGACAAGAACCATGCACGAGGAAGAAGTTCTAGGTAAAGCTTACGATTCCCGGTTGATGCGCAGGTTGCTCGTCTACCTGCTGCCGTACCGGAAGCTCGTCATTCTCGCCCTCGGCCTGATCATGTTCGAGTCGCTGATCGAGATCAGCTTCCCGTTGCTCACCAGGATCGCCGTTGATCAGTACATTCTTGTCGGCGACCTGTCTGGGCTGCTGATGGTTGCGGCGGCCTACCTGGCGCTGATCGTGATCAAGTTCGTGGTGGGCTTCTTCCAGACCTACACGCTTCAAAGTACCGGTCAGAAGATCATGTTCGACATCAGGGGGGAGGTCTTTGCCCACCTGCACACACTGTCGAACCGTTTCTTTGATCGCAATCCCGTCGGGCGTTTGATCACGCGGGTGACGACAGACGTCGATGTCCTCAACGAGATGTTTTCGGCCGGCATCGTGTCCGTCTTCGGAGACATCTTTACGCTGACCGGCATCATGATCGCTCTGCTCGTGCTGGACTGGAGGCTTGGCCTGATTGTCCTGGCGATCGTGCCGGTGATAGGGGTCGCAACAGCGATCTTCCGCAAGAGGGCGCGTGACGGGTACAGGAGGGTTCGCACCGCGATCGCGAAGATCAACGCTTTTCTCCAGGAACACATCACGGGCATGAGTGTGGTCCAGCTTTACAACCGGGAACGAAAGAGCGGAGAGAAGTTCGAAAGGATCAATCGCGAGCACCTCGAGGCCAACCTGGATTCGATCATGGCCTATGCGGTGCTCTTTCCTACCGTCGAACTGTTGAGCGCCACCGCGATTGCCCTGATCGTCTGGTACGGAGGGGGGCAGGTCCTGGCCGGTTTGTTGACGCTCGGAACACTGATCGCCTTCATCCAATACTCGCAACGTTTCTTCCGTCCGATCGCCGATCTCGCGGAGAAGTACAACATCCTCCAGTCGGCCATGGCCAGTTCCGAACGCATTTTCGGTCTGCTTGACACTCAGCCGACTGTTCTTCCCGCTGCCAGGCCGGCGACGATTGCCGACCCTCGGGGCGAACTCGAATTCCGAAACGTATCCTTCGCTTACAACGATGATGAATGGGTCCTGCGGGACGTATCGTTCAACGTCGGACATGGCGAATCGGTAGCCATTGTCGGCCATACCGGGGCTGGCAAGACGACGATAACGAGCCTGTTGACCCGTTTTTACGATATTCAAGAGGGAGAAATCCTCCTTGACGGAGTCAACATTCGGACGATGGACCTCGAGGATCTGAGAACCCGGTTCGCGGTCGTGTTGCAGGACGTGTTTCTGTTCTCGGGAACTATCCAATCGAACATCCGTCTCGGTTCCGACATCCCTGACGACAGGATACTCCAGGCCGCCAAAGACGTGAACCTGGGTCCGTTTCTGCGGACTCTCGACCTGGGGCTCGAACATCCTGTGAACGAGAGGGGCACGACGCTTTCGGTAGGTCAGCGACAGTTGCTTGCGTTTGCCCGCGCACTGGCTCACGATCCGGAGATCCTGATATTGGATGAAGCCACCTCCAGCGTCGACACGGAGACAGAGACCCAGATTCGGAAAGCCATCGATCGGCTGATGCAGGGGCGGACCTCAATCATCATCGCTCACCGGCTGTCGACCATCCAACGCTGCGACAAGATCATCGTCATGCACAAGGGTCGAATCCGGGAAGTCGGTTCGCACCAGGAGCTGCTTGCCAATCGCGGCATCTATTTCAAGTTGTACCAGCTCCAGTACAAGGAACAGGAGCTTGAAGCGGTGGGGGATTGATCACTCTTGAAAACCAGGTAGCTGTCGTCACCGGTGCCGGGCGGGGGATCGGCCGTGCGATCGCCATGGAACTGGGGGCACTGGGAATGCGGGTCGGCCTGGCCTCCCGAACCCAGGCTGAGCTTCGAGAGACTGCCGCGCGGATCAAGTCCAGTGCCGTGTTTCCCACCGATGTTCGGAGTCGAAGTGAGGTCGAACGTCTTCTCGATTCTGCCGCTCGCACTCTGGGGCCAATCGATGTCCTGGTGAATTCGGCCGGAGTCGGCATTTATGGTCCTGTAACTGATTCATCAGATGAGGATTTCGACGTTGTTCTCGAAACGAATTTAAAAGGGATCTTTTTTGCGTGCAGGCACGTACTACCCAGTATGATCGAGAGAAAACGGGGTCATATCATCAATATTGCTTCCATCGCCGGAAAGGTAGCCTCGGCCAACCGAACCCTCTACTGTGCGTCGAAATTCGGCGTCGTCGGGTTTTCCAACTCCCTGGCGGAAGAGGTGCGGGAACATGGGGTCCGCGTATCGGTGATCTGTCCTGGATCCACCGACACGGCGTTTTCTCCGGAGAACAAGGAAGGAAAGTCGCGCCAGCGGATGCTGCAGCCCGGGGATGTTGCGCATTCGGTTCGAATGATCCTCGCGCAGGAACCCAACAGTTTCATCAGCGAAATCGTAATGCGCCCAACACAAAAGCCATGACAAAACTAACAAAGACTCTGATTCTTGGATTGCTGATCGTGCCGGCGTTGCTCCTTGCCGGTTGCGATGAACTGCTCGTCGACGCCGCGGTGGAGTTCGAGAGCTTTGAACAGTCCCAGCCCCTCGGGGACATCACCGACCTGGACGTCGACCTGGACTACGACGTCGGTACGATTGAAATAGGCAAGGCGGAGGCCGACGAACTCTATTCCATCGACCTCGAATACGATCGTCTCCACTTCGATCCCGACGTCGATTTCGATGACTCCGGAAGCAGTGCCACTCTGAACTTCGAGGTGGACTCCATCGGGCGAGGCATCATCGGAGAGCGTCTCCGCAACGATCTGACACTCAGGTTAAACGAAGAAGTCCTCGTCGATCTCGATTTGACCGTCGGAGTTGCCGAAGCGTACCTGGACTTCACGGACCTGAAAATCCGGAGCCTTCGTTTGAGAGGTGGTGTCGGGAGAACCGAAGTCCTGTTCGATGAGCTGTCGGAAGAAGAAATGGACCTGATGGATATCAACAGCGGCGTCGGCGACCTGACCATTCGAAGTATCGGAAACGCGCGTGTCAACAGGATCCGGCTCAAAGGCGGCATCGGAAAGACCGAACTGGATTTCACGGGAGACTGGGAAGACTGGTCGACCGATGCGGAAATCACCGTGGGCGTCGGCAAGGTGAATCTGCTCATACCGAGGGAACTTGCGGTAGAGATCCGATCGGACGGAAGTTTCCTATCCAACGTCAGTGCTCCGGGCTTTGAAAAGAGCGGAAACCGCTATACCCGAGACCCAGACGGGGCCGGCCGGGAAAAAATTATCATCAGGATACAGTCCGGCGTTGGCGGCGTCACAGTCGAACTGATCTAGGAATGGGGGGGGCTTGTAGCGGGCAGCTCCTGGTTCGCCATGCCCCCCATCCTCGTAATATGCGCCAATCTGCGTAATCCGCGTTCTTCCTCCCGACCTCGGACTCCCCCCATCCCCGCAATCCGCGTACAATCTTTTTTCTTCTTTTTCGGGTAATCTAATTCGTACGGTTAGTTGTCGATAGGGATGGAGGATCAGTGATCGTAAATCGTTTCGTGTTTGCAGGTACCGTTCTGCTCGTTGCCTGGGCAGCGTTGGTAATGGGGAACAACCTGGGCGGCCCATCGACCGGTGGGGTGCGGTTCAACGCTGCAGGTAATGCGGCAAACGGATTGAATGACTCGTCGGGTGATTTCATCTATTCCACTGCAGCGACAGTTTCGCCCGTCACCGAGACGGACAATTCAGTACGTACCTACTCGATTGCCGACAAAGGCGGGCTGTCGCTGATAACGTCGAGTGGTAGCCTGCCGAACCCATTGGTGGCGTATACGAAGATTCAGCCGGACGTCGGCAGCACGACACCATCGGGCGTGGGTATTTTCGGGCTGCGTCAGAATGGTACTGTTGTCAGTGAGACCGGAGTGCCGGCGAGGCCGCTGGTTCAGTCGGGCAGAATCTTGGTGGTGTTCGCCGGTCAGTTGAACACCGGAATTGCGATCGCCAACCCGAATGACCAGGACGTCACGATCGACTTTGTGTTCACGGACACGAGCCT
Organism: uncultured Solibacteraceae bacterium; assembly: GCA_964584435.1. GTDB lineage: Bacteria > Acidobacteriota > Terriglobia > 20CM-2-55-15 > 20CM-2-55-15 > CAZOZZ01. The sequence continues at coordinate 6,706 of CAZOZZ010000110.1, read as the reverse complement.
GGATATTCCGGATTTCGGTCAGGTGTCGCTAACCCTTGAGGCGAACCAACAGCTTTCCCGATTCCTGTCAGAAGCCCCTTTCTCCCTGGTAGACGGCAGCGTCGTGACCGCCACCTTTACCTCGCCACTGCCGATCGGGGTCGTTGCCCTGAGAAGTATCCAGACATCTCGGGGTGACCGCTTGTTCAGCACGCTTCCGGTTGCCAGTGTGACCGAGACGTCGACGGAAAGGGTGTATCTGCCGCATTTCGCTGCAGGCGGGGGATGGAACACACAGATCGTCCTGATAAACCCAACGAGCCAGCCTCTAACCGGCATTCTTGGATTCATCGGTACGGGAACGGAGACCTTTCCGGCCCAGCAGATACCCATTTCGTTGGCGAACCAGTTTCCGACATCGCTGTATTCATACAACATACCCGCGAAGGGTGTGAACGTCTTTCAAACTACCGAGTTCACCAGCCAGGTCAACGTCGGTTCCGTTCAGGTGAACCCGACTTCGGGCGAGGTTGAGCCGGTCGCCTTTGCGATCTTTGGTCTGTTGAACAGTGAAGGTGTTGTGGTATCGGAGGCGAGCGTGCCGGCTGCCGCGACCGGCAACGCGTTCCGGATGTATGCGGAGGCATCCGGTGTGCCGTTTGAAGTGGGCGCCATTCAATCGGGCTTCGCGATAAGGAACATCGGGTTCGACAATGCGACCGTCAACCTCGAGTTGACGGACCTGAACGGAGCGCTGATCGACACGAGTTCAATAGTCGTGCCCGCGTCGGGACAGGTCGCCCGGTTCGTCGATCAGATCTTCCCGGCCCCTATCCAGGGCATCCTGAGGGTTTCCTCGACCGAGGAGATTGCTGTCACGGGCCTTCGTGCCCGCACCAATGAGCGGCAGGAGTTTCTGATCACCACAACCACGCCGACAAATGAGGCAGCGGCCACGACGACCACCGAATTTCTGTTTCCCCATCTGGTCGATGGCGGCGGTTGGAGCACCCAGACGATCCTGTTCAGCGGGATTGCCGGCCAGACGGCCAACGGCACCATGCGTTTCTTCGGTACCGACGGTTTGCCTTTCAACACCACACTTCAGTAGACGGGCTTTCCCCGTGGCTGAGAACGCCGCGGAAGGAGAGCGGGCCTTGGCCCAGCGCGTGGAGAACTACCGGCGGAGCTACGATCGGGATGAGAACCTGGAGCGGAGGATGCTTTCCCTGGTTCCAGATCCCTTCACGACCATGCAGGAGACGGCTGAATTCGGTTTTCGCAAGATCCCGGTCCGGCCTGGACGAGGGAGGGTGCTGGAAGGACTGGACGCCCGTGTCGATGGTCGCCGGGTTACGACGTTTCCTTTGCTGGTTCTGGCGAGGTCGTCATGAAGCTCTCGCTCGGCCAGTTCCGGAAGAGAATTCAGCCCGTCGAAGATATCAGGGAGCCGTCCCAAGACTCGGGAAGACGCTCCAACTCCAGTGCCACCTATCGTCGCTGACCGTCGCAGTGCTGCTGGCCAGGTCAGGCTGCTTCGAGCAAGGGCCGCACTTTCTCTTCAAATTCATCCACTTTGAACGGCTTCTTCAGGTGTCCCTGCGCTCCGGCCGCCAGGGCTCCGCTGACGCCGGGGCTGTCGGCACCTTCGGTCGTAACCATGACAATCAGGGGGCGATCGGACATGTCGCCGGTCGACTTCACGAACTCCAGGCCGTTCATGTTCGGCATGTTCATGTCGCACAGAACCAGGTCCACGGGTTGATCGTTCAAGGCGTCGAGTCCCTGCTGACCATCACCAGCCTGAAAAACTGCCTCCAGATCCAGTCCGGTTGCACGCAGGCTGCGTTCGACCATCTTTCTCATCAGTGGTGAGTCATCAATGATTAGCGCTTTGTAGCTCATGGCATCTCCTCCATGTAAAGTTGAATATCGGTAATCCCGCTCAGGAAGCTTTCTTGACGAACAGCTTGGTCAGGTCCGATGGCCTGATGATCTTGAAGCTCTTCGTTTGTCGTCTTTCCTGGACCATTTCAAGCCTCTCGATATATTTCTGGGTCAGCGGCGTTCCTTCGTTCATCAAGGCGACATCGTTACTGGACATCACCCTATCTGCCAGGACTTCATCAGGTTGCAGCTTCGTGGCATCGGTGTCGGCCACCTGCGGTTCGGACTCGATCACCTGAACCTGAATCGTCATGTCGTCCGAGCCGAACTCGTATGTCCCCACTCGTCCCGCACTTATGCGACTCTCGATTTCCGCCGCCAGCGCCGACATCAGCAGGAATGGTGCGAACACCTCGGCCCCCTCGGCCTCGAGCGTGTGTTTGATTGAGCCCTGCAGGATGTTGAGCGTTTCCGACAGTGCGTCCCGCAGTTCCTCATCCGAATCGGCTTCCATTCCGGACATCGACTGGTAGATGTTCTGGCAGGAGTCCTTGTCCATGCTGATCCGGATGTCCAGCCACGCCAGATACTCGCCCTTGGCTTTCGGTATCAAGCAACTCCATCCGATGAAATCCCTTTTCTCGCCCGACGTATGCGGCTTGGACTCGAGCTCCAGCCCCATTTCGTTCAAGCAATTTGCCAGCAGGTTGTCGACGCTCGACATCGCGTCAAACTGCAGCAGTATTTCGCTGAAGGGAGGGGGGCCGGTAGTCGTAGCCTCAGCCGCCGACGGCACTTCGGTCGGAGCACTGCGTTCGGCCTGACCCGCCTCGCCCAGCATCTTGTACCGACGTTTGAGGGAGGCCAGGTCAACGTCGTCGTCGATACATGCTGCCAGGATTTCGTTGGCGACTTCATCGAGGGTGCGCTGATCCTGTTCTGCGACACCTTGAAGTAGTGCAGCCAATGGTGGGTCGATCGAGATTTGAACTTGTGAACTCATTTCATTGCTCCTTCATCGCCTTTGCTCGTTCCCCGTTGCTGTTCCAGCCGCAGTCGGGGAAGGACGGTCACTGTCAAGTCGGATCAGCCACACGACCTGGTTTCGGCTTTCCGCGTATTCGATTGCTCTCGGGTACTCGAAGATCAACCCAAGTCCAACACCTTTTGTATCAGCAAATGGAGTAGCCATAGATATCCCCAGAATGGCCAAATTGATAGCCGTAAAAGACTGCACATAAGGGAAACAGGTCAATAACTATAATAAGTCGGACCCTAAATGCCTGATTGCAACCGCCTTGATGGAATTGACGTAATTGCAGGCTTCTTCTCGATTGGTTGATCTCGACGGGCGTTCGGTCGAGTTGACTAGGCGCGGTCGTGGGGGACTCGGTCCGATCTTCCTGAGGGAGGGCACTGGTAGGCTGAAACGGGAGGTTTGCCCAAAACGTTCCGAGAACTTTCTATGGCGACAGTGAAAACCCAGCATATCGATGGGGCTTTTGGAGGAGACAGAAGGCCATCTGCTGAAAAAGTTGAAGAATATGGACGGATTGCACGGCTTTCGGAGTCGATCAGTCTTTTGCCGCCGGGAATCCCGTGTCCTCGGTCAGCCGTACCGCATTTCTCACTTCAGGTCGCTCACCAGTTCCAGGAGCTCCGTCTGCGACCGAACTTCAAGCTTGCGGAAAATAGACTTGAGATGGTTGCGAACAGTGCTCGGCGCAACGTTCAGTTTTGTGGCGATAGTGGCCACCCTTTGACCTGAGGCGAGCCACCTCAGGACCTCTCGCTCGCGAGCGGTCAAGCGGGGTAGTCGAGTCCATGGGAGGGAGGCTCCGGCCGTGGAGGGGGAAGCATCGTCAACCGCCGTCAGGGTCATTGCGATGCGATCCAGAATCGTTTCCAGATGTTTGATTTTCGACGACTCCTCGGACCCGGCCGGAGCCGACCCGTTCGGGTCGCCAGAACCTCCCGAGTCTGGAAGCGGCCCTCCCGGTAGCCCCGACATACCCGCACGCAACAGGGTTTCCATACCGGCTCGGATTCGCTCCGCGCTGCGACTGGCTTTCCTTGCTTGCTCCAGCCGTTTCATGCCGAGAGCCAGGGTAGCCTGGATGTTGGTTGGTTTTAACGGTTTGGAAATAAACCCGAGCGGATCGGAGCCGACGGCCCGCGCGAGGGTCGGGCTGTTGAGTTCACCTATAACGAAGACCAGAGGCACGGGCCGCTTCCGGCTAACACGTTCCGCAAGGTCGATGCCGTCCGTTGTCTGGGATGGGGAAAGATCCATGATCAGGAGGCCGGGCCGGCAAGATTCAGCCGTACTCTCAGCTTCGGCCGAGACGCATGCTCGGCAGGTTGACGGGTAATCCGAGGTTCGAACGAAGCCTTCCAGTGTCTCTCGGACGGAACGATCGTCGGATACGATCAGTATACGTATCCCAGCTTCCTGCTCCGGTACTATCGATGTTGACGACATTCAGATTCCAACGGGGTCGCTCAATCAAAAGGTCGGGACAGTAACGACTGGGCAACAAAAAAGGCACGCCGGAGAGTTCCCACAACAGGACTTTCCGCGTGCCCTGAACTTACAGATCTAAAACCTGTCCGATAAGGCGGCCCATCCGAAGTCGATGGGTCAGCGTCGCACCAATGGCCTAATCTACTTCAGGTTGCGATCTGACTCAATCTAATTCTGCCGCCGGTTCCCCCTTCACGATCTTCTCCAGCCTGCGGCGTAGTCGTGCCAGTTCCTTGGAGCGAAAAGAACTCGTGGTCTTTTCCAGTACCGCAATTGTTTCCTCGAGAGCGGCCACCATCGATGTCTTGTTGGTTGAAGCCGACGGAAGTGCTTGAGTGCGTTTCGTGCCCGGCTTCGCCCGCTCGGCCCTTACGACCATTTCTTCAACGCTTTCCAGAACATTCCTGCAATTGTTCAGTACCAGTTTTGTGTGGTCCAGTGAGTCTTCGAAGTTGCGACGAGCCAACAGGCATCGATGGATCTGGTTCAACAGATCCTCGATCTCGAACGGTTTGACCAGGTATCCGCCCACCGACAGATCAATGGCAGCGACGGCGGTTTCGAGCGTCGGGTATCCCGTGACCAGAATCACCGGAATGCCATTTGCTTCCTGAGCCAAGCGACGCACAAACTCGAGGTTGTCGTTTGTCGGCATGCGGATATCGGAGATGACGAGAGCGTATTCTGTGTCCCGGATCATGTCTTCCGCGGCCGCCGTGTTCGCGGCCGCATCGCATGTGTATCCGGCCTGTTCCACCAGCACACGGGTAGACTCGCGAAACGTGTCTTCATCGTCCACAATTAAGGATGCGTTCCGGGCTCATGACACCTCGCTCATGGGGGAGTCGGCTTTAACCGGCACAACGGCCTCAAAACACGTAGGATCACGGTGATGTCGAAGGGTTAACCGGCCGTTAAGGGATTGAGCGATCGTGCGGGATACGGAAAGACCCAGGCCGAGGCCGGATTCGACCGATCCGGTCTTCGTCGAGAAAAACGGTTCGAATATCTGTTCTGCAAGCTCGGCCGGAACGCCAGGACCGCTGTCTTCAACCCCAATCCGAATGTCTTCTGTGTCCACACGCACCCGGATATGGACCACGGATCCAGTCTCCGCCGCTTCGATGGCGTTCCGGACAAGGTTGAAGAGAATCTGGCGGAAGAGGTTCTCGGGTTGGTAAAGAGTTTCATCCTCACCTTCGAGTTCCGCATCCAGTTCTACGCCGTGTTCCATTCTGATCGGCTCCAGTAACAGGAGGACGTCGTTCAAGGTCTCGCCGATCCGGAACGTGATGATCGGGTCGGTCGCTGGGCGGTAGAGGTCGAACATTCCCCGGACGACGCCCGCAATCCTCTGAATCTCTTTATCGATCAACCCGACATACTCAAAATGCGGGTGATCCTGGGGGACAGCGGTCTTGATCAGTGAGAAGGCGTTCTTTATTCCGGCAAGCGGGTTGTTGATTTCGTGTGCAATCCCGGCGGCGACGCGACCGGTCGCGGCAAGCTTTTCACTTTCTCGAAGTGAGGCTTCAGCGTGCATCCGCCTGGTTACGTCCCGTGCGATGCCGTCAAGGAACAACGGTCGGCCTTCCTCGTCTCGTTCGATGGTCCGGTTGATTTCCGTCCACACGATCCGACCGTCCTTGTGAAGAATCCGCACCGCCTTCGGGAGGTCGAGGTTCGACCCATCTTTCTATTCGGTGAAGGGGGCCCTGTCGTCCGGATGGATGATCTTCAGGATGAGGTCGGGGTCGGCATAGAATTCTTCGGGAGCTTAGCCGAATGTCTTCTTACATGACGGGCTGATGTAGTCGTATCGCCACGGCTCGAACCGAACCCTGTAGATGACATCAGTCGCATGGTCCGCCATCAGCCTGAGAGTAGAATCGATCCGACGCTGCTTTTCCTCCGCTTTTTTTCGCTCGGTGATGTCTTCGAGGATGACGACCGCGTAAAGCGGTTCGCCATTTCCGTCCCGAACGATCGATCCCGTGAGGTTGGTCGTCAGCACCGCCCCGCTCTTGTGTATATAGCTTCTTTCGGTTCGGAGAACGGGGATCTCTCCGTTGATGAGCTCGTCGTTCTCCTTTTTGTGCCTTCCACGATCGTCGGGGTGCGTCCAGTGATCCACAGGGAGGGACAGCATATCGGGGCGAGAGTATCCAAACATCTTGCAGAAGGAGGCGTTCACCTCGATGAGTTGACGGTTCAATCCGACCACCGTGATCCCTAACGGGCTGGTCTCAAAGATGCTTCGAAAGTGGAGTGCGCCCCGCAAACTGGAGAGTTATTTCCCCAGGATTAGTACAGGCC
>CAZOZZ010000109.1:0-14808 GCA_964584435.1 uncultured Solibacteraceae bacterium | reverse complement strand
GTCTCTTAGTTTTTTAGGGATCTCTGTCTGAAATGTTCTGACGGGCTACATGTCGTAGATGACGGACGAGCAAGTAGACTGTCCACTGCGACGCTAGAAACGGCGGAGCACGTCATCAGAGCTGTCTCCAGAGTGTCCTCTTTGCTCGGCCTCGGCGTCGACAGCCTGACGTGTTGGAGCACCGGCCCGAGTGGATGGCGCCCAGCCGACCTATGGCTTCGTGAACAGTACCCGGAGATCCGCAACAGCATCATTTCCCCAAACGGGCTCTTCGGTTCAATGGGATTGAATGGGATGGCAACCCTTGTGTGCGTCAGAAAAGTGCACCCGGACTTGTATATCACCGAAACTCATCCCAAGGTTCTCTACTGGCACCTGACGCGCGACAAGTACGATTACACGAGCCGCAAGACATTGATGGACGGCTGGATGGGTACCTGCTTAGGACTCACGATTGAGCCAGCGAACGAACATGAATGGGACGCGGCCATTTCTGCCCTGGCCGTGCTCGAGTCACTCAGGGAGGAGTGGACTCGCGATCTTCATGCCTTGGAGGGCAGTGCCGAGGATAGGTTAGTCCAGCCCTGCGGCCGGACACACTACTTTTGGCCCGACTAAGCCAGGGACCACCCCCGTTCCTGAGTCAGGCATGACACTGCTTTCGAAGGTCATGACGCAGGCAGTGGGCAAGCGGAGACTGGCATGGCAGGAACAAAGCGCAAGCAAAAGAAGAAGAAACGCAGGGACGAACCGGTCGACTATGTTGTGGAGATCACTGATTGGAACTGGGAATACAGTTTTGGGACTAACCGAATGCGGGAACCTGACGATCCCTTCATGGAGTTTCGGCACCTTGAATTGAAGGGGCGTGTGCTACATCCCAAAGCCTTCAAAGACTCCGCCGCGGAAGTGACTTTGATCCCAGACACAACGCTTGTCGAGGAGAAAAGGCAGAACATGGAGCCTCTCGCCGTGGGTTCACTCTGTTCTCGGGACGGCAAATTGGACGGTGTGCTGTCTGCGCCTAGCGATGCGTTGGTTCCCATCCTCACGGTTCTGACGGCAAAGCACGCTAGATTCATAACCCTCCACGGCGAACGAATGTATTATCGCAGATGCGCGGTTAACAGCTACCGCCTCGCCCCCAACGTTGATGAGGATGACTTCGTTGACCAGTAATACCATTGTAGACACAGTGGAAAGGTGGGACTGTAAACTGATCTACCCCCGAGACGGAAAACCTGACAGACACTCTAAGGTTTCGGCTCGCTGGGGGCATGTTGTCCACACTCCCTATCATGGCAACTCAACTACGACACTACGGACCCATAGAGCTACGTCACTCCAGAACTCATCATCGTAATCACAACATGCGATCGCGGACTCGCAGTGCAGAGTGAAATCGTACGGTCTGACCCAGGGGCCTTCGGCGCCGATCGGATCCCACGAAGACAGTTCAGCCAGAACTCGTTTTTCACAGTTTGGGCACGTCGCAACACTCATTGGAACGGGAATGCTCTCATCGCCGCGAAAGATCTTCGTCGGTTGGAATCGGATCTTCATCTGCCCTCCTAGAAGTCGCTTCATGTTGTTTCTCCTTCAAACGGCACGTAAATGTCTACTATTGAATCAGTTATGCGGGTGGTTACAACGTCAACCGTCTTCGAGAGGTTGGCGTAAGACTTCGAGCACATGACGCGGGAACTCGGGCAACTCGTCGAGAAAAAGTACGCCGTTGTGGGCGAGGCTCACCTCACCGGGGCGGGGGATCGTACCCCCGCCAATGAGTCCCGCGGCCGAAATGCTGTGATGTGGTGCCCTGAAGGGCCGATCACCGATCAGTCCGTTCCCGTTGGCAAGCAAGCCTGAGCTTGAATGGATGCGTGTCGTCTCGAGGCTTTCCTCAAAGGCCATCGGTGGCATCACCGAAGGGATGCGCTGAGCCAGCATTGTCTTTCCCGATCCCGGTGGGCCGATCATCAATATGTTGTGGCCACCTGCAATCGCAACTTCGATCGCCCGCTTCGCGTCTTGCTGTCCGCGCACATCACGGTAGTCTTTGCCGTTCGACGTCGAGTGTGCGAGCAGATCGGAGGCGTTCACGGCCAATGGTTCCCTCTGATCGCTTCCGTTTGCAAGGTCGACGGCCTCGGTGAGTGTTTTTATCGGGTAGATCGACACACCGTCGACCACGGCCGCTTCGGTCGCATTTCCATCAGGAACGATCAGTTTCGAGATCCCCATCTTGCGTGCAAGCATCGCGATCGACAGCACGCCACGGATCGGGCGAAGGCGTCCGTCCAGCGATAACTCACCGACGAAGACGCAATCTGACAGATCCGGTTGGATGAGACCGGTACCTCCGAGAATCCCGATCGCCATGGGAAGGTCGAATGCCGAACCTTCCTTCCTGAGGTTGGCTGGAGCCAGGTTTACGGTTATCTGTTCGTGGGGGAACCGGAACCCGCTGTTGCGGATTGCGGATCGTATTCGTGGACGGGACTCGCGAATGGCGGAGTCGGGCAGGCCGACGATCTGGAATTCGCCGTTGCCACGCGTTGCGATGTTTACCTCGACTTCGACCGGGGACGCATCGATGCCATAGACGGCACCGCTTCGAGTTTTGAAAATCATAGGTTGTAGCTGAAAGGAAAAAGGGAAGGGCTCCCCCAGTGTAGCGGTAAGGGATGCGAGGTTCAATGGTGGAGAGATGGCTTGCGGTGTCGTGCGATTCCACTACCAGGGAACAAGGACGAGTTGCCGGCGGTCAATGTGGAGGACGGTGTGGCAGGGCGCGGCTACATCTCAATGCGGACCTGATGGCTGTTGACCCAGGATTGAGCTCTCCGCTTGATGAAGGCCTTGATCGGATATCTGGTGAGTGGGAACAACAGGAGGAGGCCGGCGACATCGGTCAGCAGGCCCGGCGTCAGCAGAACGACGCCGGCTATGAGAACGAGGACGGCGTCAAAAAGCTGTTCGGCCGGCATCACGCCTTCCCGGAAGTCGCGCTGGATACGGTAGAGGATCCTGATGCCCTCCAGGCGAGCCAGATATGCTCCAACGACGCCGGTTCCGAAGATCAGGAGCAGTGTTGGAAGTGTGCCGAGACGCCGTCCGATTTCGATGAGAAGAGCGAATTCTACCAGGGGAATAAAGATAAACATCGACAGCAAGATGCCGAATATTTTCATGGGTTTATGATAGCATGGGCGCCGTGAGGCGTTTGGACGTTGCCTGGTCGCTGGCCCGTTTTTATCTGCGTATCGTACCCGCCGACTGGTACAAGCGGTTCCCGTTTCTACCCTTTCCACCCCGGAAGTACCTGAGCTGGCGATTTCAAACCGCCTATGGCCGCCGGCGTCCACCCCTGGCTACAGTTCTCCGGGACATCTGGAGGTTCGGGGGTTGGCTGGACGAATACAAACATTAGATTTCAAAGGGCCTATGTGCCATGCCGGCTCCTCCTGACCCCAAACCTGCCAAACATTCCGTTGCTGTTCTGGTCGTCCAAAACGGCAATATTTTGACGGTCAAGAGACCCGAAAACGACGATGAGCTGCCCGGAATATGGGGTTTGCCCGCCGGGACCTGCCGACAGGGGGAGTTGCCTGAGGACGTGGTTCGTCGCATCGGCCGCGAAAAGCTGGGAGTTCGGTTGGAGCCGATCGGAGTCCTTGCCACGGGTACCCAGGAGCGTCTGGCCTACGTTCTCAAGATGGAGCTCTTCGAAGCCCGGTTGGAGGGTGTTCCCAAACACAGGGAATGGAAATGGGCCCCAAGGTCGGTACTGCGTGATGGGCAGGTTCGAGGTTCTCTCTGCTGCCATCTGGCATTGACCCTGGCCGGGTAGCAGGCAGCGGTCAGCTGGTGCCTCGGAGTTGCTTGCTGGCGGTCCCAATACTTGGGCTGCACAAATGAAAAAGCCCTCGCTTTCGCGAGGGCTTTTTTCGTTGCCGTGCTTCGTGTTTATGATTGCTTTTCTCAGCCAGGGACGGTATCGGAAAAGTGTCTCGTACAACGAAGCTCGGCTGCTTTTTTTATTCCGCCTTACACAACAGTAGATTTGACATTGCTGTCAAAAATACGTCTTTCTCAATTCTTTTTCGGATTTTTTCAGATATTACATTAGTGTCAATTTAAGTCGTTGATAATAATAAAGTTCGAGTGTTTATGCGGATCGGGAAAAATTGGGTGGAGTCCAAGGTCGGGGAAGTGGGAGGCCGAAAACGTTTACGCGGATTACACAGATTGGTGCAGATTTGGGGATGGGAGCGGGGAGGTCCAAGGTCGGGAAGGGTCAACCGCACGTTCTCGGGAAATCCGGTGCTGCTCGCTGCCTGCTGCCCGCCAAAAGCTGACAGCTAATAGCTAACAGCCAATAGCCATTCTTCACAGATCCCACCTCAACAGCAGACTCCCCCACGTAAAACCAGCTCCAAAACTGGCCAGGAGAAGCAGATCGCCTCTCTCGATCCTGCCGCCCTCCGCCGCTTCGGACAGACAGATCGGTATGGTCCCGGCGGTCGTGTTGGCGTAGCGATCGATATTGATGGCGACTTGAGCGTCATTCAGCTTGAGTTTCTCCGCGGCCGCCTTGATGATCCGGAGGTTCGCCTGGTGGGGCACATAGAGCTTCAGATCATCCGTCGTCAGGCTGTTTCGTTCGAGGATCGCCTTCGACACCTCAACCATACCCTTGACTGCGTACTTGAAGACGTTTCGCCCGTTCTGATGAACATAGTGCATCTTCTGGCGGACCGTTTCCTCGGAAGACGGATTCAGGCTTCCCCCGCCCGGCATGTAGAGAAACTGGCCCCCACCCCCGTCGCTGCGAAGAATCCAGTCGAAGACGCCGTTGTTGCCTTCGGTGGGTTCCAGCAGTACCGCTCCAGCTCCATCGCCGAATAGTACGCAGGTGCTACGGTCTTCGAAATCGAGAATCGAGGTCATCACGTCGGCACCGATGATCAGAATCTTCTTGTGGCTCTCGGCCGTGATGAACTGTGCTCCGGTCGTTACGGCGTAGAGGAATCCGGAACACGCACCCAGCAGGTCAAAGGCCCAGGCATTGGAGGCGCCGATCTTTTCCTGCACGATGCAAGCCGTCGAAGGAAAGAACATGTCCGGCGTGACCGTGGCGACGATAATCAGGTCGAGTTCCTCGGCCCCGATACCCCTTTTCTCCAGAACCCGCCGTGCTGCCCCTGCCGCCAGATCGCTTGTAGCAGTTCCTTTCGATACCATCCGGCGTTCGCTGATCCCGGTTCGGTCCTTGATCCACTGGTCCGTCGTGTCGACGATTTTCTCCAGGTCGTGGTTCGTTAGGCGAGTCTCTGGTACGTGGTGGGCAATAGCAGTAATCGTTGCTTTTTTTTTCGCCAATACAGTTCCTCACAGGCCTCGATGAAGCCCGAAATTAGCACAATCAGTCGTGTGTTACAATCGTGGCATATGGGCCAGACGTACTTTCAGAAAGGCTTTGGCCTGCGTTCTGAGATCCGTCCCCAACTCCAGGAAAACTACTGCAGCCGGATCGTCGACTTGATGCGGGCTCGAGGTTTCAGGCTCGAAATAGGCGACCTCACGTTTCGCCTGGCCGAGGAATTCGGGTTCTGCTACGGTGTCGAACGAGCCGTAGAATACGCTTATGAGACGGTGACCAGGTTTCCGGACCGCCGCATCTTTCTGACCGGCGAGATCATTCACAACCCGCACGTCAACAAGGAACTAGAGCGGATGGGAATCCGATTCCTTCCCGAAGGCGAGGGGAAATTCGACCAACTGGAGATCGACGACGTCGTCCTGATTCCGGCCTTCGGTGTTCCCAGGAAGGAATTAGACGTGCTGTCGGAGAAAGGTTGTGTCGTTGTCGACACGACATGCGGCTCGGTTCTCAACGTGTGGAAGAACGTCGAAGGTTATGGAAGGCGGGAAGTCACTTCCATCATCCACGGTAAGTTCGAGCACGAGGAAACTCGTGCCACGTTTTCGAGGACGTCGTTACACCCCGGTTCGCACTACCTTGTTGTTCGGAACAAGACCGAGGCCCAATACGTCTGTGATTATATCGTTGCCGGTGGTGATCGGAGTGATTTCATCGGGCGATTCGGGCAGGCGATGTCGGAGGGGTTTGACCCGGACGTTGATCTGGCCCGGATCGGTCTGGCAAACCAGACGACGATGTTGAGCTCCGAATCGCTGGAGATTGCTGAGATGTTCCGCGTGGCACTCGCCGGTAAGTACGGCGATGATGATCTGGCCGATCGTTTCATTTCGTTCGACACCATCTGCAGCGCCACCGAGGACCGACAGGGCGCTATCCTGGCTCTGGGGTCCGAACACGTAGACCTGATGATCGTAATTGGCGGTTACAACAGCTCCAACACGGCCAACCTGGCCCGGGTCGCATCCGGCTTTACGCGCGCTTTTCATATAGAAGAAGCCTCGTCGATCGTGAGCGCGAGCGAAATTCGGCACAAGGTGTACGGGAGCGAGTCCGGCCACAATCGAGAGACCCGGACGTTTGACTGGCTGGCCTCCGGCCCGCAAACGATAGGTTTGACGGCTGGGGCCTCGACGCCCAACAATCAAATTGGAGAAGCGGTGGAACGTATCGCGAGTTTTCGCGATACAATAAGCTCCTCACCCCTGAAGGATCTTATATATGGCAGTCAGTAAAAAGAAATCGAACCCGACCGCGATCATTCCGGAAGCACCGGGGAAGATCACCCGCAAGAAGAAGAAACCGAAGATCCTCGCGGTCGTGAACCCCGACAACTGCACCGGTTGCGAAGCCTGCATACCCTTCTGCCCGGTCGACTGCATCGAACACGTGCCACGCGATCTGTCCGACAACGTCTACGTGATCGTTGAACCCGTCCAGGTCCGATTCGACGAATGCATCGGTTGCAAAATCTGTGTGAACGTCTGCGAAAGAATGGCCTGGGACGCGATCGCCATGTACCCCACCGCCCAGGTCGAGGAATACTTCGGCATCGAACTCCACGATAAGTACGAAGATGCCGTCGCCGCCCACGCACCCGAAGAAGTAGCCGGCGACTAGCAACATTCCGTTCCCAAGAAGGACGGCCGTTCGGCTGTTATCGGATTTTCAAAGCAAAGACACAAAGTACGCGAAGATTTTCTTCTGGGAATCCCCGTTGCTTAAGAAGAATCCTTTTGTGCCTTCGCGTCTTTGCGTTGAAAGTCCGAACTGTTGTCGGTCTACTCCTGGTGACAGGACAGGCTAAGTCTTGTTAATGCGTGCGGCGATTGTTCGGATCACGGACTCCCCATGGAACCGGCCGTTCTCGATGAATATTTCACGGTGTTTTTTTCCGGCTACGATTGTGCCGGCCAGGAAGACGCCTGGGACGTTGGTTTCGTAAGTTTCAGTGTTGTATTCCGGTTCCAGGATCTCCGTGTCGAATCGGACGCCGAGTTGCTCGAAGGACTTCGTGCTCTGGTGGTATCCGGTCAGTGCGAAGACCTGGTCGGCTTTGATTTCAAGTACCGTGCCGTCCTTTCGCGCACGAACGTGGGTTGGTGTGATCTCTTCGACAACGGCATTGAAGTGGGCCTCAATTTCGTTTCCCTCGATTCGGTTCCCGATGTCCGGGCGAATCCAGTACTTGATCGATTGTCCCAGTTCGCTTCCCCGGTGGAGAAGCGTCACCCGAGCGCCACTTCGGAAGAGCTCAAGGGCCGCTTCGGCCGCGGAATTCTTGCCTCCGATCACGACGACGTCGCGGTCGAAGAAAGGATGGGCTTCGGTGTAGTAATGCGAAACGTGAGGCAGGTCCTCTCCGGGCACCCCGAGTAAATTCGGGTTGTCATAGTAGCCGGTAGCCAGGACCACGTTCTTCGCTCTGTAGGTGTCTGTGGTCGTCTTGACCTCGAAGACTCCGTTGTTTTCGGTGACGCCGAGAACCTCCTCGTACTGGCGGACTTTCAGCTGAGCAGCCTGTGCCACTTTCCGGTAGTACTTGAGCGCCTCGTTCCGATTCGGTTTTTCCCGTTCACACACTAGAGGCATGTTGCCGATTTCGAGCCTCTCAGGCGTCGTGAAGAAGATCATTTGCGTGGGGAAGTAGAAGATCGAATTTGTCAGGCAGCCTTTTTCGATGACGACGTAGTCGACGCCATGCTTCTGTGCCTCGAGTGCGGTGGCCAGTCCTGTCGGGCCGGCTCCGATGATTGCGACATCTAATACAGTGTTCATGACGACTCCTGTGAATACTCCAAAGCTGCAGGAGAGAATTGGTATGAATGCGACGTTATTCTTGATCCAGGTACTGTCCTTCGGCGACAACGCTTGCCGTCGAGGTGAGGGTGAGGGTGCCGCCTTCGGACCACTCCACATCGAGGACACCGCCTCGGGTATGGACCCTCACTTTTCGTTCTGTCTTTCCATTGAGAATCGAAGCAACGGTGGCTCCACAGGAACCCGTACCCGACGCAAACGTCTCTCCCACTCCACGTTCCCAGAAACCCACCTCAATCTCATGCCGATTCATGACACGTATGAACTCGACGTTGGTTCTGTTGGGAAAGGCAGGATGACGTTCCAGTTTCGGTCCCAGTGTCTCTATCGCACGGCGTTCGATCGAATCGACAAAGACCGAGCAATGGGGATTGCCGGTTGAACAGGCCGTGATCCGGAGGCGATTGCCGTCGATGTCCAGCGGGTAGTCCACGACCTGTTCCAGCGGGGTCGGGGCCAGGAATGGAATCTCTCGAGATCCCAGACGCGGCCGACCCATCCCAGCTTCGAAGCGGTCGCCCACAGCTCGGAGCAGATACGAGCCTGAGACGGTGCGCAACCGGATGACGTCCCTATCGGCACGTTCCGACTTCACCAGGTATGCAGCCACGCACCGCAGGCCGTTACCCGAACATTCCGCTTCACTGCCGTCCATGTTGAAGATCCTGAGGTCAAAGCCATCGTGACCTTCTCCCCACACGATCAATCCGTCAGCACCTATTCCAAGATGCCGATCGCAGATCCGCTTCGATAGATCGGAGTATTCGTCGTCGGGAAGCAGTCGGAGCTCCACCAGGATGAAGTCGTTGCCCAACGCCTGTGTCTTTGCAAACGGAATCATCGTTGCCAGCCGACTTCCCCGACCCTATGAACTAGAGCGCCTCAAAATGCGTCAACTTCTTGAACTGTCCGAAGCGAGTATCGATGTCGGTGCGGGTGAGCTTGGACAGTCCGTCCAGGCTGAACTGCTCGACATTGAAAGAAGCCATCACCGATCCGAAGATGATTGCCTGCCGCAAAACGTCGTCCGTAATCTCTCCGGCATGGGCCAGATACCCCATGAAGCCACCCGCAAAGGAATCTCCGGCTCCGGTCGGGTCGTAAACCTCCTCAAGCGGAAAAGCAGGAGCCCCGAAAATCGAGTCTTCGTTGAACATCAGGACGCCGTATTCGCCGCGTTTGACGATCAGGGTCGTCGGTCCCATGGCCATGATCTTGTTGGCCGCCCGGACCAGGTTTGCTTCGTTGGCCAGCATGCGGGTTTCGCCGTCGTTGATGAGGAGGATGTTCACATGGGCCAGGGTCTTCTTCAGCTCATCGAGCTTGCCGTCGATCCAGAAATTCATGGTGTCGCATGCCACGATGCGCGGCTTTTCGATCTGCCCCAGCACTTGTAGCTGCAGTTCCGGATCGATATTTCCGAGAAAGACGTGGTCCGACGCCCTGTAGGACTCGGGTATTGTGGGCTTGAACGATTCGAATACATTCAGCTGGGTGTCGAGCGTGTGAGCTTCGTTCAGGTCGTAGCCGTACTCACCCTTCCAACGGAACGTTCGCCCGTCCGTTCGCACGAGACCATCCGTATCGATATTGTGCCGTTTGAATACGGCGGAATGGTCGTTGCTGAAGTCCGTACCAACGACCGCCACGACTCGAACCTGGGAGAAGAAGCTGGCCGCGACCGAAAAGTAGGTTGCCGAGCCACCGAGAACTTCATCCGCCTCTCCGAACGGCGTCTTGACCGAGTCGAGAGCGACCGAGCCGACCACGAGAATAGAAGATTTCATTTATGTTTTCCTTGATACCAGCCCGCGGATCGTTCCTGTCGGGCCAAAACTACGCGGGATCCGTACTCCCGGTTATGGGTCCTGTGTATACCTTACTCGAGTGCGCAAGCAGGAGCGTCCGCAACGTCTGGCTGACGTCCACTGAACGCGTCCACTGAACTGCAACGACCGCCACTATGATTGCGAGCGTGCCGAGGACGCCTCCCTCCGGGCCGAATTCGCCGCCTGTCATCCATGCATCCCCAACGCCCCGGCTGGTCCATATCGAGCTGATTGTCAGGCCGGATACCGGAAACCCGAATATCGGGCCGAGTCCAAGATTCCATCCGATGTGAATTCCGAAGGGAAACCAGAGCGACCGGGTGCGCAGATACGCCAGCGAGAGCAACATTCCGGCCAGGAACACGTTGAGAGTACCCAGCCAGGTGGCATTGGGATTCAGGTAGTGGAGCAGGCCGAACAGCCCCGACATGACGACTATTGCGGGCAGCGGCCCGACACCGGTCATCAGGATCTGCATCGGGTACCCGCGAAACACGAGTTCTTCACTGAACGCGGAGACACCGAGCAGGATGACAACCACTATGAAACGGCCCCAGAAACCGTCACCGTGTGCAGCTGGTTCGATGGTTAATCCACCTGTCACCGCCGCAGTCACTCCAAAGACAGCGAGCATGCCGGCCGCAATGAGCAGGCCGAAAAGGCAATCCTTTCCCATTCCTTCGTGCCGCCCGCTTCCGAATGCGGCAACCGGGACCCGATCCACGAAACGGACCATAAACAGCAGAGCCAGAACTGCCGGCATGGCCAGGGCGAGCGCGTTGATCCCCAGAAACCCGATTTCGCTCTCCGCACTCGAAGGGTCGACCAGAATTGAAATCGCCGCTCCGGTAGCAAAGAGGAAGACGATAAACAGTACGAGGTAGAGCGCAAACTTCCAGCCCGATCGAAGTTCGCTGTTGTCGTTAACGAAAGTGGACACGATGGCTAATCCAGGTACTTTCCGACCAACAGAGCCAGCCGTTGCTTAGTTTCCTTGGGAACCCGGGCCTTGTCCGTGATCAGGGCGTATTTGAGAGCGTCCTGGCACCCGCACGTACGCTCCGCCGGCATGCGTTTCATTGCCGAGCGGATGACCTTCTGGGCATTCACGCTGTTTTTTGTCAGGTTTTCGATGATTTCACTGACCGTCACGGAATCGTGCTGCGGGTGCCAGCAGTCGTAGTCGGTCACCAGGGCCATCGTCGTGTAGCAGATCTCGGCTTCGCGGGCGAGCTTGGCTTCCTGGAGGTTCGTCATCCCGATGACGTCCATGCCCCAGTCGCGATATGTGTTGGACTCGGCCTTGGTCGAGAACTGCGGCCCCTCCATGCAGATGTAGGTTCCGCCGCGCTTGATTGTGATCCCGGCGTCGGACCCGGCGCCCTCGACGACATCTGCAAGATCGCTGCAGATCGGGTCTCCCAAACTGACGTGGGCGACAAGTCCGTCCCCGAAAAAAGTCGAGATCCGCGTTCTGGTGCGATCGAAGAATTGATCAGGAAGAACGATGTCCAGTGGGTGAAGTTCTTCCTTCAGCGATCCGACTGCACTGGCTGAAATAATCCGTTCCACGCCCAGTTTCTTGAGGCCGTAGATGTTGGCTCGAAAGTTGAGTTCGGATGGCGAGATCGTATGTCCGCGCCCGTGACGGGCAAGGAAAGCGACCCTGTGGCCGTCAAGCATGCCCGTGCGGTAATGGTCCGACGGTGCTCCGAATGGCGTGTCGACGGCAACTTCTTCG
Source organism: uncultured Solibacteraceae bacterium (assembly GCA_964584435.1). Classification (GTDB taxonomy): domain Bacteria; phylum Acidobacteriota; class Terriglobia; order 20CM-2-55-15; family 20CM-2-55-15; genus CAZOZZ01. The sequence goes on along the minus strand of CAZOZZ010000109.1, from coordinate 2,972 downwards.
AGGTCCGTCAGCCCCTCCATGTCATAAAGGCCGCTGCCCCCGATAATTCCGATCCTAATGTCATTTCCCATGTTCGACCAGCTCCAGCAAAACACCGTTCATAGATGAGGGGTGGACGAAGGCGACGCGTGTGTTGCCGGCACCCTGTCTGGGTGTTTGATCGATCAATCGTGCCCCTCCGTTCTTCATCTGTTCCAGCGATTCTTCGATGTTGTCGACCCGGATCGCCAGGTGATGGATGCCCTGGCCGCGCTTGTTCATGAACTTTGCGACCGGAGACTCGGGACTCGTGGGTTCGAGCAACTCTATCCTGCTTTCGCCCATTGGAAGCATCGCAACGCGGACATTCTGGCCCTCCACTTCGTCGTAGCCTGAGACCGTCAGGCCCAGGCAGTCCTGGTAGGTCCTGACCGCTTCAGCAAGCGATTCTACGGCAATTCCGATGTGTTCGATGATCATTAAGTGAACCTCTTCAGGTGTTCGAGGATCTCCTCGACGACGGAATAGGGGTCCTGTTCCCGGCGGGAAATACGATCCACCGCCGCGTCAAACTCTTCTTCCGGAAACTTGCCCAGGGCGGACTGTACAAGTCGTTCCTCCAGCAGCTTCATGAGCCGGTCCCTGCTCGCCCTCCGTCGTCGTTGACTTTGAACGGGTTGGTTGCCGAAGTATTCGCGGCAGTCGTCGACGGTCTTCCTGAGTTCCTCGATGCCCTCCCCCGTGGTTGCAACAACCTTGACGATCGGGGGTTCCCAATCGTTGTGGCTGGGGGCCAGCGACAGCATGGCCTGGATCGCACGCTGCATTTTGTCGACACCAGGCCGATCGCACTTGTTGATCACGAAGACATCGCCGATCTCCATGATCCCGGCCTTGAGCGCCTGAATATCATCACCCATTCCAGGCACAAGCACGACCACCGAGACGTCGGCCAGTTTTACGATGTCGATCTCGTCCTGTCCCACCCCGACGGTCTCGACGATCACGGGATCCCTGCCAGCGGCGTCGAGGACCGACACGACATCGGTCGTCGCGGCCGCCAACCCTCCCAGGTGCCCCCGGGTTGCCATGCTGCGGATGTAGACTCCGGGATCGGACTCCAACGTGTGCATCCGAATCCGATCACCCAGAATCGCACCCCCGGTAAACGGACTGCTGGGGTCAACAGCGATCACGCCGACGGCCCTCTCCGAGGTGCGGTAGGACAGCGCCAGCTTGTCTACCAGCGTACTCTTGCCGGAGCCCGGGCTGCCCGTCACCCCGACGATCGTCGCGCTGCCTCCGCGCGGAAACAGATCCCGCAGTATTTCCACGCTTCCATCTGAGCGATTCTCAACCCTCGTGATCACCCGCGCTAACGCTCGTGTGTCGCCGTCCAGGAGGCGCTCTAGAAGGTCCGTCATGGTGCGGATGGCAGGAACATATTTCAGATTGTCCGATTGGCGCCCAGCTTCACGCCATCTTCGGCCGCTCCTCAATCGCAGATGTCGGGCATTCCTCCGGTCTGCTCAATCGGTCGCGACCAAATCTGACGCAAATCTGGGCGCCAATTCTGCGAAGTTGTTTTCTTAGCGGACTCTAGAGGACACAGCTAGTCCCGAAGAACCTGCTTGGCGATGACCATGCGCTGAATTTCGCTGGTCCCTTCGCCGATCGTGCAGAGTTTGACGTCTCGATAGAACTTTTCCGCGGGGTAATCCTTGATGAAACCGTAGCCGCCGTGGATCTGTACGCACTCGTTAGCCACTCGAACGGCGACCTCACCAGCGAACAGCTTGGCCATTGACGATTCCAGTGTGGTTGTCTTCCCCTGATCCTTCAGCCAGGCTGCCCGGTAAATCAGCAGGCGCGCTGCATCGATCTCGGTAGCCATATCGGCGAGCTTGAACTGGGTGGCCTGGAAATGAGAAATGGGCTTGCCGAACTGTTTGCGTTCCTTCGAGTAGTTGAGCGCTGCTTCGTACGCGCCCTGGGCCATGCCCAGCGCCATTGCGCCGATCGAAATCCGCCCGCCGTCCAGGATTCTCATCGAATCGCGAAAGCCTTGTCCTTCTCCACCCAGGAGGTTCGACTCGGGAATTCGACAATCTTCAAAAATGACGGTGGAAGTGTCGCTCGCTCGAAGTCCAAGCTTGTTTTCCTTGTGACTGGCTTCGAACCCGGGCGTTCCTTTCTCGATGATGAAGGCGGATATCCCGTCGTGGCCCTTCTCGCGATCCGTTACAGCCATTGCGACACAGATGTCCCCGTAGGTCCCGTGTGTCGTAAAAGTTTTCTGGCCGTTCAGGATCCAGGAATCGCCGTCCCTTCTCGCAACGGTTTGTGTCCCCGCCGCATCGCTGCCGGCTTCAGGTTCGGTCAAGCTCCACGCTCCGAGTTTCTCTCCCGTTGCCAGCGGCTTCACGTATTTCTGTCGCTGCTCCTCGGTTCCAGCCAGGTAGATGTGGCCCGTGCACAGCGAGTTGTGTGCGGCCACCGAGATTCCGATCGACCCGTCGACTCTGGAAACCTCTTCGATGATCGTGCTGTATTCCTGGTAGCCGAGACCGGCACCGCCGTACTCGGCGGGGATCAAGATGCCCATGAAACCCAGTTCGGCGAGAGTGGACAGGATTTCGCGCGGAAAGATCTGTTTCTCGTCCCATTCCATCATGTTGGGGCGAATTTCATTTTCTGCAAACTCGCGAACCGTGCGTCGAATCTCCTGCAACTCATCCGACTGGCTGAATTCCATACTGCCTCCAACGAATCAAATCCCACATAAAGTAACCGACTTTTATACCATAGCCCGCATTTCTCAACCAGTCGTCGCGGAGCATCCTTCGTCGGGAGTCGGAATACTCACCGCAGAGACGCAGGGAACGCAGAGCAAGGATTTTCACCGCAGAGGCGCAGAGAGGAAGGGTCCAGAAGAAGACTCTGCGCCTCTGGTGCGCCAGGCAAAGCTTGGGCATTCTAGCTGAATGAAAGGA
>CAZOZZ010000108.1:0-15051 GCA_964584435.1 uncultured Solibacteraceae bacterium | reverse complement strand
GGCCTGTACTAATCCTGGGGAAATAACTCTCCAGTTTGCGGGGCGCACTCCAGTTTTTGTTCAATCTAGATTACATTGCGACGTTTATCCGGCATAATGATCGACGACCTTACGAGGCCGGTTTCGAATTCTCGGTAGGTCACAAGGAGAAGAGTCTAAACTACTTATGAACATCCTTCTGTACACGCCTGACAACGGAGTGACTCGGAACTTCATGCCCCACCTCTGGATGTTCGTCCTCCAGGCCCTCACGCCGCCCGAGCACAAGGTCTTCCTGATCGATGCCAATGCGCGGCCGTTCAGCGAAGAGGAAGTATCCCGTTTCGTTAAGGACAACAAGATCGAGTTGGCCGGCGTCGGTACGATGACGCGACGGGCCTCTGCTGCCTACGTGATCGCAGATGCCATCCGCTCAGCGGGCGTCAAGGTAATCATGGGCGGTCCTCATGTATCGGAGCTGCCCGATGAACCCCTCGGTCGCGATGGCGGTCCCCGCCATGCGGATGCTGTTGCCCTGGGAGAAGCTGACGAAACATGGCCGCAAATCGTGGCCGATGCCGCTCGCGGCGAACTTCAGGAGGTCTACATGGCCTCCGACGCTACCGGCAAGGATGTGAAGCCCTCTCTGGAGAATTATCCGGCCATACCCTGGGACCGGATGGATATCGAGCAGTTCAATCTTCTCAGCCGCGTTCCACCCTGGGCGGATGCTGTCTTGAAAGGAACCGGAGTCATGCCGTGGAAGAGCATGTACATCGTTCCGATCGAAACAGGACGCGGGTGTCCCTACGGTTGCGATTTCTGTACGGTTACCGGATTCTTCGGAAAGTCCATCCGGTTTCGGACAAACGAAAGTGTTGTCGATGAACTGCTTCGGCTGAAGAAACGGGCAAAGCGTGAAAACGGCCAGATCTTCGCGTTCTTCGTCGACGACAACTTTGCGATCAATCCGAAGCGGGCCAAATCGTTGATGCGCGAGATCATCGCGCGTGACGCGGTCATACCCTGGGTGGCGCAGGTCAGCATCAACCTGCTCCGGGATCAGGAACTGCTCGACTTGATTTCGGCCAGTGGCGGAAAGTTCATTTTTGTCGGACTGGAATCCATCGATGCGCAGGCTCTCAAGGACGTCCACAAGGGCTTCAACAAGCCGGACGAATACGGCCCAATTATTTCGCGGCTGAGCGACAGGGGTGTTTACACCATCACCTCGTTCATTTTCGGGATGGATGGGGACAGTAAGGGTGTCGCGGATCGGACGATCGAGTCCATTCGGTCCTGGCCTCCGGGACTGCCGGTGTTCAGTATTCTCACCCCTTATCCGGCAACGCCGCTCTATGACCGCCTCCTTGATGAAGGTCGCTTGACCCGGCCCAAGCACTGGCTCGATTTTCGTCCGTTCAAGATGGCGTTTACACCAAAAGATATGGACGTGGACGAAGTTGAGGGTGAGATACGTTCGGCTTGGCGCCGCTCCTACGACAGCGAAGCCATCGCGATTGCGTACGAATCGATCGAGCACCGCCCGTTCAGCGAGCGTGCAACGATGTTCTTTGCCCGACTCGCGTTCCGGGGCATCTATTTTCCTCAACGAAACCTGCGCGACTGGCTCACCCTCCTGTTTGAGAATCGGCGGATACTGCTGCGGCTGCTCCGGCAGGGCTGGACGGCCCATCGAGCATTGAAGCGAAAGAAGGCGCAGAATCCCAGCGAGAAACCCGCCGTCGAAGTGACCCAGTCGACGACCGGAGACTGATCTCCCCGACCTGGCTACCAGTGTAGTCCGTACATTTCTGTCGAACCGGCAGATGTTTTTCAACGCAAAAACGCAAAGACGCCAAGTTTTTTCTTCTGATAGCACGGCCCGAATCCGAAGTCTTGCCCGCCCGTTCATCTTTCGAGTCCTAAAGAAAAACCTGCTTTGCGTTTTCGCGTCTTTGCGTTGAAACTCCCCTTGCCTGCCGTGTCGGCCTCCCAGTCCATGCCGACATTATTTCCCTGACCAGATTTTCTTTGTAACCAAAACTCCCCTGAACCGTTTCTATAGAGTTAGGCGGCTTCGGAAAAGTTCTTTGAACTTTCCTTGGAGCCGATCCGTATTCGAGGGTGAAGCGCAACGAAACCCCACGCCATGAACTATTTGGGACAGGAGATGACATGAACGACCAAGGCCAGGAACTGATTCGACTTGAGAACGTTACGAAGATTTTTTACACCGACGATGTGGAAACACATGCTCTTTCCGGCGTTCAGATGGACATCCATGCCGGGGAGTACGTGTCCATGTCGGGCCCGTCCGGATGCGGCAAGTCGACCTTGTTGTCAATTCTCGGTTTGCTGGACACGCCGAGTGAAGGTACCTACTGGCTGAACGGCAAGCACGTCGCTGACCTGTCTCTCGCCGAGCGCGCACGGATCCGCAATCGCGAGATTGGATTCATTTTTCAGAGCTTCAACCTGATCGGTGACCTGAGCGTGTATGAAAACGTCGAGTTGCCCTTGATCTATCGAGGCATGCCGAGCTCCGAGCGCAAGACACGGGTTCTCGAAGCCTTGGAACGCGTCGAGATGGCCCATCGGGTCAAGCACTATCCCTCCCAGCTCAGCGGTGGACAACAGCAACGCGTAGCCGTTGCCCGGGCTCTCGGCGGAAAGCCGTCGATTCTACTTGCCGACGAGCCGACAGGGAACCTGGACTCGAAGAATGGCGAAGCGACCATGACGTTGCTCGAAGAACTCCACCGTGACGGATCCACCATCTGCATCGTGACGCACGATCCACGTTACGCCGAACGTGCCGATCGAATCGTTAACCTGTTCGACGGCGTCATCGTCGAAGAGAAGGCGGCTGCAACCGTCGCATAGAGTTTGACCCTGCGGTCCGCACTCGGGACGGGGGATTTCAACGCAAAAACGCAAAGACGCAAAGCAGGTTTTTCTTCAGGACTCGAAAGGTGAAAGGGCGGGCAGGGCTTCGGATTCTGGCCGTACGATCAAAAGAAAAAACTTGGCGTTTTTGCGTTTTTGCGTTGAAATCCCCTCGCCTCAGTTAATCGTGATCGTCCCGCCGCTCGTCCCCCGCCGCAATTTCTAATTAGATTGGCTATTGTGCCCCGTCCCGATTTGGCTGCTGCTGATTAGCCGCGCCTTCCGTTGCACTTTCGCTCCAACTGCCATAATCTGTCGCTCAACTTTGCTGTGGAGGCACTCATGAAACGATCAGCCGTGGCCATAACGGTCTTCCTCTTCATCGCCAGCTTTGCGTGGCGGGTAGTGTGGGCACAGCAGAATGACAGGCCCCGCGTACGTGAGGCGGGAATTAATCCGGGGGTGCTGACTCCGGGGCCGCTCAACGCGATAACCGATATTGAAGGCGTCGCCGTTGGTCACACGACGATTGTCCGGGGCGACGACATCCGGACGGGTGTGACGGCCATCCTGCCGCATGAAGGGAACCTGTTCCGCCAGAAAGTGCCAGGTGCCGTTTTTATCGGCAATGCTTTCGGAAAGCTTGCCGGTTCGACACAAGTGAACGAGCTGGGTGAAATCGAAACGCCCATCATGCTGACGTCCACCCTTGCTGTGCCGCGAGTGGCCGATGCTGTGATGGATTACATGCTCGCCCTCCCAGGCAACGAAAACGTGAGGTCGATCAACCCCCTGGTCGGAGAAACCAACGACGGTGGGCTGAATGACATACGCGGCCGTCACATCACCTCGGAAGACGTTGCCGCGGCCATTCGAGGTGCGACGGCGGGACCTGTTCGTGAGGGAGCTGTGGGAGCCGGAACGGGAACGGTGGCCTTCGGATTCAAAGGGGGCATCGGAACGTCCTCTCGACGGCTGCCCACCGACCTGGGAGGATTCACCGTCGGTGTCCTGGTTCAGACCAACTTTGGCGGCGTCCTGACCATAAACGGCGCTCCCGTCGGGGAAGAACTGGAACAGTACTACTTGAGGAATCAGATCGAGGGCGGTCAGGGGGGCGCCGAGGACAACGCCGATGGTTCGGTCATCATCGTTGTCGGGACCGACGCTCCAGTCGAGAACCGAAATCTCAAGAGGCTGGAGGCCCGAGCCATGCTGGGACTGGGACGAACGGGCTCAGCCTCGACGAACGGAAGTGGCGACTACATCATCGCCTTTTCAACCTCGCGTCAACCCGACCAGTTGCTCTCGAACAACAGGATGTCCCCCTTGTTCCTCGCAGTCATCGAAGCCACCGAAGAAGCCATCTACAACTCTCTCTTCAAGGCGACCACGACAACCGGCAACGGCCGCACCGTCGAGGCTCTTCCCATCGACCGTACCCTGGAGATTCTCAGGAAATATAACGCACTGCGGTAGGGAAGGGAGTTCAACGCAAGAACGCAAAGACGCAAATTGGGTTTTGTTTGAATCTTCGACCGGCCGTGCCTGGCCTGCTATTGCGCGAGTGCTGAACATCTCCTTCACCACGAAGGTGCGAAGACCACGGAGGGGAGTTTTTACCGCAGAGGCGCAGAGACGCAGAGTTTTTTTGTTCTCCCTTCCCCTCTGCGCCTTTGCGGTGAAAGTTCCAACTCCGTGTTCTTCGTGTCTTCGTGTTGAAAAAAATGTTCCGTGTGTCTGGATGTGACAGGCCTGGCAAAGAAAACTAGAAAACCAATTTGCGTCTTTGCGTTTTTGCGTTGAAGTCCCCTCCCCCCCCTCAGTTAATCGTGATCCTCCCACCGCCCGTCCCACGCAGGTTGCCGCCCCCCGCCGTTATCCGGATTCCGGTCGTAAACAGCATGTCGTTCTGTTTTTTCCCGGGGGTGGGGTTGCTCAGGAAGCGGTCGCTGACGGTGACCTGCCAGCTGAGCCATTCGTTCAGGCGCGTCACGGCAGTCGTGTCGAAGGTGAGGCGAAATTCTCCGGCGTCACTCATGTTCGGGAAAACGGCGAGGCGTTGGGTTATCGACGTCAGTCGTGTGAGCTGATAGGCCAGGTCCTCTCCGAAGACCGACTCAGCCGATTTCCTGTCCAACCCTGTTCCGAAGTACTCCTGGTTCGACGATGCGCGGCCAAATACTTCCAGTGAAGATCGCGGTGTCTCGATCAGGTCGACACCGAGTCCTCCCCCAAGAACAAGCCGCAGATCCAGGTCCTGAAAGCGATCGAACTCCAGATCCGTGAAGGCGAACGTGAAAAGCCGGTCGTTCAGGTGTATCTCGTACCGCGAACCGCCGCGGATGGCATTGGCCGTTGTGATGGACTGGCCGCTGGTCCGGTTGTTCGCGAACACGGTGGTCAGGTAGCTGCTGAACTGGTTGTCCTCGGTCGTTCGGGCTGCCTGCAGTCCGACGTTCACGGCCCTTGTGGCGGCGTTGCCCGAGGTGGCGCTGAGCGCGGCATCGACGGCTCCGGACCAGAAATCGGTAAGGCCGGGGTTTTCCAGACGTTCGTCCCGGGCCTGAATGATTTCGTGCTCTTCGGGCGACCGGATCGATTCGATGAGGCCGGTCGCGACTTCTACGACTCCGTCTCGGTGGTTCGTATCTCCACCGTGTTCACGTTCGACACAAACGATCCGACAAGGAGCCGGCCGTCGGACAGCGCGACGTAGAAGGCCGTGTCAGACCGGACACTCTCGATGGCATCCCAGTCCGCGGCGAGGGCGCCGAGCAGTTCCGACTGCATCCGCAATTCGCCCGCTTCGAGTCCAACGATGCTACCCGTGATGCGATCACCGTTCTTGAGAGCGATCTGATCGGCCGCCCCTTCAGAAGAAGACATGAAGATGGCCAGCAGGAGACAAGGAAAACGTTTCTTCATTCGTTTAGCTTAACGAATGGCGGGTCGGAGAGGTAAGGGGAGAACGCAGCAGGAGGGAAGACGTCCCACCGGCGTTCTGCCGGTGGGACGGAAAAGCCTACGTTTCTTCGACGTGCAGATCAGCGATCGTGTCGATCATCTCCGTTGTCTCGGCCGAGCCGAACTGACCTCCCAGCCACATCGCGATGGCGCTGGCGGGGAGTGAAACGAGAATGGCCGATCCTGCAGGGAAGGCTATTACGAGTTCGAACTGAACAATTATGTAAGCGAGGACTCCGACAACAAGCGCAGCTGTGCCCCCGGCGAGATTAGCCTTCTTCCACCACAGTCCTGCGACGACCGGCACGAACAGTCCACCGCTGAGCAAACCGATGGCAATCGTATAGAATTCGGTAATCAAAGCAGGTGGATTGTATGCCAGGAACATCGCGGTCAGGCCGACGACCCAGGCCACGCCTACCGTGATCCAGTGGCCCGCCTTGTGGCTGAGTTTGCGCTCGAGGATGTTGCCCAGCAGATCATGTGCGATGGCGGAGCTGCAGGCCAGGAGCAGGGCGTCGGTCGTCGACATCACAGCTGCAAGGACGGCGGCCACGGCGATACCTCTGAAAATTGGATGGAACTCGGTCTCCATCACCCTGAGAAACACCATGTCCGCGTTCTCGAGACCAGGGAAGTTCATCTTTCCTACCGGGACGATGGCCAGGACCGCAGCCAGGATCATGACCGCGTAAACGACCATCGAGAGATTGAGCGAGAGCTTCGCACCGCGCGAATCCTTTGCAGTGAAAACCCGCATCACGATGTGCGGGATGACGGATATTGCGGCTGCCCATATCACGAATGATCCGAGATAACTCGTTACCGGCTGATCCGATCCCATCAACCCGAGTTCAGGCGCCACAGCCGTGGCTTGCTGCATCATCTCGAGAGGGGAGCCGACTTTCATGATCAACATGCCGGCAGCACCCAGAATCACCATCAGCATCAGGGTTCCCTGAAACACGTCGGTCCAGGTGATGGCGAGCATGCCGCCTACCGAGACGTATGTGATGAACACGAGGGTTGCCAGCGTCAGTGCGGTTACGTAAGGGATTCCCAACAGTGCTTCGGCGGTGATACCCGCGGCCTTCATCTGGGCAACGATGTAGGCCGTGAACGTCACGACGATCAGAATTGGGACCAGATACCGGACGATCGGGTGAGGGTAACGGAAGGAGAGGAAATCGGTGATCGTGAATTTTCCAAACTTTCGAAGGGGGGCTGCTACCAGGATAGCCGCCATCGGAAAGCCCACGATCGCACCGGTGAACAACGCGAGGGTGGCAGGGATCCCCTGGGCGTAGGCCAGGCCCATGACCCCGATGATGGAGCCGCCACTTGCCAGGGCGGCCATGATCGCCATGCTGTTGACGAAGGGTCCGATCCGACGCCCCGCAACCCAGTATTCGGACGAAGAGGCAGCGACTTTGCGTGATGCGATCACACCCACCGCGATACAACCGAACAGGTACAAGACCGTGAGCACGCGTTCGATAATCATCGTTTTCCTCCCGAACGCCGGCTCTTCTCAGCCTGTACGAAACGAATGAGAGCGACACCGGGAGACAGAACCATGAGGAGCGCCATCAACCAGCCGAAAACCGACATGCCTGCCAGAGTCATGTCTCGCCAGAAGGGCATGAAGGCCACAGCGGAAAACGCGATTAAACCGATCAGGTACCACAGGTCACCCGCGGGTATCCTGAAGAAATTGGACATGAGCCTCCTTTTGTTCCACCGATCGGATTCTTCGAAGCCGCTAATATAGTGGATAAACTCACTGCTCGCAATCGGCTAGAATATACTCCCGAAAATCGAGGAATATTATTTCCGCCATTTGCCGGGAGGTGTGGGGTGGGCGACATGCTCAAGAGAATGAAGATCATTGCCGTGCTTCTGGTCCTTTCAGGTATCGGCCTTACCCTATCGATTCCCGAGTTGGGGGGGCAGTCGGGCGCCACGAAGATCGTGCTTCTCGGTACCGGGACCCCGAACACGAATCCCGACCGTTCCGGACCGGCGACGGCCATTGTTGTCAATGGTCAGCCCTATGTCGTCGACGCGGGACCGGGTGTCGTTCGAAGGGTGGCCGCTGCAGGGCGTGAAGGGGTAGAGGGAATGCGACCGGCGAACCTCACGCGGTTGTTTATCACACATCTACATTCCGACCATACAGTCGGATATCCGGACTTTATCTTCACGCCCGCCGTCGTCGGACGGCAGGAGCCTCTCCACGTCTATGGCCCTCCGGGACTTCAAGCGATGACCGACCACCTGATGAAGGCTTGGGAACAGGACATTGAGATACGGCTGAACGGGCTTGAAGAAGGCGTTCGAAGCGCCTACGAAGTTGTCGTCCACGAAATTGAGCCTGGCGTCGTCTACGAAGACGACAACGTCAGGGTCAAGGCATTCGAGGTGGATCACGGCTCCTGGGAACATGCTTTCGGATACCGGTTCGAGTCGTCGGATCGCACGGTCGTAATTTCCGGAGACGCGGCGCCCAGTCCGAGCCTGATCGAGAATGCCATGGGCGTGGATGTGCTCATCCACGAGGTGTATTCGGTCGAGGGGTTCAACCGTCGCACAGCCCCCAAGCAGGCGTACCATTCCACGTTCCACACCTCTACGCTGGAATTGGCCGAAATTGCCGGGACGTCCCGACCGGGGCTCTTGCTCCTTTACCATATGCTGCCGTTTTCAGCGACCGAAGAGCAGTTGTTCAAGGAGATAACCGACGCCTATGACGGGCTGGTTGTCATGGGACGTGATCTTGGAGTGTATTGACACCGGGGCAGGCTACGGCGATTAACCGATCCCAAAAGCATTGATCTTATGGGACGAAACCATTATTTTGTACCTTTTTGATCTCTGTTGACTTCGGACAGCCCGGTCGATGTGACGCGTGCGCTCCGAATGAAATGTTTTTGCCTGGACAATGTCCTGGAATGGTTCGTTCTGGACCGGTCCAGGAGTGATGCAGTAAGCAGATTAGGAGACCTATGAGCCTGTCAGTTAAGACCCGCAAATCAGATCAGATCGTCTTGTTGGATCTCTCCGGCCGTCTCACGATAGGTGAGCCGACCCTGTTGCTACGTGAGACCATTCGGCGGTTTGTCGCTGATGGAAGCAGCAAGTTCGTCGTCAACCTGGGTGAAGTGTCATACATCGACAGTGCCGGTCTCGGCGAGTTGATTGCAACGTTCACGACGATCCGGAACGAAAATGGTGACGTCAAGCTTCTGAACCTGACCTCGAAGGCAAAAGACCTGCTCCAGATGACGAAGCTGTTGACCGTTTTCGATACATACGATGACGAAGGAAAGGCCATCGACGCCCTCAAGGGCGGAGGTGACGGGTAGCTGTCTCCAGGCTAGTGTAGGTTCGTGAAAGCCGCCGTTCGTGTCTGGAACGGCACGTCTATCCGTTCGGCAAGGTTCGACGGCCCGGGTCCGCGCGCCAGCCGGGGGGTGCCGTTCGAATGTCTATGACCATAGAAACCAGTATTCCTGATGCCGTCCTCGAGGTGGTCGAAGAGGTTGGAACGACCCGCACCGTGCATGTGACGGAATTTCCATTCCGCATTGGCCGTGGCGGCGACGGCAAGAACCATCTTCCCCTGGAGGACGCTCGTGTCTCCAGACAATCCGCCGTGATCAGTTTTGCGGACGGACAGTTCTGCCTGGAGGATGCGGGACAGAGGCGCGGCCTCTTCTTGAACGGCGCCAAGATCGAGGAGGTCCAGCCCCTGAACGAAGGTGATGTGATTACCTTCGGCAACGTTGAGACAATCAACCTCGTGTTCCGGACCGGCGTGAAGAGGAAGTCTTTGACCAACCTCCTGTCACGTCTGGACCAGCCCGACGGGGATGAGACCGGAGACCACGACCTCCGACATCTGAGCCTCCTGCTGGAAGCGACAGCCCTGCTTCAGGCCCACATGCCATTTGAAGAGGTGCTGGGTGCGATGATCGACCGGGCGATCACCGTCACGGAAGCGGACCGGGGATTGTTGTTGCAGTCGAATGACGACGGCGAACTGGAAGCGCTGGTGGCCCGTCGGCGGGGTGGTTTCAATCTGCCCCGGAAGAGCGTCATTCCCAGCCAGACCGCGATCGACCATGCGCTTTCCGAGCATCGTGGGTTCATCGAGCAGGACGTCAACCTTGCCGACGACTCTGTCCGGCAGGCCCAGAGCATCGTCAATCAGCAACTCCGTTCGGTCATCGCCATACCGTTGTACTCTCTGTCGCGGGTTCATTCCATGGAGTCCACAAGCGTCTCGCCCGGAGGCTCGGTCCTGGGGCTGATCTACCTCGACAGCCGCCGGCCGGCGGCATTTTCCGGCTTGGACAGGCAGGTTCTTGATGCACTTGCCATTGAAGCTGGAAGCGTGATCGACAATGCCAGGATGGTTGCACTCGAGCGGGACCGGCGCCGGATGGAACAGGACCTGTCGATCGCCCGGGATATCCAACAGAGACTCCTTCCGAAGGAATTCAAGCAGTTTCCGTTCCTCGAGGTGACAGGCGTTAACGAGTCCTGCTATTCGGTCGGCGGCGACTACTACGATATTGTGGACCTGGGAGATCGCCGCGCGGCGTTCGTGATCGCCGACGTTGCCGGCAAGGGACTGGCCGCGGCGCTGCTGACCGCCATGCTTCAGGGCGGTTTTGCAGGGATGAGCCTGGCACCCGACCTGACCCGACTCGTGACCCATTTCAACCGCTATGTCTGGAGTCGCTCCGAGGCCAATCGATACGCAACTGTCTTCATGGGAACACTCGACGGTGCGGGCAATTTTGAGGTGATCAATGCCGGGCACCACTCCGCGTTGCTCCTGCGTGACGGCAAGGTAGAAAGTCCGTTTTCTCCCGAGTGCTTTCCAATCGGCATGTTTCCCGATGCAAAATTTAAGACCTCATCGATTTCGCTCCAGTCCGGCGACATCCTGGTCATGTTTACCGACGGAATCAACGAAGCCGTCGGCACGCATGGGGAGGAGTTCGGCATGGACCGGCTCATCGATGTCGTCCGCGATCATGGCGACGGATCAATTAAAGACTTGCAGGCCTCGATTCTCGGAGCGGTTATGAAGTTTGCCGAAGGTGCGGAGCAAGCCGATGACATGACCCTCCTCCTCCTCCGCTACACCGGTTAGCGGTCGAGCGGCCACGATTCTCCCCCTGGATTTTTCGATTCCAAACCCATCTGCGTAATCCGCGTAATCCGCGTAATCTGCGTCAAGACCTCGGACTCCCCCTCCCGTTTTCCGTTATCTCCCATCAAAAAGAAACGCTTTGAGTTCTGACAGTCGTTCCAGTCCGAGTGCCATGATGACGCCCTTGTGGATTTCACCGTCTACCTGGAAGAACATCTTGGGCTGGTTGGCTGCCTCGAAAAGTTCGCGGCCGAGTTCGAAGGGGAGGACGGGGTCGGCTTTGGCGTGGATGATGGCAACGAGGATCCGAAGACGGGGGATCTTGGAAAGGGAGTCGTATCGAGTCTGGAGTACCCAGTCCAGCGGTACGTGAATAATCTGGCGGGCGATGGCGGCCACGCTTGTGAACGGGGCTTCCAGGATGATGCCGCCTACCGGCACCTCGGTCGCCAGGTGGACGGCGATAGCCGAGCCCAGGGACTGGCCCAGGAGGAAGATGTCGGACGGTGCGTATCCCCGCGATCGGATGTAGGAGTACGCGCCGCGGATGTCGGAATATGTTCCTTCTTCGGAAGGTTCGCCTTCGCTCCGGCCGTAGCCGCGGTAGTCGTACATGAAGACGTTGACATCCAACTCTTCATTCAAGAAGTCTCCCATTCGGCTGCGGTGGGAGATATTCCCTGCGTTGCCATGGCTGACGATGAATACGCGGTTGCTGACGGCTGGGAAAAACCAGCCGTGAAGGGCCGTGTCGTCGTTTGCCGTGAAGTTAACGTCCTCAAACTCTCGGTCGGGCACGCCGGACATTTCCCGGTCCGGATAGTAAATCAGGCGATGTTCGAAAAGGGTCACGTAGAGCACCAGTAAGACGGCCGTCAAGAACACGATCCGGCCGAGGGAAGCGAGCGTTCTGACTATCAGGCGCCGGGGCGTACTGGAATCGGCTGCGGATTCCATAGTCGGCAGTCTCCCTCAGATGGTGTTAGGCGGCAAGCCCTTGAGCATTTCCCTACATATATGCTGAAATGGCATCAGTCTGAAATTTATCAGGAGTTTTCCTACAATGAACAGAATATTGGTTCTTTTTGCGGTACTTGTTCTTATCGCTTCCTTTGCGGGTGTGAGCCCGGCTCAGGACGTCGTTCGGACATCCAATCCTCTCGAACGCGGTCTTGGCGAAGACGACTTTCCTCGTGTCCAGGAAATTGCCAGGAACGTCTACACCTACGAGGCACTGACCGGTCGCCCGGACGATCGCTACACCACAAACACAATGTTCGTGGTGACCGATGACGGAGTGTTGGTGGCCGATGGCCAGGGAAACCCGGATGCAACCCGGTTGCTTGTCGAAGCGATCGGCGAGATCACCGACAAACCGATCACCCACGTCGTCATTTGTTCCGACCACGGGGATCACACCAACGGGAACGTGTCTTTTCCGAAGACGGCCCAGTTCATCGCACATCCGAATTCGAAGGCCACCCTGGAGCGTTCGCTGGATAATCCCAACCGGAATGCGGATTCGCCGCCGGTGATCATGCCGACCGCGTTGGTCGAGGATCGCCGAGTCCTGGAACTGGGCGGGATGGAGATTCAGATTCTCTACTTTGGACGGGCACATACAGGGGGAGATCTGTTCGTCTACCTGCCGGAAGAGAAGATCCTGTTCACGACCGAAGTGTATTTGAACCGGCTGTTTTCCGGCTATCGCAGCTCGTACCCGAGCGAATGGCTCGAGGTGATGGACCGCGCCGAGGAACTGGACGTAGATGTCTACCTGCCCGGCCACGGTTTTATCGATGATGCGAAGATTCTCGAAGAAGAATGGGGCGAGTACAAGCGACACATGGCTGTCGTGCTTGCCGAGGTCAAGCGTCTGCATGCAGCGGGTTTGTCCGTTGAAGACGCGATCGAACAGGCGGACTTCGGCGACTACGCGTCGTGGTCTGGCGCCGGCTCGCAGGGTCCCGGTGGTATTCGGCGCATCTACGCAGAATTGAACGGCGAACTGCCATAGAAACATTGCCGAATCTGGTTCGGTGCTTGACAGGTGCCCGACCAGCAACCAGACTCTGGTCTTGCGTATGAAGGCACACGGCACATCCAATTCGATTCTTCCGGCTGGCGCGGCGGTGCGTCCAGTGGCCGGAGAGACCGCCCTGTCCTTCGGTTACTACTTTTATTACTTCTCCAACCGGGGAGGTGGGTAGCGGAGTAACCAGATCGCGCAAACGATTCGAAAGCCCGCTCTCACCGAAAGGTGAAAGCGGGCTTTTTTGTTTTTACGGTGGAAATCAGGAGGAATGACGACATGATTTGCGACCCATTTGACGATCCAAGCCTGGAGCCTGGGCACGACGGAGGTCAGGCGCTGGTGGGGATCGAACCCACAGTCCCGACGCTTCCGACCGCAACGGCCCTCAGGCTTGTGACCGTCGGAACTGACGAGCGTTCGACTGGCAGACTCGAAGAAGACGTAATTGATCGCGACAGCATGCGGAAGACAGGCGAGGGTCATGGCGGAGTTTAAGAACATTGCTTTCCTGGACGAGGAGTTGGAAGTGCATGAATGAGACGTGGATGCATCCCCGCGGGCGACCAGGGCCGCCCGCCGCGACACGCGCTCGATCAGATCTTCGGTGGTCCAGGGTGTGTTTTCGGATATGATGTCGGGACACTTCGTCGAGGAAAAAACGACCATGACTTATTTGAGAGTTTTGAACAGCGTGTTGGTTCTGTCCGTGCTTGCCGGAACGGCTCTTGCCCAGGGAAGCCAGATTTTCGTGCTGAACAAACAGTCGAACACGATGTCGATCGTGGACGCCGGCAGGCTGGAGGTTACGGCCACGGTTTCGGTGGGCGAACAGCCTCATGAACTGGCGATACTGCCGGGAGGAGACAAGGCCTACGTGTCCAACGTTGGTGAGAATTCGATTTCTGTTGTCGACCTCAAAGAGGGTACCGAAACAGGGAAGATCACGACACCGGACTTTTCCTTCCCACATGGCATCGCGTTCACTCCTGATTCCCGGATCGCGGTTGTCACCAGCGAGAGAACGCAAAAGATCGTGATCATCGATGCCGGGAACGATGAGATCCTGCGTTCGATCGACACCGCCGAAGCGGGCACGCACATGGTCGTGATCGATGACACGGGCCGTTGGGCCTATTTCACGAACCGTGAGTCGAACACCGTATCGGTCATGGATCTGAACGATTATCAGATCGTCGCGTCCATTCCCGCCGGAGAGGGTGCCGAAGGCATCGCCCTGTCGCCGGACGGCAAGCAGATATGGACGGGCGATCGCCGGGGCAACACCGTGACGGTCATCGATACTGAGGCCCGACGTGTGATCCAGAAGCTACCTGCAGGCGAGGCGCCCATTCGTGCCGCGTTCAGTCCGGACGGGGACAGAGTGTTCGTTCCCAATTCCACTTCGGCCGACGTCTTTGTCTATGCCGCCGACTCACGCGAGCACCTCAAGACGATCAAGGTCGGCGCCAGTCCCGGCGGCGTTGTTTTTTCTGCCGACGGAGCATTTGCCTACGTTGCCTGTGGCGCAGAAGGCGCGGTCTATGCAATCGATACGGCCACGCTGGAGGTTTCGGGTAAGGTTTCCGTCGGTCAGGGTCCCGACGGAATTATTTTTCGATAGGACGAGGCGCGGCTTACACATTTCGACGGCACTTTTTCATGATCCGCGGAAGGATGGAGGGTCACGTTCTGTGCGGCCGCGCACGTGTCTGGTGGATCGCGATCTAACCATCCCGCTAGAGTTCTAACCATTCCGATAGCCCATCCCTGTTCGTTCACCTCCCCCGTCTGTTCCTTCGCAAAACACTTTTCGACCTCAAATCATTGAGACATAGCTAGTTCTGACCGGCCGACCCAGTCTCGAAGGAGCTATTTTGCCTGTGGAATGGTATGTGCTTCAGAAAGGTTGAACTAGCGGGCTGACCCGTAGTGGCCAAGGAACATATTGCAGTTCGTCAAGGACATTACTAGTACAGCGCCCCTAAAGTTATGGTACAGTCGCGATCAGCGTTATGGA
>CAZOZZ010000107.1:0-15278 GCA_964584435.1 uncultured Solibacteraceae bacterium | reverse complement strand
GAAGTGATGAGTTTTTGCCGTCTGACAATTACCCACAGTTAGAACTCTATCTTGTTTGCGCAGCTTGTTGACAAGATTAAGTGTTCCGTAGTGCCGCGGTAAGCCGGGTTCGGTGGCGTTTCTTGCCAGCACGTTTCGTTCAAGCGCAACTTCCTCGCAAATCTTCGCCAGTTCCGGCGCTCCATCGTAGTCATATCGCAGCCCATTCAAATACCAGGGCATTGAGGACGAGGTATAGACACCCGAATAATGTTCACCGCCATCAACCAAATGGGAACCGGTGGTGTGCCAATGCGAGTCAAAAATGACCAATACGTTCGGTTCGACCTCGTCAATCATCTTTCGGACTCGGTCGTAACCCGCAACCAGATCAGAATCCGCTCCGTCACCGGCGGCAATACGAAACTCCTCATTTTGAAACAGGCCAGGATGATGTGAAACTATTGCAGCACCGACTATATTCCCCATGTCAGAACCTCCTTAGCGTTGGCTGAAACTAGCTTTGAAAGTTTGTTTCGGCACAATAATGTCTTTGATGTCGCAAAAAAACTCGAAACTCCAGTCGCCGCCTTCACGCCCGATCCCCGAGCGTTTGCAGCCGCCAAACGGCGCCTCGAGGTCTCGAATTCCGAATGAATTAACCCAGATAAATCCTGTACGCACTCGCCTGGCGAGTTGAATTGCGTGGTTGGTTGCACCGTAACAGACTCCACCAAGACCATAGCCCACTCCGTTCGCCATAGAAACTACTTCGTCATCGTCTTCAAACTCCTGAAGGACAAGCACGGGCCCAAAGACTTCTTCCTGGACGATTTCATCGCTCTGCTGCACTTTGCGCAGCATGGTTGGCTGATAGTAAAGTGCACCAAAGTCATGGGCAGCCCCGCCCCACAAGACCTCCGCTCCTGAACGAACGGCCCGCTCGACATAACCGCATACCTTCTTGAACTGACTGGGATGGATGATTGGCCCCACTTCCGTTTC
The DNA here is from genome assembly GCA_964584435.1 of uncultured Solibacteraceae bacterium. GTDB lineage: Bacteria > Acidobacteriota > Terriglobia > 20CM-2-55-15 > 20CM-2-55-15 > CAZOZZ01. The sequence continues at coordinate 14,294 of CAZOZZ010000107.1, read as the reverse complement.
ACTATGACGAGGATCACCAATCACCAGCTTCTCGACATAAGCGCGCATGCGGAACACGAATTCCTCAGCAACCGATCTGTGGACAAGGAACCTTGTTCCTGCCAGACAGACCTGGGTCGCGTTGCGGTACATCAGCGCACCGGTAGCCGCGGCGGCTTCAAGGTCCGCATCTTCCAGAACGATAAACGGAGACTTGCCGCCTAGCTCGAGACTGCAGGGAACGATATTCTTAGCTGCTGATTGTGCTACTTTTGTTGCCGTTTCCACCGAGCCGGTAAACGACACTCGGGAAATACGCTCATCCGCCACCAGCCTGGCTCCCGCCTGGCTGCCCGTACCCTGCACGAGATTCAACACGCCGGGAGGCACGCCCGCTGCATGAGCTGCATCGGCAAGCAATGAGGAGGTCAAGGGTGCCCATTCCGGCGGTTTAATCACCACGGTATTGCCCGAGGCCAATGCCGGGCCCACCTTCCATGTCGCCAACATCAAAGGTGCGTTCCAGGGCGTGATGATGGCACATACACCGGCGGGGTCATGGAGTATCAGGTGTTTCGCCTGGGCTGACTCCATTTCCTTGCTCTGGAGTGCCATGGCGCGTTCGGCGAACCAGGCGATATTCTTCATGGCTCGCGCCACGACCCCGTGCTGCATCCGGGACATCAGCACGCCGGCATCGGTACTCTCCACAACGCTGAACAGTTCCTTCCGCTTGCCGATCTCTTCTGCAAATCTCTGGAGGTAGGGAAGTCGGCCGGCCGCGCCGAGCGCAGACCAGGAGGGAAAAGCGTCTTGAGCAGTTGCAACGGCCGCATCCACATGTTCATCGGAAGCTTCGGCGACAGTGCCCAGCAATTGCTGCTGGATGGGAGAAAACACCTCGATCGTTTTACTCGAGGAACACCGTTCGCCGCCAATATAGTGGTCTGGCGAAATCTCGGCAGCGCCGACACGAATCATGAATGCCACCCTTCAGTGGTTGTCTTCGGATACTCAGGAGGGTTCCCCGATCTCAGTACCTGACACTCAGCAGTCTAGGCTTTTAGATGTAAAGGTTCAAACGTCATTAATGAAGTCTCAGATGGTCTACTGTAGCCGATTCGGCCTGTAAGGCGTTCCCCGTACCAGTTCGTTCGGCCGCACAAACTGGCTCTGAACACGGCTCGATTGCCGTTCGGAGACTCGTGCGCCTGGGTCCGGTTCGATGTCCCGTACCAGGAGCGATTGTCGGTCTATCGGAGCGGTTTCGTGTACTTGGTAAGTGAGTATAGGCTAACGCTCGACAACCAGCATCGTGTACGATTGCCAACTCTGTTTGTAAGGGAACTCCGAAGGCAGTGGGTGGTGTGCGGACTTGAGATTTGGAACCACATTGCCTTGTTTACCCGGTCAACCTGAGAACCTGGCTGAATCCCCCGCTCGTTAATGTGAGCACGGGCAAGACCGCTCGGCTGTTCAGTGAGTTGCGAATGACTTCACCAAGAAAGAAGTAAGTCGCTTGGTGAAGAACGCCGGTCTAAAGCTTTGCAGCGACCCTTAGCAGGTTGCATTGCCGCGTCAATACTGAAGAAACCGCCGACGTGGCTCTGGCAAAAGATAGACTCAATCCATATTTCTATGTCATGGAGGGACACCATGAACGGTGCACAGTCGTTGTGGGAAATAGTCGACCTTGCCGATGTTGCTGTTCGGGCGGCGAGCCAACTGCGGCTACGGCAAGCCGGACGCGAGCTTAGCGATCGAGCGTCAATTGAGCTTGCTGTCGACTTTCTCGAACGAGCAACAAAGGGTGGATGGTTCCTATCGGATAAGGCCAATTTGGGAAGCTTCGACGACACATTGCTCCCGTTGAACTGGGCGACGGATGCCTACTTGGCGCAGTATCCGTTGACTTCCCAGGAAAGGCCTGATTATTCGGCCGTAGCGAAGTATTTGGATGGGGTCAGGAGCAGCCTGTTGGTTATCCTGGCCAATGAGCTGCCTTCAAGAGACGCATACGAAAAAGCTCTTGAGTTCGTAGAGCGGCTGGCCGGTATCCTGGCGGCGAAGGCAGATTTGGACCTCAGGGCGGAATCCAGGCCAGCGCAATACGCGAACCGGCGGACTTAAGAGAAGGCTTTATCTTGAACAAGCTCTTCTTTCGGCGCCTTCATCTGTTGGTCCAGCACGAGACCGAAACTTTTCAAAACCAGTTACAGCGACTGCAGGCAAGTGACTATCCCTCCGATAGCGGACCCGCATTCATCCGCGAAATTCTGTTAGAGCTTGGAAGGCGACAGAAGGCTGTCACTACGATTGAATCAGAGTACGAAGCCGACCCACGAGGTGCAGGAGAGCGACTCCAATCCGAACACCGAAAGATCATATTTCTCTTCCGGGACTGTATTGCCGGCATCGAGAATGCGCAGAGTCGGCGCGTACCATGGGAGATAATTCCTGCGTTTGAACGGCTAGCTGCGGTCTTGAGCCCAGGTCGTTCACTATTAGTATCCTGTGTCGAGGAGTTCAATTACAGGATAGCGTGGCACGAGAGCGAGGCTAAGGGCCTTGAGTCTTTTATCCGGCTTCAGATCCCAAGAATTCACCGCAATGATGCTTTGCTCCATGTGCTTGTTGGCCATGAACTGTTTCATCCAGTATTGAACAAGTTTCTTAAGCGCGAGCAACCGAAAGTAATTGACAGGCTGCGAATTGCTTGCGAGATGATTCCACCGCCCGATCCAACCGACCCACTGTTCGAAGCAGATCGCCTCGATAAATGGGTTGAACTAGCCCGCAAAGCATGGGTAAGCGCGATGTCCGAAATGATGTGCGACATGGGCTGTGTCGCGCTATTTGGACCAGCCGCTATCTTGTCCTCGTGGAGCATCGCATTGGGGCGAAGTCTGGACCAACTGCCGTCGTCGCCGGCCTTCTACCCGCCATGGAGATACAGAATTCGTTCAATGCTCCGGTACGGTTTTGAGAAAGATCCTGGAAAGACGGCTTTCGAGCAAATGGAGAAATCGCTGAAAGGCGAAAAAGAACTGGCAGGGTTTGCTGAGAGTTTTCGAAAGTATTTTGACGAAATAAAAAGGGAAGTCGCTCCTCTGGAAGATAAGACGCCGCCAGACATCGAGGCAACAGAATCAAAACTGTTCTTGAAGCTGGCTTATGACGAGGTGAGTAGCTCACTCGACGCAGCATGGGAATATGTGCAGGACATCGTGACGCGAGAACGCATTTCGTGGACCGACAGTTATGAGCAAATACCGCCACTCGTTCAACTGATCTCAAGGTCAGTCCCGCCCAGCGAAGCCCGCGAAAGCAACCAATATGACGGGCCCGCCGCTGACTTATCTCCAGCGTTGGTGGCAGCCTGGCTGACAGCACTCAACAAAGAAATCACTGACTATTCTGATGCCGGCGATGGCAGGTCCTATTACGAACGCTATTCGAGGCTACTACTCAAGGCGCTGGCTGACATCGAAGTGAAGCGGGAATATAAGAAATAAATGGATGAGTCAGGTTAATGAGCATCTGCCCGATCATGTTCAATTCCGATTCGCCAAATGGTCGGCAATCGCTTGAAACGCCGGTTCGACCGAATAGCTGCTGGGAAGGCCATACTGCGGGACGACTGCGTATGCGCCGCCGCTTTCACCCGCGAAGGCTTTCAGGACGGTTTCACAGATTCTGGTCGATCGTCAATTCGGCGATCTCGTAAGGACCGAGGCGAGTTCCCGCTGCGATGGCCATAAGCACTCCGAACCTGGACGGTCATATGCCGTCGCTACAGTTCATTTTCCCAACTCGTGCCTTTCCCCGGAAATCGGTTACAGGTAACAGGAGGCTCGTAAAGGGGGCAAACTGTACGGACACAGCAGCTTGTGACGCGGGACGACTCGTGGATGGACGTTCATCGACGTCGTTCAGGCGCCCCGTGTTGATGCACGCCGGCCCTATTACGCCGTGCATCTCCGAGTCGACTTTGTCGTCGCTTCAGGCGCAGTTCGACGAGCAGATCCTAGACATCCCGGAAGCTGATACCTGAGGGCTGAAAGCTCGTTTCAATCGATCGCGAAGCAGTAAAACAAGCCGTCGCCGCCGGTGCCTTGCAGGTCTTCCTGACCGCACCCTCTGCTGGCGTGCGCCGAATTCCAGGACGTTGGGTCGTCGCCGCCGCCATTACGGTCATGGTGTCCGACGCGGGCGCTACCGTCGCCGTCGCTGCTCGTCCAGTTGGAACAAGTGGTGTCGCCGTCACCGGCGAACAGCGTTCCATCGGCGTTCGATCCGCTCAGGATGTCGTGACGGTTCGGCTGGTCTCCGCGACCGTTGACGACTTCGCCCTTCTCATTCAACTGGGTTTCCTTCGTCAGGTTATTGTTGTCGGAATGCAGGTCGGCGACGCTCGAGGCAATGCGGTCGCCCTTGGAATTGAACCAGGGGCCCGAACCGATCCGATCGCGGGCGTTGACCGCCGGAGAGCCGGCACTGGCCGTCACGCTCAAGTAGGCGCGCCAGGTCTTACCGCTTTGCCCCGCCGCCTCGGCCAGAGCCCCGCAATGACTGTCGGCACCCTGCAGGCCACCGAGATCGGCTCCGTTACCGGGGCCCGCGCTGGTCAGGAAAAAACTCATATCCTGTGCGAACGCCGGCTGTGCCAGCATCGCCAGGATGATCGCAGCAAAAACAAACTGCATTCTTTTCATAGCAGATCTCCTTAGTTGTTACTTCCGATAGTCTGGCCGATCATGGGACCGAAACCACAACGGTTAGAGACCGCTGGAACTACAGCTCATTTGCCATAAAACCGCGCCTCTCCGCGCTGATCGACTACAGGTTACAGGAGGCGGGTGGGAGGGTCAAACTCGTCGGACTATCGTGGAATGTACGGTCAGTGAGAGTTTAGACCGATCAGGGAACTGGCATCCGTTCCTTCAGTTCTTCAAGAAAGACGATCTTCCTGTCTCCGCCTCACACCGCCCGGTCTTGTGCCCAGTGCGTTCTGGTTCGCCAGCAGGACGATCGCGTTCGTGACGAAAGGACGCTCTATCACACGGTGGTGTGTCGCATGAAGCTGACGGTAGGCAGCACGAAGGGATAACCTTCAGGCCGACCGAGGAGAAATATCTACATGTTCATTACATCAAGCAAAGTGGGTGGACCCGAAAAGATCGGCCGGCTCGTTCTAGGGGTGGTCATGATCCCCGTTACCCTGGCGGTTCCCGGCCTGTGGAAGCTGATACCCGGCATCGTCAGCGTCGGCATGATCCTGACGGCCTTCGCAGGGTGGTGACCGTGAAAGGCCATTACGCTGAAGGTCTTCAGCAAGAACTGACACAGACGAAATTCTCAAGACTTCCCCGCCCATAAGCGGACCGGTGGATCGGAACACTGCCGGATCTGGGAGGTCTCCTCCTCCAGACTCCTGCCGTCGATCTGTTCCCGTATGGCATCGGCTGAGTCCGGGGTCAGGTGAACACCACTTCCAAATAGTAGGAAATCGGCCGCGATCGTTCCTGACGAAGCAGCATGCCCGCGGGATTTTGGAGACTCTGCCTCGGACTGCGGGTCGCCTGCCAACGGTCTGCACCGGAGAGCACCCGTCGCGATCGCAAGAGCCCGGCAGACCTCATTCATTTTTTTCGACCCTGGTCTTCATTGAATCCCAGATCGCGGAGCCGTCTGGACAGCGTAACGTACTCGGCATATGACGCAATCTTTGCGATAACGTCCACGTCAAACGTGGGGCGTACCTCTTCGGCACCAGGGTCTGTTATCAGTAGCGACGTGGTACAACCTCCGACGAAAACGAGTTCATCTAAGAGAGGTCGCAGCAACAACGCGGCCGCCACGAGCAGTTCGCGGTTGTGAGTGCTACTCATTCAGTCGCTTCCGCAGAATCTTTATCAGTTCCTGTTCAGCTATATTCCTTTCACGCGCACGACCGTCTCTGATTGCATCGACCAGTGCTAGACACTCGTAGAGAATCGGGTCGTTCTGTGCGGCAATCGGCACGGTGCGATAGAGTGGACGAAGAGCTACGCCTCGGACCGTTCCTTCGAGGAACGGCCAGACAGGTGGTGGTCCGTCATCGCCTGCTATGAAATTGCTCAAGGGCGGTGCTGCATAGGAGGTTGGAATCCCTCGGCTCATCTCGCCACGTTCGGCCGGAAATGCGTATTTCACGCCGTGTATTAGAAACTCTTCTAGCCCCTGGCGCATAGGTAGCCGTCCCAGTTCGAGGGGACTGAGAAGATGCGCTGAGGTAGCCCTCTTGACAGCCGCATGGACTTCGGACGAACTTATCGCCAGACTCGCTGCAATTTTTGCGAACGGTGGGCGATCGGGTCCATAGCTGACGAGCTTTAGGACAACGACGATGTCTTGGGGCTTCAGCACCATGGGAATAATTATATCGTACGTTCGCTATTCGCGAATAGCGAATACGGTGATCTACCTTGAACCGAGCTTGACCGGACACGTGCATCCACGTCTAGACAAAGTCCGAATCTAGCGTGTGGGTGGCGAATTACTAACTTGTCGCACAATCCGTTGAAATTTCAAGTCTTGTGATTTTCGGGGTGATCGCGAAGATTGCCCGATGCGCGAGCTGATTATTCTGTTGGTACACCTCGTTTCGACGCTGGCTCGGCTTCTGGGCCCCGGCGGCCTCTGTTCTGTGGTGGCCGAATCTCTCTTGATCAAGCACCAACGGCTGATTCTCAATCGCTCACGGTAACGGTCGCTGAACCTCAGAGCTTCGGACCGGATCTTTGTTGGTATCTGAACCCTGCTCATGCGTCCGTCTCGGATGATCCGTACCGCCGTCGTGCTCAGACCCTCGACCATTCTGGATTTCCATCGAATTTTGCGAAAACGAAGGTACCGATTGTTGTTTTCGCCGAAGCGGCGTCGCACTGGACCAAAGGTCCGTCCAAAGAATTGGTTGACGCCATTGTCGAGATGAAGCGGCGTAATCCAATTTGGGGTTGTCCGAGAATCGCACAGCAGATCACCCTGGCTTTCGATCTTGAAATCGACAAGGATGTCGTCCGCCGTGTGCTCGCAGATGAAATTGTCCTTGAAGGCGTGCCCGGCCTCCCTACGCGGGATCCGCTGGTCGCTCCCTGTGGAAGTCCGTGACGGCCTGATAGGCTGCGACAACGGCGAGCAGTCGTTCCTCTCCGAAGGGCGGTGCGGCCATCACGGCGCCCCTTGGCACGCGTCGGCCGGTGTCATTATCGGTTTCGAATCCGATCGGCATACACATCAAGGGCAATCCAGTTCCATCAAACGCTCCTGTCGACGTTGTCAGGACCACGTCACACTGGTTGAACAGCTGGGTGATCATGCGTTCGAGGAGAAGGTGGCGCGCCTGCTGGACCTTCACATAGGTGTCGGCGCTCTGCAGCATCCCGTTCAGAAAACGTGGAAGCCGGTCGGCGAAGTTTCGGACGTCCTTCCGGAGATGCGCGATAAAGAAGGCGGTCGGATCTCCGTGGGACCCGCCAAGCGGATTCGACGTGAGCTCTTCCCAATCGTCCGGCAGTGTGACATCGGGGATGATCTCGACGGCCGGATTCCTCTCCAATTCCTCGATGAGGCGTCTGCGTAGTGCGTTGCTACTCTCATTTCTCGATGTCAGGTATTCCGGCCAGATGCCGATTCGTGTCGGCCAGCGAACGCGTGGGCGTTCTCCCGGGAACGGTGTGGCGGCCAGCGCGTAGTTCGGGGGTGCGGGAAGCCCAAGTGTGCGGGGATCGCGTGGATCGGGCTTTGCGAGGACCTGGAGCATGATCGCTGCGTCCAGGGCGTTGCGTGCCATCGGACCGACGTGGTCCCGGGTCAGACTCAACGGGATGACGCCGTGCAGGGAAATGCGTCCGAATGTCGGCTTGATGCACGTGAGCCCCTGGGCATTCCCAGGGCCGATCACCGACCCTCCGGTCTGGGTGCCGAATCCGGCAACCGCCAGCCGCGCGGCTACCGCCGTGCCACTCCCTGAGGACGAGCCGCCTGGACTGTAGTCCGAATCGTTCGGCGCCCAGGCGTTTCGAGTGGTCGGAATCGTCGTTCCGTAGCGTCGTGCGCGTCCGCCCGCAAGGTTGCCCATCTGCGCCTTCCCGACGACCAGACCGCCGGCCGCGCGCATCAGCGAGATGGCAGTCGCGTCGTAATCCGGCTGGAAGTCTTTGAAGACCAGCGACCCCCCTTCGGTCAGCAGGTCTGCGGTGTAGAAATTGTCCTTCGGAGCGAAACAGATTCCGCGCAGGGGAGCGTTCACTCCGTCGATCGGTGCCCGCCGGGCCTGGGCGAGCAGGTTTGCGCGTGTCGGGGTGGCCGCGTATGCCTGGTAGATGCGGCCATAAGCCTCGATCCTGTCCACGTAGGCGTTGACGAGATCGGCCGGGACGAGCGTCCCGTTCCTGATCAGCGTCATTGTCTCCGCCAGCGTGAGTTCGGTGAGATCGTCGAGAGCCTGCGGGCGCACAGACGTTGAGAAGGCCTCCTCGGTGACGCCCGGTCCCCGGGGGCTTGCGGTAGCCGGGATGTTCGCCAGCAGGGTGCCCGTCGCCGACGCGGATGTTACCCAGGCCATCCGATTGAGAAACCATCGTCGGGAGACCCGCTGGTCCTGCGGCGGGCCGGATTCTCCCCTCGTGTCTCTGTTTATGTGGACCTTCTCATCATTCATGACAACTAATCCTCATCGGTCCAGGCCGTAAACGGGGCTGGAAACGGCTGGGGGAGCGTAAACTGCGGATCGATCTGGAAGTTGGCGGCCTTCACATCCTGGCGAAGGATCGACCGTGCATTCGCCAGCAGTCGTTCCTGATCCATCGGCGCGTCCTTGTCGGCTGTGGGCAATACGGAGATGTCGATGCCGAGCAGGGCGTATCGCGTATGGATGTAGGTGTCGAGTTCTTCATCGGTCGGTTCTGGTGGTGGTGTCGGTTCTTGCATGGCTTGGTCCTCCGCTGACTCCTGGCAACGAACAAGTGTCGGAACGGTATCTATTGTTGCGGAATACTAAATTCTAGTTGATGAAGGGGAGTTGATATCACTCTCGGAGATGACTGTCAATCGTGCCTGGAAGACCTGTGCGTCTCGGGGAACTGTTCTCTCACCGCGAGTGTCCGATCGGTTTTGTGGACATAGGACGGCAGATCGGGCAGGATAGCACTCTCATTCCAGGAGGACATATGGACCGAATCACCGTCTCATTGAGCAGGTTTTCGCCGAGGAGCCGACTCGGAGGGCAGCTGATGACGCCGGCACTCACGACGTGTGTTGTGATCGTGGCCCTGGCGGCATTCGCTCAACCGGCGCTTGCGTTGGGTCAGGCTGGGGCTGGTGCCGAGGCCGATCATTTCGTGCCTTCCCGTCCGGAGACTGTGTCCTGGGGATGGTACCCGATCGACAAGCCGCCCGTCTTGACCATTGAATCCGGACAGACGGTCCGCATCGACACACTGACGCACGTGGGGGCCACGCAGAATCAGGAGCCCGTCGCGAACCTGTCGGCGATCGGTGTACCGCGTGAAGAGATGCTCCAGGATATGCTGGATTTCTGGGCGTCGAGGGAGGGTCGTCCGAGGGAAGGCCGCAGCGGACATGTGATTACGGGCCCGATCTACGTTGAAGGCGCCGAGCCGGGCGACATGCTCGAAGTCCAGATCCTCGACCTCGAGACCCGTGTGCCCTGGGGTGTCAACAACACCAGTTCGAGGGGTGGCGTCTTTTCAACACGGTATCCCGGGGCTCAGCCGGACGATGTGGCACTGGACATTCCGAGGGGCACACGGCATCTTATCCGGACCGGTGAGGTCGACGGTCGCCGGGTCGCGCTCTTCGCCCCGGACATTCACGTGCCGTTGAATCCCTTCATGGGAATCATGGCGGTGGCGCCGGCCCCGGTCGTGGGCGAGCCCGGGGTGACGGTGCCTGGCGTGCAGAGCTCGACGCCTCCCGGCGCCTTCGGCGGCAACATGGACGTCAAGGACCTGAAGGCCGGAACCACGCTCTATCTTCCGGTCTTTCACCCCGGCGCGCTTTTCTACACAGGGGACCCACACGGTGTCCAGGGCGATGGCGAGGTGAGTGGCACCGCGGTCGAGCAATCCCTGACCGGCGTATTCCGATTTGTCGTTCACAAGGGGAAGACCATCTCGGGACCGCGCGCCGAAACTGACACTCATTACATGATAATGGGCATCGACCTCGATCTCGATCGGGCGATGCGGAACGCAACGTGGGAAGTCGTGGACTTTCTGGTTAAGGAGAAGGGTCTCACCGCGGCAAAAGCCCTTTCCCTGGCGAGCATCGCCGTCGACTTTCGAGTCGGCGAGGTCGTGGACCTTACGCAGGTTGTCGTGGGCTACATCCCGAAAGACATATTTCTCGAACAGTAAGAAATAGGGAAGGGCGGTGTCCGATTCTGTCTTCCATGGAATCCGTGATTTGATTTGGGCGATGTTTTCAAAAGACATACCACCTGGGGCAGGGTTGACATGATTTGGATTGATTGCTACGTTTACCAAATGCGAATGACGCGCGAAATCATTGTCAATGTAGTCGTAGTTAGCCACCTTCCGCGAGGAGGGCCCGGTTAAGCGCGTCTTTAGCTTGATCGACCCGAACCCCTCCCGCGAACCGCGGCGAGGGGATTTTTTTTGCCTCGAAACCGATTGAAAGTCACGGATGAAGCTCCCGAAAGAGTGAAAAATGGAAACTCTGATCCAGAACCAGGAAATTTCGACCACAACGACCCGAACGACCGAGGGTGCCGAAGGGGTCATTCTGTCGTTGCTCGCCGAAGGTGTGCAGACGGTGTTTGGTTATCCTGGTGGCGCGATCATTCCCGTCTATGACGCCATTTTCGATTACCGGGATCGGATCCGACACGTCCTGGCCCGGCACGAACAGGGCGCGATCCATGCTGCACAGGGTTATGCGCGTGTGACTCGACGTGCCGGCGTGTGCCTGGCAACTTCGGGCCCGGGCGCCACGAACCTCATCACCGGCCTGGCGGACGCGCAAATGGACAGCACCCCGCTGGTCTGTATCACGGGCCAGGTTCCTTCCAACCTTCTCGGTTCGGACGCCTTTCAGGAGACCGACATCATCGGGATCAGCGCACCGGTTACGAAGTGGAATCATCAGGTCGTCAGATCCGATGAAATTCCGGGAGTGATCGCCAAAGCTTTCTATATTGCCGAATCCGGAAGGCCCGGTCCCGTACTGGTGGACATTACAAGAGACGCCCAGGCCGGCCGCCTGGATTTCCGGCCGGCGAAGGCTGTCGCCATGCGGAGCTACCGTCCCCGGCCCCCCTTGCATCTCTCCGATATCGAAGCCGCTGCGAGGCTGATTAACCAGTCACAGAAGCCGATGGTTCTGGTCGGTCAGGGTGTCCTTCTAGGCGCTGCGCAGGACCAGTTGCGCGACTTTGTCGAAAAGGCCGGTCTCCCTTTTGCGTCTACGCTGCTTGGGCTGTCGGCCCTGCCGAGCCGCCATCCTCTATATACCGGCATGCTGGGCATGCACGGGAACTACGGTCCGAACGTCAAGACGAATGAGTGCGACCTGTTGGTGGCCGTCGGCATGCGGTTCGACGATCGGGTGACCGGTGATCCGTCCCGCTATGCGCCCGAGGCCCGCGTCATCCACATCGACATCGACCCGTCCGAGATCGGCAAGAACGTCCGGGCCGACGTTGGGATCGTTGCCGACGCGCGGGAAGCCTTGTCGGCATTGACTGCGAGGGTCCTACGAACCAAACGTCCGGCGTGGCTTGCCGAGTTCCGTGAGTGCGACCGGATCGAGTTCGAACAGGTCATCCGCAAGGACCTTGCCCCCGATTCCTCCCGACCCCGAATGGCAGAGGTGATTCATGCGTTGTCCGAGCGCACCGAGGGTCGAGCGATCGTCGTCACAGATGTGGGGCAGCACCAGATGGCAACCGCCAGGTACTACAGGTTCCGAGATACCGACGCCTACGTGACCTCGGGCGGACTCGGAACGATGGGGTTTGGGCTTCCGGCGGCAATCGGGGCCAAGCTCGGAAGACCCGAACGGGAAGTCGTCGCGATCGTTGGCGACGGTGGGTTTCAGATGACGATCCAGGAATTGGGCATGATTCTCCAAACAGGCGTTTCGGTCAAGATTCTGTTACTGAATAACGGCTATCTCGGAATGGTCCGGCAGTGGCAGGACATGTTCTTCGATGGCCGCTATTCGGAGACGGCCCTGATGAATCCCGACTTTACGAAGATCGCCCAGGCCTACTCGATCGACGCCAGGCGGGTCGTTCGTCGGGAAGAACTTGAAACCGCCATCGACGAAATGTTTCAAGCGGAGTCGTCCTACCTCCTGGAAGTGGTTGTCGAAAAAGAAGAGAACGTATTTCCGATGGTGCCGTCAGGCGCCTCCGTTTCCGAAATACGTCTGAAGTGATAAGCAAAGCTCGGCGTTGACGCCGAGCGAACAAGTTCAAAGGCGGAGTCGGAAGTTGGAGCGCAGTTTTACAGTTTCGGTTTTCACGGAAAGTCAGGTCGGCGTATTGAACCGTCTCGTCGATACCCTTTCCAGACGACGGCTACCGGTCGATAGCCTGACCAGTTGCGAGTGCGAAGTGCCGGGGGTTTACCGGCACACGATCGTCCTGGCGGCAACTCGCGATCAAATTCGGAAGGTGGTGAAGCAGATCGAGAAGAACGTCGATGTGTTGAAGGCTTTCTACCACGCCGAGGACGAAACCGTGCACCAGGAAATCGCGCTCTACAAGCTTCCGATTCAGGCCCTGCTGGGCGGAGACGGCCTGGAAACCATCGTCCGCAGCTTCCAGGCAAGAATCCTGGCCCTCGATCCCGATTTTGTGGTGATCGAGAAGACCGGGCACGAGGACGACACTCGGGAGTTACTAGACAGGTTGGAGCCGTTTGGGGTGATGGAATTCGCCCGATCCGGCCGCGTCGCGATCACGAAGCCGACGCGAACGCTGCTTTCATACTTCGACAAATCGAACGAAACAAGAAAGGGAGAAGAGAACTGATGGCAAGAATACGTTTCGGCGACGTCACTGAAGACGTCGTCACCAGAGAAGAATGGCCGATGGAAAAGGCGAGAGCCTGCCTGAGGGACGAGACTATCGCAACGATCGGTTACGGAATACAGGGCCCGGGCCAGGCGTTGAACCTGAAAGACAATGGATTCCGGGTAATCGTCGGACAGAGGAAAGGATCGGGATCCTGGGAGAAAGCCCTTGCGGACGGTTGGGTCGAAGGCCATGACCTGTTCGGCATCGAGGAGGCTTCGGAGCGGGCGACCATCATCCAGTTCCTCCTGTCCGACGCCGGACAGATCGCACAGTGGGACTCCCTCAAGCGGTGTCTGGAACCTGGGAACTGCCTGTATTTTTCACACGGTTTCGGTGTGACCTTTAATGAACAGACGGGAATTGTTCCGCCCGACGACGTGGACGTCGTACTGGTAGCGCCCAAGGGTTCCGGGACGTCACTGAGGCGGTTCTTCCTCGAAGGCAAGGGTCTCAACTCGAGCTACGCCGTGTTTCAGAATGCAACAGGCCGTGCAAAGGAACGTGTGCTCTCGCTTGGTATTGGTGTGGGGTCGGGCTATCTGTTCGAGACGGACTTCCAACGGGAGGTCTATTCCGATCTGACTGGCGAACGGGGGGTCTTAATGGGTGCGATCGCCGGGTTGTTCGAGGCCCAGTTCAACATTCTAAGGAAGAATGGCCACTCGCCCTCGGAAGCGTTCAACGAAACCGTGGAAGAGTTGACCGAGAGCCTGATGCCACTGGTCGCGGAGAACGGGATGGACTGGATGTATGCGAACACGTCGACGACTGCCCAACGGGGTGCTCTCGACTGGCGGCACAGGTTCCGTGATGCGGTCGAACCGGTATTTGACGAACTCTACGAGAGCGTGGCTTCCGGTCAGGAAGCAAAGGTCGTCATCGAAGCGGGAAGCAAAGATGACTACCGCGACCGACTCGACCGGGAACTAGCCGAACTACGCGAGTCCGAACTCTGGCGCGTTGGACGACAGGTGCGTCAACTTCGTCCCGATTCATCCGTGGCTCGAGGTGGATCCCCGACCGGGTTGGCGAGACCCGAAAGCCTCCTGGCTGCGCCCGTCGAGTCATGAGCTGGGGCTCCTGGCAGAGCCGACTCGGAAAGACAATAGGGACCGGCACGTATTTCCCTAAGTAAGTCGTTGAATACATGGCCGATAAAATAGGGACATAGGTGTGGGGTGAACCCCTCCGTTGAGACAATTCCTAT
>CAZOZZ010000106.1:11375-15293 GCA_964584435.1 uncultured Solibacteraceae bacterium | reverse complement strand
GTCAAAAGATCTCGGAAGCTGCCCGTCTCAATCTGGTGACGGTTTTGTCGCGGCCAAGAACAACCATGACATCGAACATACCGGGGGCGACCGCTTTGCCGGTGAGGGCCACACGGGACGCATTGATCAACAGGCCGGCTTTGACTTCGAGTTCCTTGGCGAGTCCGCGAACAGCCGCTTCGGTGCCGGCGAGATCGAAAGAATCGAGCGCGTCCAGCCTGGATGCCAGTTCCGGCAGGTACTGGGCAAGCCGAGGTTCTTTCATGAAGCGCGTGATCGCGGCGGGGTCGAATTCGACATCCCCGTCGACATAGGTTCGAACTTCCCCGGCCAGGTCGGTGAGGGATCGGAATCGCGGCCGGATCAAGTCAATCACTGATGCGAGCCAGCTTCGGTCGGTACCGGCAAACCGATCGTCCCAGACTCCTACCCTCTCCAGATCCGGCCTGAGGCGGTCAACGAGGTCGCCAATGTCGGCATCATTGATGTACTGACCGTTGAACCAGAACAGCTTGTCCGGATTGAACACCGCATTCGCCCTGGAGATCCCTTCCAGCGAAAAGGCCCGAATGAGCTCATCCGTGCCGAACATCTCCTGGTCGTCGCCCGGTGACCAGCCCAACAGGGCGAGGAAGTTTCGAAAAGCTTCGGGCAGAACACCCTGGTCGCGATAGGCAAGCACCGATGTGGCGCCGTGGCGCTTGCTCAAACGAGCCTTGTCG
Source organism: uncultured Solibacteraceae bacterium (assembly GCA_964584435.1). Taxonomy (GTDB): domain Bacteria; phylum Acidobacteriota; class Terriglobia; order 20CM-2-55-15; family 20CM-2-55-15; genus CAZOZZ01. Next base: position 14,571 of record CAZOZZ010000106.1, on the reverse strand, counting down.
GATCCCAGAATCAACGGGACGTGAACAAACCGGGGAGCGTCCCGGCCAAACGCCAGGTAGAGCAGTATCTGTTTGGGCGTGTTTGATATGTGATCGGCTCCCCTCACAACGTGCGAAATGCGCATGTCGATATCGTCCATCACCACGCTGAGATGATAGGTAGGATGACCGTCGGATCGGAGCAGGATGAAATCTTCGATTTCTTCGTGGTCGTGATCAATAGAGCCGAAAACCTCATCGGTGAAACGGACCTTACCATCCGGAACCCGGAAGCGGACCGCGGCGGCTTCACCCCCTTCCAGCCTGGCTCGTACCTCATCGTCTCCCAGCGACACACAGGCCCTGTCGTACTTCCATTCGACCTTTGATTTCGCGTCCTGATTACGCTTTCGGACCAGCAGCTCGGGGGAACAAAAGCAATGGTAGGCCTTTCCCTCTTCCACCAGTTCCATCGCGGCACGCCGATAACCCGGTACTCGCTCGGACTGGTGGTAGGGACCCTCATCCCAGTCCAGGCCCATCCAGGCCATCGCCTCAAGTATCCCCGTCACCATGTCGTCACTGGAACGCTCGACATCGGTGTCTTCAATCCGAAGAACAAATGTCCCCTGACTCTTTCGGGCCAGGAGCCAATTAAACAGTGCCGTCCGGGCACCACCAACATGCAGGTAGCCGGTGGGCGAGGGGGCAAATCGAACACGAACACTCATCGATACCTCGTCATTCGGATTATGTCTGGGTTTGGCCACCGCCAAACTCTTTGGCGAACTTTGTAATATCTCGAGGGTGACCGGCGATCAACAAGGTCGATCCCGCTTCGATCACGTCGTCGGGCTGGGGGTTCCTGTTGGAGCGAGATTGGATCGATTCCTTGCCGAAGATGGAAACCTTCGCAACTTCTTTCTGCAGGGCAACAATCGAGATTCCGTAACGAGCCCTCAGGTCCAGGTCCTTGATCGCTGTTCCGACGATCTTTCCGGGTGCACGGATGAACACAAGGCTCAAGTCCTCCCCGAGGTTGATGAATTCCTTGATTCCAGTGGCGATCAGGGTGTCGGCAAGCCTCTCGCCGATTTCGTCCTCGGGGAACGTGACTCGATCCGCTCCGACATGGCGCAGGATGTCGGCCTGGATAGCCGAACCGGCCCTTCCGATCACATGTCCAACTCCGAGTTTCTTCAGGAGGGCGACAGTCAGGACGTTGGTCTCAAAATCCTCTCCGATCGCAACGATGGCAATGTCGACCTTGTCGATCTCGTGCAGCCGCAACGCATCTTCGTCCGTGCAATCGAGAGCCACCGCAAAAGCAACCACGTCCTTCAACCGACTTACCAGCCGCGGCTCGCGATCCACGGCGATGACCTCGGCCCCATTTTCAACCAGCGTCGTCGCGATCCTCGAGCCCATGCGCCCGAGCCCGACGACGGCGACTCTCTTAGTCATTTCCCTAACCCACCATTATGTCTTCTTCGGGATATTCGTAGCTGACTCGATCGGCCTTCGCCGACAGCGCGAAGGCCAGCGTTAAAGGACCAATCCGTCCTGCGAGCATAGTGACGCACACAACAAGCTTGCCCGGCGTCGATAGATCCGCCGTAAGGCCGGCAGAAAGTCCCACGGTAGCAAAGGCGGAAACGGCTTCGAAGAGGATCGAGACGAATTCCGCGTCTTCGGTCAAGGACAGAAGAAACGTCGAGATGCTGACGAAGAGGAAGGATAGCATGATGATGGAGACCGACAGCCGAACCGCACCGAGCGATATAGTCCGTCTGAACATCTCGACGCGTCGCCGACCAACCAGAGTCGCGTGCACAAGACCCCCCAGGACACCGATCGTGGATGTCTTCACGCCACCGCCAGTTCCACCGGGAGACGCACCGACAAACATCAGGAGGGCCATGAAGAAGTAGGTTGGATCCGCCCATAGCGTGACGTCGATCGTGTTAAACCCTGCCGTACGGGAAGAAGCTGAATGGAACAGCGCGATCAACGCCTGGTTCCGGAAAGAGTAGGAGGTCAGCCTCCCTGCTTCAAGCACCCAGAACAAGCCTGTGCCTCCCAGAAGCAAGCCGGCCGTCATCAACAGGACCAGGCGTGTCTGCAAACGGATTTTCCGACCCCGACGACGGAGCCGGATCATCAGAAGGTCTCCCAAATCCATCAAGACATAGAATCCGATGCCGCCGGCAACGATCAGTACGACGAGGGTCGTCATCAGCAGGGGGTTTCGCGCGTACTGGATCAGGTTGCCGTCGTGCAGCGAAAAACCCGCGTTCGAAAAGGCCGAAACCGAGTGGAAGATCGCTGAGAACAGGGGGTTCACCTGCGGTTCCGAGGTCTCGGCAGAAAACACGTAGTACAGGGAAACCGCTCCAAAGGCTTCAAAAACAAACGTTCCGATGATGATATAGCGAACCAGTTTCCTCATGTCGGCGGCCACGGCCAGATTCAAAACGTTCTGTATGGCCACACGTTGTTCGAGTCCGAGACGACGCCCGAAAGATATAGCGAAGAAAGCAACAAAGGTGACCAGACCAAGCCCCCCCAGTTGAATCAGGATCAGGAGAAAGATTTGCCCGGTAGTCGTGAATGTGGAACCGACGGGCACCGTTACCAATCCGGTCACTGAAACCGCGGAAGTCGATGTGAACAGCGCATCGAGTAGAGATACGCCGGACACGGTGGCTTTGGGCAACATCAGGAGAGCCGTCCCAACCATTATGAGCACGATGAAACTCCCCGCCATCGTCATAGCCGGACGCCGGGCGAATGCCTTCATCGAGAGTGTGGATGTCGCGACTTTTTCGAGCAGAACTAGGACAACGTAGAGCTGCACAGCCGCGGCGAATGGGCCTGCCGTTCGAGAGAACTGGAACGTGTCGACCACGCTCGAATTTCCACGCCAGACGATGGACACGAATAGAATCGCTTCGAGCAGGGCTACGCCGACCAGGCCACCGCACCGGATCCAGTTCTGTTGAAAATATTCAAGTCGGGGAGAACCGAAGTACAGCTCACGGAGGGTTTCGAAGGCGAAGAACAGGGCAAGGGCAAGGATCAGGAGGTCGAGGCTGATTTCGAACCAGGAGGGGATGTAAAAGCCGAAGCGAATCGCCAACCCGACCACGGCAATGAAGTTGGCGAGTGTTGAATAGGGTGTGTGTCTCAGCGTCGGGGCCACCGTTTGGAGCGAGCA
>CAZOZZ010000106.1:0-11275 GCA_964584435.1 uncultured Solibacteraceae bacterium | reverse complement strand
GGGCCACCGTTTGGAGCGAGCAACGGGAAGTGGGCGGCAGGTCAAAGTTTGCCTGAGAGCTGCTTGCTGCCTGCTGCAGGCTGATCGCTCGCCCCCCACGCTACTGACTCGGCATCAGCTTGCGTAGGGCGGACACGGCTTCCTGCATTACGTCCATGTTTGGATCCTCAGTGAGCGGCTGGATGTAAGGGCGGGCATCAGCTTCTCCGACGTCGCCCAGAACCCGCAGCAGCTTCGTTCGGATCTCCGGTTTGGGGTTGCGGAGATAAGGATAAATGTCCGGGAGCTTACCGTCGTACTTGCCTAACTCGAACAAGTAAACCTCGGCCTGATAGTCTCGCCTTGTGTCCAAAGCGGTGACAAGATGCTCCATGTAATTCAGCCTTTCGGAAGAAACAAGGGCAAAGGCTAACGCCAGCCGAACATTGGCACTCTTCTCCGTCTCCATGCGGGGCTCAAGCCCGGAGGCATCGTAGTCGAGACGACCCAGCCCTTCGGCGGACAATTCGCGGTAAGAATCGTCGGAATCATCGAGCAGGCTTTCAAACAGGGAAGCAGCCCCCGGTTCCCGCATCAGGGCAATAGACTGCAGAGACTGTTCGCGGATGTCGTCGTTGCTACTGGTTTTGAACAGGTTTGACAGGGCCGGAAACGCAGCGCGGTAGCCGGTAACACCCACGGCGGCAACGGCCTCCTTGACAACGTCCTCGTCTTCATCCGTCAGCATTCTTGTCAGCGCCGGGCCGGCTTCGTCACTGCCAATCACGCCCAGGGTCTGGATAATTGCTATCCGGACTTCCGTTCCTGTCCACTTGCGATACCACGCTCGGCTACCCCGGTTTCGGGGGCCTTCCAGCTCGGCGATAAGAGCGGGCACCTGGTCCGCCGCGCGCAAGGAGCCCAATCCGTGCGCCGCCGCAATACGCACTTCCGGAAGGAAGTCCTGCCGCAGCGACTGGACCAGAACTTCCTTTGCGGTCTGATCGACGTATTCGTTGGCTCCCACGAGGAGGCGGTCCTCTTTGGAGAACACGTTGGTCACCTTATCGAAGAAAGTCCAGAATCCCTCGTCATCAACGACCGGAATATAGAGTCGCAACAACGAATCGATCGCTTGCAGCCGGACTTCTTTCTCGAAATCGTGAAGCAGAGCCTCGGAAAGACCCGGGATGGCCGACCGGTCCCGAATACGGCCCAACGAAGTGACGATGGACGCCCGAATGTCACTTCGAGGTTCCTTCGCGAAAGCTTCGACAAGCACAGGGACCGCCTCGCGGTTCCCGAGGACCGTCATCGCCTCGATCGCCTCTCTCCGCTCTTTGGGACTTGAACTATCCAGAGACGGAGCCTGGGTCAAGATCGTCAGAGCCAATACAAAATGCAGGAACTGTGACATGGAAGGTTCCTCTTCTTCGTTTGGTGAAAAACGTTTCGCTTTAGCACAAGACCGTTCGATTTAGTCTACCGTGCTCCATCCCTGTTCAGGTCCATGGGGGTGGGGAAGTTGTCAGTCCGATTCCCCGTCCTCAACTGACCACTAACCACTGGCCACTGACCACTTCCCCTTATCCCGCTCCAAAATGGCAGTTGCACGGCTCGCCGTCTTGTCCAGTGAGGTCCGCCTGTTCGACCTGGATCGTCGTGTGGTCGATACGAAAACGATCGTGTGCAATCCGGTTCACGCGACCCAGGAAATCGATTCGTCCGGAATCGCCTTCATCGACGACGATGTGACAACTCATGGCAACAACACCCGACGTCAAGGTCCACACATGGAGGTCGTGAACCGACATCACTCCGTCGGCACCGACAAGCTGCTCTTTCAAAGTCGTCAGGTTGATGTGAGACGGGGTGCCTTCGAGCAGAATGTCGACGGCATCACGAATGAGGATCCACGAACTTGAAAGTATCAGCACTGCGACGATGGCGCTGATGAGGGCATCCGCAAAGTTCCACCCCATGAAAAGTATCAGAAGGCTGGCTACGATCGCGCCCACGGATCCGAGGGCATCACTCAACACGTGAAAAAACGCCCCCCGTACATTGAGACTCTCCGATTGTTTGCTGAACAGGATATACGCGCTTGCCAGGTTCGCCAACAGGCCGCCGGAAGCCACCAGCAGCATCAACTCCGCCCTGACCGCCGGGGGGTTGAGCATCCTTTCGTAGGCTTCGTGAAAGACGAACAGAGCCACCAGGACCAGGAAAACTCCATTCAGCAGAGCTGCCAGGATTTCGACTCGATAGAACCCGTAGGTCTTCCGGGGAGTTGCAGGCTTCGCAGCGAACCAGATGGCAAAAGAGCTCAGACTGAGCGCGGCGACATCGGTAAACATGTGCCCGGCATCAGCCAGCAACGCAAGTGAATTACTGTAGATGCCGCCTATCAACTCGATCACCAGTACGGCGGCGGTGATGACGAGGGCGGTTCGCAGGCTCCGGCCAGCGCTACCGTCACGCTCATGTGGAGAGCTGTTTTGCGGATGCGCGTGCAAACCCATGACATCGATAATTATACTACGCTGCACTGACACGGCGATCGCATTCGGCGATACCAGGCTCCTACGCAGCAGACCGGGTTGTGGTGAATGAATTCCTGCAGCCGAGGTTCCTGACCACAAACTGCTGACTGGGAGGCTAAAGGACTGTATAATATGCGGTTTTTCGGAGCTGGATGTTTTTAAGTCGGCGTGGGCCGAGACGACGCACTACCGATTCATCGAACTCCCCAGGCAACAAGGGCAGAAAACCCGCAGTAGGAGGTTGTTGTGACTGAGAAACTCGACCCGGATCGTGTGGGAGTTCCACTGACTCTGCTCTCCGAAGATGAAGAGTTGTTCAGGGATTCCTGCCGCGATTTTTCAGAAGAACAGATTCGCCCCCTCGTCCGCCGGATGGACGCCGAGGCCAAGCTGGACCCTGGCGTTATCTCCCAGTTGTTCGATCTGGGCGTTATGGGCATACACATCGATGACGAGTGGGGTGGAGCCGGTGGTTCATTCTTCATGTCGGTTCTCGCGGTGGAGGAAATATCCAGGGTCGACGCCTCCGTCGGCGTACTCGTCGACGTACAGAACACGCTGGTGAATAACGCCGTCATTCGCTGGGCCAACAAGGACCAGAAGGACCGTTACCTGTCGCGACTGGCCACCGATACGGTAGGCGCCTACGCCCTCTCAGAGGCAGAATGTGGCAGCGACGCGTTCGCGCTTTCCTGTCGCGCCGTCGAAGACGGCGACGACTTTGTGCTCAACGGCCGGAAACTCTGGATCACGAATGCGATGGAGGCGGGGTTGTTCATCGTCTTTGCGACCGTCAATCCCGAACTCGGATACAAAGGCATCACCGCGTTCGTCATCGAGAAGGATCACCCGGGGTTCACGGTCGGAAACAAAGAAGACAAACTCGGGATTCGCGCGTCCAGCACATGCGAATTGATCCTTGACGACTGCAGGGTTCGGAAGGCCAACGTGCTTGGAGAGGTCGGCAAGGGATACAAGATCGCGATCGAAACGCTCAATGAAGGCCGGATCGGAATCGGAGCCCAAATGGTCGGAATCGCCAGAGGCAGTTGGGAGAGCGGTGCGGCTTACGCCAAAGAGCGAAAGGCTTTCGGAAAGCCGATCGTCGAATTCCAGGCCATCCAATTCCAGCTTGCCGAAGCGACCACCCAGTTGGAGGCGGCAAAATTGATGGTGTACAACGCCGCCAGGCTTAAGGATTGCGGCAAGGAGTTTGTCAAAGAAGCCGCGATGGCGAAGTATTTTTCGTCTCAGGTAGCAGAACAGGTAACGTCGCTTGTGGTCGAAATTTTTGGTGGCTACGGATACTCGAAAGATTACCCGGCCGAGAAATACTTTCGCGATTCGAAAATCGGAAAGATATACGAAGGCACGTCCAACATGCAGCTTCAAACGATTGCGAAGTATTTGCTACGTTAGGGGACTGTGGTGAAACTGAATGAAAACGGTACGCGTCCTGCATCATGACAATTGCTTCGACGGCGTTGCTTCGGCGGCGGTGTTCTCTCGGTTCTATGAACGGTCTGTCGATAGCAACGTATCTTTCGAGTATGAGGGTGTAGCCCACAACGCCGGACGGTACTTCACGGAAGAAATGTTCTCGGGCGACGAAAACGCGATCGTCGATTTCAAGTACAGTCCGTCGGATCGACTCACCTGGTGGTTCGATCACCATGAAAGCGCGTTTCTCTCCCCGGAAGACGAAGTTCACTTTCGCAAGGACGAGTCAGGAAGAAAATTTCACAATCCGGATTACCTTTCCTGTACCAAATATATCGCCCACATCAGCCAGAGCGTCTTCAACTGCCCAATGGATGATCTAGAGGAATTGATTCACTGGGCTGACATTATTGACGGCGCACGGTTCCGGGATGCACAGATGGCCGTGGAACTGAAAGAACCGGCCCTTCAGCTGATGCAGGTCATGGAGGGCGTGAGAAGCAGGGATTTGATCCGCCGAATCATCACCGATCTCGGAACCCGTACGCTGGCCGAAGTAGCCGCCGAGCCGGATGTCCGGCAAACTTTCGAAGCCTTCTACACAACTCATCTCCAGACAATCGACATACTGCGCAAGTCCATGACCTGCGTCGACGGTGTAGTAGACTTCGATGTCAGCGGATATGACTTCGAGGGATACAACAAGTTCATTTCCTACTATGTTTATCCGGAATCTGTCTACAATGTCGGCGTGAGCCTGGGACCCGCCCGGGCTAAAGTTTCCGTCGGCACCAACCCCTGGGCAGACCGCGAAAAGCGCCACAACCTCGCAAAGCTGTGCGAACGATACGGCGGTGGAGGTCACTCCGTCGTGGCTGCGATTTCCTTCCGACCCGACGCTCTCGAAGACGCGCGCCGGGCTGCCCGTGAAATCGCGGAGACTTTGCGGCGTGAACCCTGATCCCGTCCACTCCGAGAGAGAATACGACCCGGACCGCACCTTCGTCATCGAACTCTGGAATCGACGGACGCCGTTCACCTACATCATCCTCGTCATTAACCTGCTGGTGTTCCTCCTGATGGAGTTCTCCGGGGGAACCATGAACGAGGCCACGTTGCTTGCGTTCGGCGTCAAGTCCAACCTGGCGATAGATCAGGGCGAGTTCTGGCGGCTCATAACTCCGGTCTTCATCCACATAGGCATTCTCCACCTGGCACTGAATTCCTATGCTCTGTGGATGGTCGGACAGCAGGTCGAAAAGCTCTACGGCAGCGCCCGCTTCGTTTCTCTCTATGTCCTGATGGGTATTGCCGGAGTTGCCGGTAGCTACGTTTACCACCCCATGTCCCTGTCGGCCGGGGCATCTGGAGCGATCTTCGGTCTGTTCGGAGTTCTCCTGATCTTCGGCCTGCGCCATCGAGGGAGGGTGCCTGTATTTTTCAGGCGCGCGATCGGCCGCGGAATCCTTCCAGTGATTGTGCTCAATCTCATAATCGGTTTCGCCATTCCGGTAATCGACAACGCCGCCCATGTCGGGGGGCTACTGGCAGGAATCGCTCTGGCGTCCATTGTGGGCTTCAAAGCTCCGGGCAGCCAAACACATCCCTTTTTTTGGGCCACCCAGTTCATAGCGGTTTCGGCAATCTTCCTTGGTTTCTACCAGGTCGCGCTTCATTACGACGGCCCACGGCCCGGCATCGACAACTTCGCCCGTGGTTGGCGTCAGATGGGATCCAGTCAATCCGCCACCGAGCGCTTCATCGAAGCCGTGAACTCCTCACAACAGGCCTTCACCTCCACACTCAGGGCAATACAGCGTCGAACGACATCGGTGCCAGACTATGATCGCCTGTCTCAGGAGTTGGCCGCTTCTATCGACCGGCTTCGAGAGGTGCCGTCTCTGGAGACGTCGTTGGACGATCTCATCGCCCTGCTGATCGACGTCCTGGAGGATCAGTACACTCTGATCCAGGAAATTCGCCGAATCGGTGACGCAGGCACGCGCCAGAGGGAAGCGGCCGATGAGAATACAGGGCGTTTTGGATCAGCCTTCGGTGCAATTTTCGAATGGGTCGATACCGAAGGAGGAAAATACGGTCTTCAGCTCCAGGATAGCGACGAGCAGTCCGGAGGCGAAGACCCTCGATAGTTCCACGCTAGCTAACAGCCATTAATATTGCTTCAAAGTCGCCGCCTACTGCATACTGCGAAATGCCCCCCCACGAGCGTGAGTAATGGACTCAAAAATCATCCACAGGATCAATAAGGATCTCGGAATCTCGCTGTCGCGAATAGAAGCCACGGTTCGGCTGCTTGAAGACGCAGCAACAATCCCGTTCATCGCGCGGTACCGAAAGGAAGCAACCGGCAACCTGGACGAGGTGCAGATTCGCGATATTGCCGATCGGCATGTCTATTACAAAGAAGTGACTGATCGTCGACAGGTCGTCCTGTCGACAATCCAGGAACAGGGAAAACTCACCGACGAACTGCGCGAAAAGATCGAAGGCTGTTACGCAAAGAACGAGTTGGAAGATCTGTATCTGCCCTACAAGCCGAAGCGCACAACCAAGGCGGCCGTCGCGAGAGAAAAAGGGCTGGAGCCGCTTGCCGACCAGATTCAGGCTCAGTCGACCATGGAATCGCTCGAGTCTCTGGCCTCTCAATTCGTCAGCGAAGAAAAGTGAGTCTCCACTCCCGAAGAGGCCATCGAGGGGGCACTCCATATCGTCGCCGAACGCATCGCTGAAAATGCCGCACTCCGGGGGTGGCTGCGGGAGTTCATGCTAACCGAGGGGAAGGTTCAGGCGAAGGTCAGTAAGGAGAAGGAAAAGGAAAAGACGAAGTACTCGATGTACTACGACTTCGAGGAAGCGGTTGCCCGGATCCCCTCGCATCGAATGCTGGCGATACGCCGGGGGGTGCGCGAAAAAGTCCTTACCCACTTCGTTCAGATCGATAACGATCACGCGACGAACGAATTGAAGTCCAGAGCGATCGTGAACAAGGACTGGCCGTTGGTTCCTCTTGTCGAAAGAGCAATCCAGGACGGATACGTGCGCCTCATGGAACCATCGATCCAGAACGAAGTTCGATCCACGCTTCGTGCAAGGGCGGAGGACGAAGCAATCCGGGTCTTCGAGGAAAACCTCCGTGCTCTGCTCCTGGCGCCTCCGGCCGGACAAATCGAGGTCCTGGGAATAGATCCGGGACTACGAACGGGATCGAAAATCGCAGTTGTCGATCAGACGGGGAAGTTCCTGGAACACGAAACGATTTTCCTTACCGAGCCAAAGAAGGACCTGGACGCCGCCGAGAAGATCGTCGTGGACGCAATCAAGAAACACAGCGTTCGCGGGATCGTCATCGGCAACGGAACTGGATCGAGAGAAACGGAAACCTTCGTACGATCGATCGTCGTAAAACACGAACTTGACGTCTTTACCGTCGTGGGAAGTGAAGCCGGTGCGTCGGTTTACTCAGCCTCCAAGCGCGCACGACAGGAATTCCCTAAGTTGGATATTACGATCCGCGGAGCGATCTCCATCGCAAGAAGGCTCCAGGATCCGCTGGCCGAACTCGTTAAGATCGATCCGAAATCCATCGGAGTCGGTCAGTATCAACATGATGTCGACCAGAAGAAACTCAAGGCCAGCCTCCGAACCAGCGTGGAATCTTGCGTGAACAGGGTGGGCGTCGACCTGAATACTGCATCGGTCGACCTGCTGAAGTACATCTCCGGAATCTCGGAACGACTGGCTCATTCGATTGTCGAATATCGCGACAAGAACGGGGCGTACAGCGGGCGGGACCAGCTCAAGAACGGGGCCGGTCTGGGAGAAAAGACTTTTGAGCAAGCGGCCGGCTTCCTGCGAATCAAGGATGGCACCAACGTGCTGGATCGAACGTCCGTCCATCCCGAGTCCTATCCGATCGTCGAACGCATGGCGCAGTCACTCGAGGTGTCCGTTGCGGAAGTTATCGAGAATCCGAGTCGAGTGAACGCCATCGATTTCGGTGATTTCGAAAAGGAGGTCGGCAAATACACACTGACCGATATCCGGGACGAAATGCTGAAGCCGGCGCGGGATCCGCGCAAGACCTTCAAGGCACCTCAATTCCGGGACGACATACGGAATATTGCGGACCTTAAGCAAGGCATGGAAATCGAGGGAAATGTCACGAACGTGACGAATTTTGGGGCCTTTGTGGACCTCGGCGTCCATCAGGACGGACTGATCCATATATCTGAACTCTCTCACAGCTACATTCGCGATGCCCGACAGGCCGTGACCGTCGGCGATGTGGTAAAGGTCCAGGTGATAGGTGTTGATCCGGCACTGAAACGAATCAGCTTGTCGATGAAGGCGACTCTCCCGAAGCCAAGGCCGAAACCACGGCCGAAGCCGAAACCGAAGCCAAGACCGAAACCCAAAGCCACGCTCCGGGGAAAGGACGATAAGGAGGTCGCAGCAAAGCCTCGAACCACCGAAAGGGCACTCCTGCTCGAGAAACGACCGCCCAGACCTAAGCCGCCTGAAATCTCGATGGAAGAAAGGATTCGGTTGCTGCAGAAGAAGTTTCATACACCGGACAAATAGGTTTTCGAAATTCTCCCGTTAACATTCCGGTCCTCATAGCCGTCTTTCTGGTAGGTTGAAGATATGAACTTCAGAGAGGCGGTCTGGATAGCCCTGTCATCCTTGAGGGTGAATCGGCTTCGTTCCGTCCTTACACTGCTCGGGATCGTCATCGGAGTGATGACGGTAATCACCGTCATTTCTTTCATTTCCGGACTGAACGGCTTCGTCGCCGAAGAGGTGTTCAACCTGGGCGCGGACGTTTTCGTTGTCAACCGTACACCCAACGTCGTCATCAACGAGGAGGACTGGATCGCCGCTCGAAAGCGCAAGAACCTATACTTGGAAGATGCCGACGCGATCCGAGACCTTTGCACCAAGTGCGCGGCCGTCGGAGCCCAGTTGACGGCGGGAGCCAGGGTCAAGTCCGGGCGCGAGTTTATCGACGGCAGTACCCAGATCAAAGGGCTGACGCCGGAAATACCAGCCATTCTTGGGGAGGATCTCGCCACAGGGCGGTCCATTACCGATTACGATGTGCGCCACCATCGACTTGTCGCGGTCATCGGAACCGACATCGTCGACAACCTTTTCCCTTTCGTCGATCCCATCGGCAAGAGACTCACCGTCAACGGCAGGAACTTCGAAATCGTCGGCATCGGAGAGAAACTGGGATCTCTGGTCGGCCAATCGCGGGACAACTGGGTTCAAATCCCAATCACCGCATTTCAGCGCATGTGGGGCGCCAGGCGCTCGGTCCGAATCTTTGCAAAAGCTAATGGAGAAGAAAACATAGAGGCGGCCGCCGACCAGGCGAGGATGGTTCTGAGGACCCGGCGACACGTCGCCTACAACGCGGACGACGATTTCTCGATAGCCACCAACGACACGTTCCTCGAACTCTGGGCGAATATCAGCCAGGTTTTTTTTGCAGTAACCGTCGCGATCGCGTCCATCTCTCTGGTCGTGGGCGGCATTGTCGTGATGAACATCATGCTGGTTTCGGTCACCGAAAGGACTCGTGAGATAGGCATCCGTAAAGCCACCGGTGCCCGTCGTATCGATATCATGCTTCAGTTTCTGGTCGAATCCGCTACGCTGGCCTTAGTCGGCGGCGTGATCGGCGTCATGCTCGCTATTGTGATTGCAACCAGTGTGTCGGCAGCCACCGAATTGCCCTCATCCATCGAATGGTGGTCCGTGCTGTTGGGTCTGACGGTCTCAACCTCGGTCGGACTGTTCTTCGGTATCTGGCCGGCAAAGAAAGCGGCGAACCTCGACCCCATAACGGCACTGCGATATGAATGACATCGTCATGATGGCGCTGGAGTCGATCCGCGCAAACAAGATACGTTCGGTCCTGACCGTACTCGGTGTCGTCATCGGGGTATCGACTGTAATCGGTATGTCATCGGTGGTCAGCGGGCTCAACACGGCTATTTCGTCACAGATCGAAGGCATCGGCTCCAACTTGATCTTTGTCTCCCGCTTCGACCTGGCAATGGGCCGGCGCTCGCCCGAGGAGAGGGCACGAAAGAAGCTAACCCTCGACGACGCCAAGGCGATCGGCGAACTACCGGCAGTCGCGGCTGTTGCTCCGGTTTTGCGGCGATTTGTCCCACGCCAGAGTTCGTCTTCCTATGCGGTGCGATACCGCGACCGCACGGCTTCGAACACGCTCATCGAAGGCATAACTCCCGACCATGAAGAGGTGTTCAGCCTCGATCTTCGTTCCGGACGGTGGATCAACGAAAGCGACCACAGGCATCGTACCAATGTCGTGGTCCTGGGATACGACACCGCGGAAACCCTGTTCCCAAACATGGACAACGCTTTAGGCAAGGAAGTGGAACTGGAAGGCAAGGTGTTTCACGTCATCGGAGTCCTGGAAAAACGGAAGAACGGTCTGAATCCGGGTGCAAACCAGGAAGACAACGTCGCGGAAATGCCGATCGGAACCTTCGAGAAACTTCACCCGGAAATCGACGATTACTGGATCACGCTGAAGCCCGTCAGCCAGGAAGCCATGCCGAGGGCAATCGACCAGATTGAAGGGCAGCTCCGGAGGCGGCGGGGCGTGGCCTACAACAAACCGAACGATTTCGCCATCTTCACGCAGGACTCTTTTACCGACCTCTGGAATCAGATATCAGGCGGGATTTTCGCGGTCATGCTGGCGATCTCGTCGGTGGCATTGATGGTCGGAGGTGTCGGAGTGATGAACATCATGCTGGTTTCGGTCACTGAACGGACCAAGGAGATCGGTATCCGGAAAGCCATCGGAGCGACCCGCCACAGCATCATGATTCAATTTCTGCTTGAGGCGATGGCCCTGACCGCGCTCGGCGGCGTGATCGGCATCGGAGTCGGGGCACTGGTGACCCTGGGGATTCGCACCGCCGCACCTTTCCTGCCGGCAGCGATGTCTCCCTTCTGGGTCACGCTCGGGTTTTCCACCTCGGTGGGCATTGGACTGATCTTCGGACTGTACCCAGCCTACAAGGCCGCAAAGCTGGACCCGATTGAGGCCCTCCGCTACGAATAGCCTGGCGAGTGGGGACCGGGGCGGCAATCAGCGAGTAGCGAGCAGCGGTCAACAAGCAGCTTCGAGACCACCCCTGCCCTGCTGCCGGCTGCCCGCTGCCAGCTACTCGCTCCAAACGATGGGCCCGACACCAGCCCGCATTTCTCATGGATAGAGTCCAAGGCTGTGTTTTGGAGCAGGAAAAGGT
>CAZOZZ010000105.1:7673-15453 GCA_964584435.1 uncultured Solibacteraceae bacterium | reverse complement strand
TGCCCAAGCTTTGCCTGGCGCACCAAAGACGCGAAGCGAATTTTTGACTGACAGTAATGCGAATCCCGTGGCAGTAGGATTAGCGAAACATTTTTTTCAACACGAAGACACGAAGAACACGAAGGAAGATGGATGTTCGTAAGAAATCCTGTCTTCGTGTTCTTCGTGTCTTCGTGTTGAAATACCGGCCGTGTCCATTGGCTGCCCTGTTGCAGACTATGACAGGCTCCCCACCAAGCTTCCCCCCAATAACCCTTTGCGGCTTTGCGTTTTTGCGTTGAAGGTCCTGCCCTGGAGCGAAACCTATGGGTCAGGATTGGTTTCGTGGCAGGTAAGGCAGTTTACGGAGCCGGTTAGTTTTGCGCTGGCGCCGAACTCGGTGCTGTTGAGACGACCTACCCATTTCTTCATGAGCTCGGCCATGAACTCATGATCGTCTTCGAAGTCGTCAACCATGGGCAGACGCTGCTTTGGAATCCTGGAGAAATCGACCTGTCCGGAGACGTGACAGTCCGTGCAGACGACCCGGCCGTCCACAGGGTCGAGCAGGGGTGACACCCATTCGGGATTCGGGTTTTCGTTCGCTGGAACGCTGTAGAGGGCCTCGACCCAAGTGTGCATGAAAAACGCCTTCACGAATGGGGGCGCTTCAGCTTCGTCATCAGCCGACGGCGCGAATGGAGGGTCGGCTGAGGCAACAGCGGCGGGGGCATCCTCGAGACGCTCTCCGGTACTGACGGCCTCCATGTTCTGGTTACAGGCTGCCAGCAGAAGCAGGGACAGGAAAACAGATATATGTCTCATGAAAACTTCGATTCTACCACGCATTCGGGGCTCGGCTGTTGGGTCAGCGGCCCTTGAACTCCGGTGAGCGCTTTTCGATGAAAGCCGTCACTCCTTCCAGAAAATCCTCGCTCCGGAAACACTCCATCTGAGCGGCGGTTTCGAATTCCATGGCCGCTTCAAAATCGGTACTGAGACTCCGGTAAATCGATCGTTTTGCGAGACTGAGGACACCAGGAGGGTTCCGGCCCATGCCCTCTGCAACCTTCACGACGGTGGTCAGAAGATCGTCGTGGGCGACCACACGATTGGCCAGACCGATCCGCTCCGCTTCCGACGCGGACACCATGCTACCCGTGAAGACCAGTTCGCAGCTCCTGGCGGTGCCGATCAAGCGGGGCAGCAGCCAGCTCCCACCCCAATCCGGATGTAAGCCGATTCGGGCGAAACTGGGGCCGAAGCTTGCCTTCTCCGAAGCGATGCGAATATCGCACGACAGTGCCAGGCTGAAACCGGCCCCGGCACATGGGCCGTTGACCGCGGCAATGACCGGTTTGGACATCGAACGAATCAGTCGGCTGACCCCTTTTCCCTTGGTCAAGATGTCCTGGAACGCGGCCTCGTTGTTCTCTTCGCGCAGCTTCTTGAGATTGTCGATGTCACCGCCCGCACAAAACCCCCGCCCCGCACCGGTGAGGATGACGACCCGCAGATCATGGGCCTGCTCTATCTGTTGGAGGGCGAAAGCAATCTCCTCCCTCATCGGGCCACCAATCGCATTGAGCTTTTCCGGACGGTTCAACGTGATGGTCGCGATGGGTCCATCACTGGACAGGATTATGGTTTCGAATTCAGGCATTGAGTTCCGTTTGGGTCAGAAGCCAGCGCGAGGGTGAACACTTGACAACTATTAGCTCCGACATCGACCGGCTGACATCCTTCTCGAGTTCCTCCAGAAAAGACATCGTGACAGACATGGTAAGTCTCCTTCGAACGACAGGTTTGTCGGGGCCAGCTGGAAAGCTATCATAATACAGGAGTGGACGAGGTCAGTTGCTCCCGACTGGCCACTGGCTGCTGAAAATTGGAACCCGTCACGCAACAGAACAGCCGAGAGGTCACGCTGTGTCCGGCACCGGAGATCCACTTTTGCACAGCTGCGGTCTTGGTGCTAAAATTGTTGGTGTACAGGCCCTGTTGAAAGGTTCATCAGAGAAAGTCGAGACGAACTCATGCGTACTTCAGATCTGAAAAAATACAAGAATGCACTTCTCACCAGGAAACAGGAGATAGAGCAGGCCCCGGAACGCTCGACCGTTGTCGATGAAGCAATGCGTACCGGAGACTGGGTCGATCATTCCAGCCAGGAAAACGACCTTCATATCAATCTCGCACTAAAGCAAACTAACACGAAACTCGTACGCGCCATCGATGAAGCGCTTCAACGAGTCGACGGCGGCACATTCGGAATATGTATGGATTGCGAGGAAACGATTCCCCAGGCCCGTCTGGATGCCGTCCCCTGGACCCGTGTCTGCGTCGCCTGCAAAGGGAAACAGAGTTAAGCCCGTAGCGGATCTCTTCACCGGGAAGACACGAGTACATAACGGAACGCGAAGGTATTCTTGTGACTTCGTTTCCTTCGCGTCTTCACGATGAATTCGTTCGATCCCACCCTATTGGTTACCAGAACACTTGTCGTCAGGCTGAAGATCCGGTTGTTCTCTCACCCCGTTTGTTCTCTCACCCATGGATACGTTCGAGCATGGCCTCATAGGAACCCGGGGCATTCTCCTTCATCCACTCGATCTGTTGTTCAGCAACTGTTTCCAGGTTCTTCAGCAACAACGGGTTCTTGTATGCGCCTCGGAGCTCCTCCAGGAAGGGCCGGACTTTCTCAAACACGAACAATCCTTCACCACCTGACTGAATGTACAAACCTTCGTTGAGCACTCCGGAAACGACGAAGGATGCGGCCATCTCCCAATAGGTGGTTACCATTCGAAAATAGGCATTCTCGTCGCTGCCGGGCGTACACTTCTCCATCATCTCGGCCAACGTCTTCGCCGAGAACGCCCCGGTAAACCACCCCCGGGCTTTTCTCATCCTCTCCTCGCGCCGGAGTTCATACAGATTCAAAATCAAACCAGCATCTTCATAGGTCGCTTGTTGCATCGTTTCTCCTTCTGAAAAAATCCGACAAAGAGCGGAAAGACATTAATAAAATGCCGCCTGCTTCCGTCGAGCAGCCTGTCCGAATAATACGCCGACCGGCGTCAATTCTTGGAGGTTCAACCGGGACGTGTCTCGGGGAGCCCGTCGGCATCGGTGAAAAGGGTAGGCGGAGCCTGCCTCGCCTCCGCTGCCAGGTAACTTGCTATTTCCGAAAGCGCCGGCTTACTGAATCCAAAATCTCCTACTCGAACGGTGTGATCCGGATCGACCAGGTACAACGTGGGAACAAAGTGTATTTCGTAGGCCGCGGACACGCCGTATGGATGTTCGTCTATTAGGATCGGGAACTCAGCGCCCACTTCTGCCGCGAACTCAATCGTCTCTTCTGATTCATCCTGAGAAATTCCCAGAACCGTCGGACGATGATCGGGGCCAAATCCATCGAATAGCTGCTGGATGAATGGAAATGTGAACTGGCAGGTCGGGCATGAACTCTTGTAGAACGCAAGCACGACAGGGCCACTTTCGAGGGCCGTCGACAGTCGAATTGCGACGCCGTCCACCGTCTTCAACTCAAAATCTGGAGCACGGCTCCCGATCGGTAGATGTTCCATAAATCTCCATTTTTCCGGCAAACAAGGTGTTGATATACTGCCGAGGCGGGGCCCCGTGGATATAATAACCGACGCACGATGCTTTCGGATCTGGAATTGGATATCGATTGCGGGCAGGGGTGTCTAAGAAGCCCGGGCAACGGTCCAATGGACGAGAACAAACAAGAGTTGGGACGCTAGAAGAGGGAACATGGCTAAGATCGACGCTTTCTTTAAGTTGATGGACGAGACAGGCGCATCGGACCTTCACCTTGTGGCAGGTTCGCAACCCATCCTCCGGGTTCGTGGCGAGTTGGAGCGAGTGAAGTACGACCCTCTCGACAGCGACGAACTGAAGGGCATGCTCTACGAGATCGCACCGGAGTTCAAGATCAAGGTCTACGAGGAAACCGGTGACGTTGATTTCGGTTACGAGATCCCCGGTGTTGCCCGATACCGAGCCAACTTCTTCACTCAAAAGAATGGAGTGGCGGCCGTCTTTCGTCAGATACCCTAGATGGTCCTGACGGCCGATCAGTTGGAACTCCCGCCGCTCCTGAAAAAGTTCGCGATGCTACACCGGGGCCTGGTTCTTGTGACAGGGCCGACCGGCAGCGGAAAGTCAACGACGCTTGCGGCCATCGTCGACCACGCGAACAAGAACCGTAAGGACCACATCCTCACCGTCGAGGACCCGATCGAGTTCGTCCATCAGAGCCATGAATCCCTGGTGAACCATCGCGAGGTGGGCCTCCACACCAAGTCGTTCGCCTCTGCGCTCCGCGGCGCGTTGCGTGAAGACCCCGATATCATCCTGGTCGGTGAGATGCGCGACCTGGAGACGATCGAGCTGGCCCTGACCGCCGCGGCAACGGGACACCTCGTGTTCGGCACACTGCACACCCCGAGCGCTCCGAAGACGATCGATCGCGTCATCGATGTGTTCCCTGCCGGGCAGCAGAACCAGATCCGCAACACGTTATCGGAAGCTCTGAAGGGCGTTGTTGCACAGAATCTGTTTAAACGAATCGACAAGAAGGGCCGGGCCGCCGCCCTCGAGATTCTAGTAGTCACACCGGCCATCTCGAACCTCATTCGCGAAGCGAAGACATTCCAGATCCCTGGTATGTTACAGGTCGGAAAGAAATACGGAATGCAGACGCTTGATGACGCGATCATGGACATGCTGAACAAGAAAATGATCAGTCCGGAGGACGCCTACGACAAGGCGAACGACAAGAACAAGTTCAAGCCACTGCTCAAGACCCCCCCGGACGATTGGGCGTAGAATAGCCCAAAGCCTTCCGACAATCCCCGGAGGGCCTTGAAGGGTCGGATCAAGACCTGGAGCACGTGAATCATGAGAAGAGCCGAAGTCGATTACGTCCTTGGAACGATGCTGGATTTCGACAGCGGAGTCTCGGACCTCAACATCACTGCCGACAAGCCGTTTCAGGTTGAATCCTCGGGTCAGCTCGTAGAAGTCCCATTCGACCCTCGTATCGGCACACTGACTCCGTTTCAGACAGAGACCCTGGCGCTGAACCTGATCAACGGCAGTCGCCGCTTGACGCAAGATCTCTTGAAGACAGGGTCCTGCGACCAGTCCTATTCGCTGGGTCAGAAGGCGCGCTTCCGCGCCAACATCTTTACCCAGCGCGGTCATTACACGATCATCCTGAGGAGACTCTCTACCGAAATCCCATCGCTTACCCAGTTGAATCTGCCTGATGTTTTCAACGAAATAGCCAAAGAAAAGACCGGGTTGATTCTGGTTACCGGAGCCACCGGAAGCGGCAAGTCGACGACGTTGGCCGCGCTGTTGAACGAGTTCAACGAAACCAAGTCCATCCACATCGTGACGCTTGAAGATCCGGTTGAGTTTGTGCATCCGCAAAAGAAGGCAACTTTCAATCAGCGCGAGATGGGAGGGGACTACGACGCTTTCGCTTCGGGACTTCGGGCCGCGCTCCGCCAGGCACCCAAAGTCATTCTGGTCGGCGAGATGCGCGACCGCGAAACTGTTGAGATCGGGCTGTCGGCCGCCGAAACAGGCCATCTTGTTTTGAGCACCCTGCACACGATCAACGCCGGACAAACCATCAACCGGATCGTGGGTATGTTCGAGCAGGAGGAAGAAAAACAGATCCGAATTCGACTGGCCGAAACAATGCGGTGGATCGTGGCTCAACGGCTCTTGCCCAAAGTTGGAGGCGGCCGCGTCGCCGCTCTGGAGATCATGGGCAGCAACCTGCGAGTAACCGACTGCATCCAGAACGGAGAGTCCGAAGGAAAGACATTTTACGAAATCCTCGAAGCGGCGGCCTCTTTCGGTTGGAGGAATTTCGACATGACCATGATGCAGCTCTACCGCGAAGGCCTGATCACCGAAGAATCGGCCCTGCTCTACTGCACAAGCAAAGGGGTCGTGTCACGCGGGCTCGACAAGATCAAGAAGGAACGGGGCGAGGACACCAGCGGCTTGACCGGCCTGACGCTCGACTCCGACTACGGGAAAAACTAAAATGAGTACCGAACAAGAGTTTTTTGAAGTCGACGACAAGACAGCCTTGATCGCGGACGATTCAACAAACGCCGAAACGCTCAAGACGACTCTCGGAGAGCTGGGGTACAAGTGCCACACCGCAGAGACCTCGGAACGAGCCATCGAACGCATGAAGTACACCACGTACGATGTCATCGCGGTTGCCGAAACGCTCTCCGGGTCGAATCTGGCAACCAATGGCGTCCTGCGATATCTGACCCCTTTGCCGATGGCTCAGAGGAGGAATTCGTTCGTCATGCTCGTTGGAGATTCGTTCCGAACGCTGGACGCGATGCAGGCCTACACCCAGAGCGTTCACCTGGTCGTCCACCTGAACGATCTTGCGAATCTCGGGGCCGTCTTGAAGAAGAGCCTCACAGAGTTCGAGACGTTCTATCGGGTATACAAGGAAGTCCAGGCAGCAGCCGGAGAGGGAGGCTAGTGGTCCCCGCCAGAAATAACGTCACGCTATCTCTGGCGGGGACCACTAGGAGCCAGCTCCTCAACCTTCAAGCCAGAGCTGCTTTGACGTTCCGCGAACGCGACGGCCTCCCGACGCACAGGTTCCCGATAACGAGCCAAGACCGGCAACGCGCAAACTCTTCAAGGATTGGGTCTTAAGGAGGAGGTGGGACGGGTGCCAGCCCTATGGCCCGAGATTGGCAAAACCAACTTCGTGTTCGAAAGTCTTCTGATAGCCGGAATCGGAAATGAGTGGGATCTCGATGTCCACCGCATAGGTGACTTTGAGTTCGAGGGTCGCCGCCTGGCCGCGAACTTCCAGGCCGTCCTCATCGACCGGCAACTCCAATTCCCTCGCTTTGGCCATCACCAGTTCACGAAGTTCACGACTGTTTCGTCCCTGGGAACCCGCCAGCTGAACCGCAAACGTGAGGTAATCCCCAAACTCGTTGTCCTTCATCGACGCTTGCACATAGTCTGAAGCCAGATAGAAATAGAAAATGGAGACGAGCAACCACAGCAGAAAAACGAGTCGGGCTCGGCCGGCTTTCTTGGCTTCCATGGGGCGTCTCCAGATCGAGAGGGGAAGGGGTCCCGGGCGGATCGTCTAAGATTGGTCTGACTTCTCTGTCAATGATCTAATGAACTCGAGCACTTCTTGTTTTTGAGGCTTGGACAACTCTTCCAACCCGTTCATGATCTCCGAGAGCGTCCGGTCACGCGACCCGCCATTACGGCTGCCACTACGCCTGCCGTTTCCATGCGACTTCATCAACCGCTCAAAGTGTTCGTCTATACCGTCCAAGAAATCGTGATCCATGGCAATCAGGTATCCGGGCGCTGGTGCCCGTTCACTCAGCCTCGCCACTCGAAAGCGGCAAAAAGACGTAAAACATTATCAGACAAAGACTTCAGGCTTACAAGAACGCATTCGCAAACAGCAATCTCTTAAGTCTTAGACCGAAAATCGTCTTTCGGACACACCCAGTACATCCCCCCGGGCATGCGGGCGGATTTGATCACCTTAGTAGCCACCATCGGGGTTTCGCATTCAGGACACAGCTTGGCAGTGCTCGGTCCTTTACCCTTCCCAAGACTCGCTCGAGCGGTCTTACTTAGATTTCCACTTGCCATCTATCGTCAACACCTCCACAAACTTTCCAATAAAGATAATCACAACACTATGATAACTGAAGAGCGGCCCGCCCGGCAGATAGTTTTT
>CAZOZZ010000105.1:0-7573 GCA_964584435.1 uncultured Solibacteraceae bacterium | reverse complement strand
CGGACTTCGGACCGTCCCTGTTACCACCCCATCGCACAGCCGTCTTTTCTCGGATCGGACCCCCCCATCAGGACGCCGCTTTCGGGATCGATCCAGACGCCCTGGTAGCCTCCAACGCCGATCCCGGCATCGCCGATCGCGTCGATGACGTCATGGCCTTTGTCGATCAGCGCAGACCGAACTCCGGCATCTATCGCCGATTCCAACGCCACACCTTCCGACGAGTGACAGAACCTGGGCGCCTCCCCTGCCTCCTGCACATCCATGCCGAAGTCGATCAGGTTCAACAGGACCTGAGCATGCCCCTGCGGCTGCATATCGCCTCCCATGACACCGAAAGAAAAGCAGGGTTTGCCGGCCTTGAGAGCCATGCCCGGTATCAGTGTGTGGAACGGCCGTTTGCGTGGTGCCACCGAATTCGGGTGATCCGACGAGAGGGAGAACAAAGCCCCCCGGTTCTGGAGAACGATTCCGGTATCTCCGGCAACAATCGACGACCCGAAGCCCCAGAACAAACTATTGATAAAAGAAACCGCGTTTCGCTCCTTGTCCACAACGCTCAGATAGACCGTGTCCCCATTCTCGATGATGCCGGGAGGCGTCGATGCCCGGGCACGCGCCGGATCAATCAGCCGGCCACGTTCCTTCGCGTAGTCCTTGGACGTCAGCCGGGACATCGGGACTTCCGCCTGATTGGGGTCGGCGATGTAGGCGTCACGGTCCGCAAAAGCCAGCTTCTTTGCTTCGATGAACCTGTGGAGATACTCGGCGGAATTGTGTCCCAGCCCCTTCATATCAAATTCTTCAAGAATATTCAGGATCTCGAGAGCAACCAGACCCTGCGTATTCGCGGGCATCTCGAAAATGTCGTAGCCCCGATATGTCGTCTGGATCGGATCCACCCATTCCGCCTCGAATTCGGACAGATCCTTCCTCTCGATAAAACCGCCGAGTTCTTTCGAGCACGCTACGATCTGTTCGGCAATCCGCCCGTTGTAGAAGGCATCGGGACCGCCATTGGAAATTTCATCGAGACTCCGGGCAAGTTCGGGCGACCGGAACACCTCGCCATGCCGTGGCGCCCGACCGTCGATCAAGTAGTTCCTCGCGGTGTCCGGATATCGTACCAGCCGTTCCTCCGACTTCTTCCACTGCCCGGAAATAACCTCGGACACGGCAAAGCCCCGCTCGGCGTAGTCGATCGCAGGTTCGAGCAACCGCGGCATCGGCAAGACCCCGTACTTTTCATGAAGCTTGAACCAACCGGCAACCGTCCCGGGAACCGAAACCGAATGGATGCTGTCGCTCGAAATGGATTCGATGTGGTTCGTTCGGAAGAAATCGAGCGTGGCGCCGGAACCCGACCAGCCGCTTCCGTTCAGACCGACGGTCTTGCCTTCCTTCTGCATGAACAAGAGCGCGAACATGTCGCCACCGATGCCCGTGCTCATCGGTTCGACGACGTTCAACACGGCAGCCGCCGAGATCGCCGCATCCACGGCATTCCCGCCGTCCTGAAGAACCCGCAGTCCGGCGGCGGACGCAAGCGGCTGACTTGTCGCCACCATGCCTTTTGTTCCGAGAACCGGCGAGCGGGAACCAAGGACGTTTGGTGCCGGTCTGTCGCCATGGAGACGGCCTCCAACAGTGCTGGACATTCTGTTACCTCACTTTCACGGCAGGTTGAGTGTTGTCTCTCGTTCTCAAGGGTGTGATCGGCGGCTCGGGACACATGCCGACTAGGAACGTTCCTCATCCTCGGCACTCAGTTGTTCGAAATGTTCGGGCGTATCGACGTCGACAAGGACCCCCGGCTGAGAAACCTCGACCTCGGTGATACGCCCGGGCTTTCTCCGAACGACCTCATTGGCACCCGTCGTTGGAGCAAGCGCCTGGATTTCGTTGAGCACCTCGCGCGAAAACAGGACCGGATGACCTCTCCTGCCTTCGTGTACCGGAAGAACGATCCCTCGAGGCGCAAACTTCGAGATCAATGTCTCGATCGTTTGCGGATCCACCACAGGATGATCGACGAGGAAGATCATAGCACCTTCAGCCTCGGGTCCGAGGGCGCGTATGCCGGCCTGAAAGGACGTCGTCATTCCCTTCTCGTAATCCTCGTTGTAGACACTCACGCCTAGGGTGACACTCGGTCGAATCGCGTCGCGATCGTGCCCCAGGACGACTACGGTCTCCTCAATAGATGACTCGCGGATGACATCAAGGATTTGCTCCAGGAAGGTTCGGCCGTGGTATCTGAGTAGAGCCTTGGGTCGCCCCATCCGTTCGGATTTCCCGGCAGCTAGAACGATGGCAGCGATCAATGTGTGAGTGCGTAGACGATGAAGTTGATGGCCAGCCGGTAGGCATAGCCGGAGAAATAATTTGGATACAAGGGCTCGTCGGCATGCTCATAGGCGTCACCCAGGTCCGTGTTGTGGTTGATCACAACCATGAGGCGGCCATCCTCGTCCCAAATCCCCTTGCAGAAGGCTTCGAACCCATCCTGTTCGATGGTCATTCCAGTGTAGACATAGTTCATGCTCGGCACCTGGATGATTTCTTCGATGTCGTAAAAGCAATGAAAAATCGGGTGATCCATGGGTATGTCCCTGATCTCGGCCCCGGGGAGAATCTTCTGAATCTGACCCTGGAAGTTGGCCCACTCAAAGCTCCCCCAGAAGTCGTCCACAACCCAGAACCCGCCCCTTTCCAGGTACTCGCGCATGATCGCCGCATCCGCTTGCGTCAGGAGCATCTGTCCCGGTTCGCTCGTGTAGAGAAAGGGATACTCGAACAGGTCCGGATCATTCAGGGGAACCGCCCGCTCATGGTCCGCAATATTCAGGTTGGACAACCGCTGGATGCCCATGATCAACTGCCGATCGGACTTCGGATAATCGGTGTACCAGTTCTTGATGTAAGTCCGAATCCTGCCGTTGTAGATCAAACGCGTAAACACGAACTGGTTGGTTCGGGTCGTTTCCTGATCGATGAACCTGACGTCATCGTACTGGCCGAGCCAGCCCATACCCTGCTGGGCGAACAGACCCGCAGCCGTCAGGAAACACGCGCCGACGGTGATCAAGACAAGGGCTCGCCTCACCAGCCCTCCTCGCTCAGAGTCGGAGGGCCAAGGTAAAGAGCCTTTGCTGTGTAGTAAAACGGGACAAGGAAGAGAATCAACAGGATCAATGCCACCAGGCGCAGGAGCAGCTTCCTCAACGGATGATCGTTCAGTTTCTCGTATACGAGTTCCGACACGTGATCTTCGCAGAAGCCGCTCCCATCAAGCGCTTCGGCCTGACACTGCCACCCGGACAAATACATATGGACACAACGATGCATGTATGTGGCTATCATAAATAGAAGAAGACGCAATCTTCAACGATGAAAAAACGAATAAGGCCTTTCGCACAGTATGATTTCCCAACCCTGCTCGCTATCGACCAGAGCTGTTTCGACCCGTCTGTGGCCTACGACGAATGGGAACTTGCCCTTTTCATGTCCGGCCCGGGGTCTCGGACGCTAGTTGCCGAAGCAGACGACGACATCGCCGGATTCATCATGGTCGAACTGCACCCGAAGACCCGAACGGCAACCCTCATCACGTTGGATGTCCTCAAACCCTACCGCAAACAGCACATCGGTTCCTTGCTGCTGGGAGAAGCCGAACAGATACTCCTCAGCGAGAAAATCAGGCACCATTCGCTCCAGGTAGACACCCAAAACACCGCCGCCATCGGCTTCTACGAACATCACGGCTTTCAAACGATCGACACACTGCCCAACTATTACGGTAACGGAGCCGACGCTTACGTCATGAGAAAGAAGTTGTAGGGGAGGAAGAAGTCCGAAGTCCGGGGTCCGGGGTCGGAAGTTAGTACGCGGATTACGCAGATCTACGCAGATTTCTGGGCATTCAAATTTTCTCTGCGTTTCTGCGGTAAGAAATTCCGCGTTGAAAAACAAACGTCGAAACGTGAAGGCTGTCCGGATCGGCCCCGGCTCTCCCGACCTCGGACTTCGGACTTCCTACCCTTCCCCCGATTCGAAACCCGATTTCAATTTCTCGTAAGTAACATTGATGTCTTCGGGCAGGACACGGGTTTCCCCCGTGACAGTCATGAAGTTCGAGTCGCCAGCCCAGCGGGGTACGACGTGCATGTGCAGGTGCTCTTTGACTCCCGCTCCCGCAGACTCACCGAGGTTCATCCCGATGTTGTAGCCCTCGGGTTTGTACAACTCGGCCAGACAAGCCACGGAACGACGCGTGAGAAGCATCATCTCGAACAGTTGTTGCGGGTCGGCTTGGGACAACTCGCCGATGTGAGCGTATGGCACCACCATGACATGCCCCGAGGTGTAGGGGTAGAGGTTCATGATGACGAAATTGTGGTGGCCGCGGTGAAGTATTAGTCTTCGCGCGTCCTGTTCGGGGCTCCGACCGACACAGAACACACACTCATCCGACTCCGTGGCGGAGGAAACATACGTGTACCGCCACGGACTCGAGAGAAAATCCACTCTACCCCATCGGTGGCGGGACGGGCTCGCCGATAAGGGCAGGCTTCTGATTTATCAGGTCCTTGAGTTCCTTGCTCGGCTTGAAATACGGTACTCGCTTGGCCGGTACGTCAACTTTCTCTCCCGTCTTGGGATTACGGCCAACACGAGCGTTCCGCTGCCGCACCCTAAAGCTCCCAAACCCACGCACCTCGAGCTTATCCCCGGCTTTGAGGGCTTTGATCACGCTCTCGAACAGGGTGTCCACGATGACTTCCGAATCCTTACGCGTCAGCTGAGTCACCCGGGCTACCTCTTCAACCAGGTCTGCCTTGGTCATTACCCTTTAACTCCTTACCCTTTTTTCCGCCAGCATCGTCCCTGTCTTCAGGGACCGAGGCAGCGTCTCTGTCATTTCCACAGATACTGAAACCGTATCCGCGATTCGAACGTCCGGCCGCTCAAGGGTAGCACCCGCGAAATGTCGCTGGTGAGAACATCGAGCAGAGTCACACGTTCCCTCCTGAGTTGGATCAGGCGGGGTTTTCCGGACACACCTGCAAGTCGGGCAGTCAGATCGAGAGCGTCCTGGAAGTTGCCGACCTCATCGATCATGTTGCGTTCCGCTGCCGCTCTTCCCGTAAACACGCGGCCGTCGGCAAACTCTCGAACTTCCTCTATGCCGAGGTCTCGCCCAGAAGCCACAGCTTCGACAAACTGGACGTACATATCTTCAATCAGCCCCTGAAAGTACTCCAGTTCATTTGGAGTCAGGTCCCTGGTCGGCGTGCCGGTATCTTTGAATTCACCACTCTTGAATACGATGTTGCTCAGCTTGGCCCACTCAAGCAATTCACCGTAGTTCAGCCATTCAGCAATCACGCCGATACTGCCGACCACCGTGCCGGGATTGGCGACGATCCTGTCCGCTCCACATGCGACGTAGTAGGCGCCGGAAGCTCCGACGGAAGACAGGTACGCAACGACGATCTTGCCCTTCTCTTCCCGAAGCCGTTTCACCTCCGCATAAAGTTCCTGGGAGACTGCCACATCGCCGCCCGGTGAATCTATGTTCAGAAGAATTCCCCTGACGGAGTCGGAATCCTCGTATCGCTTCAACTGTTCCAGAAGAAAGCGGGAATCGAGCAGGGTACCCTCGACGTCGACGACCTGAATTCGATCCGAAAATCCGAAATCTCCGCCGCCGCCCGAACCGCCCAGACTCAAGACAAGGGCGACCAGGGACACCGAAAAAAGCACAAAGGCTCCTCCGCCGAGGAGGAGCCATATGAGCATCCGGTTGCGCATCACGGTTGAATTTCAGGTTGCTCGATAACTCGTGTTAAAACAGCGAGTTGCCGGCATCCCTACTCCTTAATTGTTATTCGCATCCTTCGTGTGGAACAGATCGGCAAGCGTCGCGCTGCCATCTCCTCCATCGTTACGATACTGATCCATTTCCTGACGCTCGACGCCTTCAGATAAAGCCTTCCAGCTCAACCCGATCTTCCTCTCGCCAGGGCTCAGCTTGATAATCCGCAGTTCGACTTCTTGATCGACCTTGAACTGGTCCTCCGGATTGTCCCCGTCGGCAACGTCAATTTCCGAGATGTGGCAAAGGCCCTCTATCCCCTCGTCGAGTTCGACGAAGACGCCAAACGGGGCGTGGCGCACCACCCGACCCTTCACGTTATCGCCCACCTGATGGGAATCGAAAAACTGGTCCCACATGTCAGGTTGAAGCTGCCGGATTCCAAGAGATAGCCGGTGGTTGTCGACGTCGATGTTGAGGATCACGGCATCAACCTCTTCGCCCTTCTTGAGGACCTCCGAGGGATGTTTGATCCTTCTCTGTGAAATGTCGGACACGTGAACGAGACCGTCGATGCCTTCTTCAACTTCGATGAAAGCTCCAAAGTCCGTCAGGTTTCGGACCCGACCGCTGATCACCGAACCAGCCACGTACCGTTCGCCCAAAGTGCTCCACGGATCCGGTTCGATCTGCTTCAGCCCAAGGGAGATCCGCCGGCTGTCTCCGTCGAGGTCGAGGACAGCTGCCTCGACATCCTGTCCTACTTGCAGGACTTTGGACGGATGCTTGACCCGCTTGCTCCACGACATCTCCGACACGTGAATCAAACCTTCGACCCCGGTCTCCAATTCTACGAATGCGCCGTAATCGGTAATGTTGACAACCTTTCCCTGCACTCGCGACCCGAGGGGATACCGTTCGCTGACCAGGGACCAGGGGTCGGGCGTCAGTTGCTTGTAGCCAAGCGAAACTCTTTCCTTTTCCCGATCGAACTTCAGGACCTTAACCGTGATCTCGTCGCCGACACCGAACAGTTCGGAAGCATGATTCACTCGCCCCCAGGAAAGGTCGGTGACGTGCAGCAGGCCATCCAGGCCCCCCAAATCGACGAACACGCCATAATCGGTGATGTTCTTGACAATTCCGGTAACAACCGAGTCATCTCGAAGCGTTTCGAGGGTCTCGGCTTTCTGCCGGGTCAAGTCATCTTCCAGAACGATCTTTCTGGAAAGGACGATGTTTCCGCGTTTTCTGTTCAGCTTGATGACGCGACACTCGATCTCCTGCCCCCGGAGCGAATCCAGGTTCTTCACGGGACGGACATCGATCTGCGATCCAGGCAGAAAAGCCCGAACGCCAATGTCCACGGAGAGCCCGCCCTTGATCCGTTCGACCACGCGCCCTTTGATGACGGCGCCATCGTTGTAAGCTTGTTCCACATCCTCCCAGACCCGTACCTTCTCGGCCTTCTCTTTTGAAAGAACGACATGTCCTTCCCGATCCTCCGTCTTC
Source organism: uncultured Solibacteraceae bacterium (assembly GCA_964584435.1). Lineage (GTDB taxonomy): Bacteria > Acidobacteriota > Terriglobia > 20CM-2-55-15 > 20CM-2-55-15 > CAZOZZ01. The sequence continues at coordinate 243 of CAZOZZ010000105.1, read as the reverse complement.
TCGATGAAAACATCGATCACGTCGCCGTCGCTGACGCCTGGACCGTCGGAATCGGACTGGAATTGAGAAAGAGGTATGACTCCTTCGGACTTATAACCGATGTCCACGATCACGTCGGTCGACGTAATCTTGAGGACCGTTCCTTTCAGTACTTCACCTTCAGCAAACTTTCGAACTCCGCCGTATTGCTCTAGCAGTTTCTCGTAACTTTCTTCTGCCTCCTCTTCTCCTCCCTGGGTAGAA
>CAZOZZ010000104.1:0-15466 GCA_964584435.1 uncultured Solibacteraceae bacterium | reverse complement strand
GAGGAGGAGCGACGCCAAAGACGGTACCGTTCCGCCCGAACCCGTAGGGCCGATGAACTGGCCAACGGGACCATCCCTGACATCGCTCTGATATAGTCTTTCTCCGACAAGATCGTCGGAGACGAAAATGATGCCGACTCACACCAATCCCGAAGACTACGCCCCGGACTTCAGTCCACACGACTGGTCCGAGCGCGACGTGCGCTTCCTCGAACCGTTCGCCACTAACGCAAACGGTCTGGTGTCGGTCCTTCGAAACCTGCCGCCGGAAATCGTGGGGGCGTTGTGCTCCCGAGCCAGCCGTGCCAGGGGATCCCTTCTGGAAGTCCTTCTCCAGGAATATATCTATCCCATCGTCGACGGCGATGAACGGGCCCTGGCCGAGGAGCTGGAAACGACCGTCGACTTCCTGAGAAAACACGGCTTCAAGAACATCCTCAACAACCACAGGGCACAGAAGTTTTATGCCAAGTGGTTGTCCCAGTACGGCGATGATTCGATCGCGCAGATGACGGGGACCCACGTCATCCTCTGGGGAATTTCCCAGGTGGCGATGAAGTTCGTCGAGGATCAACGGATCGGCCTGGAACCGATCGAGAAGTCGACCCGGTACGTCAACTTCGGAAACAAGGTGGGTGGTCGCTACCTGTATTACATCCCCAGACCGGACCTGGAACGAATATCCGAGCTTAGCGCCTACACCGAAACGATGGACCATCTCTTCGACACGTATGTCGAGCTGCTCGGCCCTCTCAAGGAATGGCTTCATGCAAACTTCGATGAGAAGGCATCGATCCTGGAGAAGAAGGCCTTCGACACGCTTCGCGGCCTGCTTCCGATGGCCACACTCGGCCAGGTCGCACTTCGCGGCAACGCGCAATCTTTCGAGTATCTTCTCAACCGCACCGCCGAACACCCACTGGGGGAATGCCGGTGGCTGTCGGGGGCGCTAAAGACAGAATTGGATGAAGAAATCCCTTCCCTTCTGCTGCGGTTCCAGGACGACAAATCAAAGGAGTATCAGGAATACCTGTCGCGACGGTACGAGCAGGTTCGCGACTTCGTCGAAGACCATGACGCCGGTCACGTCAGCCGAGAATCCAAAGCTCAGGTGAAACTCGTCGAATACGACCCGGACGGGGAGACGAAAGTTCTCGCCGGGATTGTTTTCACACAGTCGCACATGGGATGGGACGAGGCGATTCGTACAGTTCGCGGTTTGTCGAATGCGGAGAAGAAGAACCTGCTGGAGCGCTATTTCGCAGATCGTCCGGCACGATGGTACAAGGTTGGACGATCGATGGAAAACTCTTACCTGCGTTTCGAAATCCTCATCGATATCGGCTCGTACCGGGACCTGCACCGCCACCGGATGATGACGCAGGAACGCCAGCGCTTCTCCACACATCACGGCTACTCCGTGCCGGCGGAGATCATCGAGGCCGGTCTGACGGATCGATTTACGGGCGCGCTCGAGGCGGCCGCCGCCCTGTTCGGAAGACTGGAATCGGAAGACCCCGACCTGGCCCAGTACGCCGTCCCCCTCGCCTTCCGCATGCGCTTCTATCAGTGGCAGAACTTCCGTCAGTTCTTCTGGGAAACCGAACTCCGAACCATTTCCCAGGGACATCCCGACTACCGCTCGATCGAGCAGGAAAAGTATAGGCTCGTCAAGGAAAAGTTCCCCCTCATAAGCCCCTATGTGTTGGTCGACATGGCTGACTACTCAATCGCCCGCCGCGGAACGGAAGAGAAGATCCAGAACAAAGAAGAACAAATATTGACGAAACTGAAGAACCGCGAAGGCTGAAACCTTCGGGCAAGTGTGTCGGGGCGGCCCTCTGTGGCCGCCCGCGGGTCTGAGATAATTCTCGGGAACTGTTTCGTCGTATGCCCCTGGGCTTAATGGGGGGAGGGGCGGCGCGGGGCCTGCAAGACGCGGCTTCTCCGCGGGTGGCCAGGGGCGGCCACCCCGACACGTGTTCCGAAGCATTTAGTATGATGACGGGTTGGATTGGATCTTAAGGAGAAGAGGGCGGATGGGGACGACTGCGGTTAGGGATTGGGAAGAACTTCTGAAATTCCGGTGCACTGGTTGTGGGAACTGTTGCAGGGAGACCATCGTCATGCTCACCGATCATGACGTCCGGCGCATCATCGATGGGACCGGGAAGGCTCCCAGGGAATTCGTACGTTTCTTCGGCGAAGGTGAGATCAAGATGGTGAAGCGGCACCCGTTCTGGGTTCAACTGGCCACACGTCGGGCGGTCATGGGGCTTCGATGGGGGAGAAACCGATGTATTCTCCTCGACAAGGAAGACAGGTGCACGGTCTACGAGCACCGCCCTCTCGCATGCCGCGAACATCCGTTCAACATAACGCTGGCGGACTCGGGCACCGTCACCAATCTTTCGCTCAGCAAGGTGGTGGAATGTCCCTACGAGTTGGACGGGAAGGTGTCCAAGAAGGAACTCCGTGCGATCTGCAAATGGAACGAGGACGAGTCCGAAGATTATCAGGGGCGGATCAAGGACTGGAACCGACGACGGACGGGCGAACGAACGCGCACCAACTTCATGGAGTTTCTGGGATTCGCCTGGCACGAAGGGGAAAAGAACTCCCGCACCCGCCGGCAATCGACCGCCGACATGCCATCATTTGCATGACGGGATTTCTAGTTAGTGCTCAGTATGGGACGGTCCTGGCTCCGATTCCCCTTCTCACCACTGGCCACTGACTACTGACCACTTCCCCATCACCCACCCCCCGAGCGAATCGCTCTGGCTCGCTCAGCCAACCGACGGGCCTCTTCGTCACTCCCCATCTCTTCGAGCAATGCACTCAGGTTTTCAAGGGTTGTCGCAAGGCTGGGATGCGTGTTTCCGAGAGCCGTTTCCCGTATCGCGATCGCGCGGCGGTACAGAGGCTCGGCTTCGGAATACCGCTCTTCCGTATGGTAGAGAAGAGCCAGGCTGTTCAGTGTCGAGGCGACGTCGGGATGATCCTGGCCGAGTGCGTTCTCACGAATCTCCAGTGCCTCTTTAAGTAACGGTTCGGCTGCATCGGACCGCTCCTGCTCCCGGTACAGGGCCGCAAGATTGTTCAGGCCGGTCGCGACATTCGGGTGCTCGGCCCCGAACACCGTTCTGAAGACCCCCAGAGCCCGTTCATACAACGGCTCTGCCTTCGAGTACCGTCGCTGGGTGAAGTACAGAAGCGCCAGGTTGTTCAGGGTCGCGGCGACATCGGCGTGCCCGTCCCCGTGGACTGTTTCGAGGATGGCGAGCGCCCGGTCAAAAAGCGACTCGGCTTCATCCAGACGTCCCAGCGTTCGGTATAGCAGTGCGAGATTGTTCAGGCCGCTTGCAACCTCCGTGTGATCGGGGCCCAGCGCCACTTCGGTTGCCGCCAGGGACCTTTCGTAGAGTTCACGCGCTTCTCCCAGACGGCCCAGCTCGCTGTAGAGTCCCCCGAGACTCTTCAAGCTGGTCGCCAGGCGCAGGTCGTCGCTCTCCAACGCCGCCTCGTTGATTGAAACGGATCGTTCGAGGAGAGGACGCGCCAGATCGAATCGCCCGATGGCCTGGTAGAGCAGGCCAAGGTTGTTCATTGCTGCTGCCAGATCCGGATGCACGGGCCCGACCCTGGCTTCGGTGATGGCGACGGCCCGCTGGAACAAAGGGCCGGCCCTGGAGTAATTGCCCTGATCGCGATAAACCATGCCGAGGTTGTTCGCCGCGGCCGCTACCTCGGCGTGCTCGGAACCGTATACGGCCTCCGCGACCGACAGCGAGCGCATCAGGACCCCCGCTGCCTCGTCGAATCTTGATTGGTCGCGATAGAACACCCCGATTTCGTTCAGTGTCTGGCCGATAGCTGGATGATTGCTCCCGAGGGCACGTTCACGAATCGAGAGCAACCGAATGTACACCTGTTCGGCTTCGTCGAAACGGTCGCGCAAACGGAGGACACCAGCCAAACGGGAAAACTGAGCGGCAACCAGAATCCTTCCCGGATCTTCCGGAGCCAGGTTGCGGGTCTCTCTGTTCAGCACGTCCACGAGTGCATACGCCTGCCTCCAATCGTCCCGACCGAGGTGCCGCTCAATCTGCGACAGCAACTGTTCCCACCTTTGGGAGGACGACTGAGCGAATCCGGCAGTGGTTGGAAGGAGCAGGAAGGAAAGTAGTATTACCGTTCTGACAAGCGATCTCATTCGTGATCCGTTGTCTCTAGTCGGTGACCCGCAGTCCGTAGCCCGTTGTCGCAGCGAGTCTGGCCGACCCGTTTCCCCTCCGACAACTGACTACTGACCACTGGCCACCGACCACTTCTTCTCACGCTACCGTCAACGTATCCTTCTCATACGGCGGCAGCTCACCCACATGGTCCTCGAAGATTTGCGGGCGGACGGAACCCTTTGCGTATGTCGAATCCGCACCCAGCATCTTGACGACCGTCTTGTTGATGTCGAGACGGTTCACGACGTCTTTCACGATGTGGTTCTTCTTGAAATCGGGACCATACCAGATCGACGCCGCGCGATGCGCGTAGTAGTAACCCTCGGAGTGGTGGATCTCTCCGTACAGGTTCACCTCGTCGTCGCGGCCCGTCTCGGGCCGCACGATGATCGCGGTGTTCTCGCTGAAATACGGATCGTTCTTGACGAAGTCGAGGATGTATCCGGTCACTTCATCAGTGCTGATCGCCGTCTTGATGTATTCCTGGTACCCGGTGTCATGGAGCAGAAAGCCGCCGTTGCCGTGACCCGTGTCATGACCGATCTGCTGGAACGTGATCAGCCGCGGCTTGAACGCCGTTAACAGGTGCGGAATCATGTGTAGCGCCTGGGCTTCCTGGAAGAACGGCTCTCTCGGCAGGAACGGCCGCTTCAGATTCGGGTTGTAATCCCTGGCTTTCAGGTGGGCATCGATGAACTCCGCAAGCTCTGCGGCCTGCTTCGGGGTGACACCCATATCCGGGAACTGTTCTGCCACGATCTGGTCAGCCGGCTTTTCGTTTCCCTCAAAGAAGATGTTCTGCATCGTGAGGCTGAGCGGAAACGTGTCGGTCCCGTAATCCGGATGCGTACAGAAATACTTCGAGTGGAAACGCCACTGACGGTAGTAGCTGATGCCCTGGATGTACCAGTACTTCGTGGCTTCATCCTGGTAGTGCTTTCTCAAGTAATGCGCCATGGTCGGCCAGCGCGGCGTCGCGACGGAAAAGTCCACGCCGCTCAGCAGTTCGGTGAACATGTAGCCATGGTTGGAAACCGTGTTGTTGTGGTCGTTGACACAGACCGTGCCCTCGTCGGCCAACCGCCGCATGTTCGGCGAAACGTCGGCGCGTTCGTAGTATTCCTTCTTGCGGGCGCCGTTGCCGTTCAAGATCAGGATCACATGTTTTGTCTTGAAGGTATTCGCAACCTGTTCCGCAGCGGCCATTTCGGGAAGGCTGGTCATCGCTGCCGCAGCCGCCGTCGATTTTAGAAAGCTTCTTCGGTTCATGTTTCTTCTCCGAATTCGATAATTATTCTTGCGCTAAGCGGACGGAAGTGATCCGCCGCCAGGTTGTATCAGTCAATATTTCTAGGGCTCGTGACAATTCAAGCAGGCACCGCGCGGTGGATGAGGCGGAATCATGTCCACCCTCCGGATCTTACCGGCTGTTCTCTCGGGCGCTGCCATACCCGCATCGCTCGTGGACTGGCTTGCCTTCTGCCCGGTCCGCGAAAAATGCATCCTCAATGAAGCCAGATCCTCGGAATGTTCGGCCATGACGTTCAGGTAGTTGTTCGCGAAATCCGTCGCTACAAGCCGGGTCACGCTCCAGTCCCCGGTTTCATCCAGTTCGTGGATCTTCAACGTGCCCTCAAAGAGGTTGTTCTGGACGTCGAGACCAGGCTTTATGATGATCGGGGGCCTGGGAGGGGCCTTGAGTTGGACACGCCTCTTGTCGAGCAGGTTCGGGCTGATGAAGAAGACCGTCACGTGCTCCACCCCGGAAATGTCGTCGCTGATGATCGCGCTGACCTTCACGTCCTCGCCGGGTTTGGCGGTTTCCTTGTCGAACGAGAGGGCCGTCAGCTCAGGGGACTTCACATCGGCCTCAGGGTTGGGAGCCACCGTGATCTTCTGGTTGGCGACCAACTCGTCGGAGGCGTCGAAGTAATAGCGAATGTTCCCGGCCTCGTCCTCGGCCATGATCTTCTTGACGATGTATTCGCCTTCCTCATACCACGGGTTGAGCCGGAACTGAGCCACGTAGGCCGTCTTGTCCATGAACGCCTTCGTCAAGCGGACATCAACGTATTTGTTTGATGGACCGATCAGAGTGACGATGATGCTCGCCAGACCTGACATGTCGTCGTCGACGGTCGCCTTGATGTTTACGGTATCCTTAATCTCGATCTGCTTCGGAGTCACCTCCAGAGACCTGACAAAGGGGGCTTCGCGGTCAACGTTCGGATGATCTTCAACGTTGAAGAAGACACCCCGCAGCGCAGGATGCCAGTCGGCAAAATATCCCTTTGTGTGACCCAACTGGTTGGCGGGGATAGCAAACTTTGGCAGGTACATCCCGGGACGCGCCCACGCATTCACTTTGAGCGTGCCCTCGAACACCTGGGTTCCGCTCTTGGACTCTCCGATGCGTATAAACCGCGCGGACGTCCAACCCGGATCGGTACGGCGTCCTTCGGGTCCATCGAACCCCAATGAGAACGAGTTCACCTCGGTCGGGTCCGATACAACCGCCGTAAACTTGACCTCTCCCCCGGCGACCACATTGTTGTTGACGTTCAATACTTTCACGTCGAGCAGGAGCGGCGGGATGTGATACCCATCCAGACCGTCCGACTCCATCTGGTTCAAACGGGAAAAGACAAAGAATTCATCGGGAACCCGTGCTCCCGGTTCGGTCGTCAGATAATAGTCGTCCGTGTGCGGCGCCAGTTCGTCTGCCGGCCGGAACTGCAGCGGCATCTCCCGCTTCTCTTGCGGATACTGCTGCTGCGCCACCAGCACGACACCACACAGCAGAACCAGAGTAATAAATCTTAGAATTCTCAAAAGAATATCCCTCCGTTCATTTAGAGGCTTCTTATCCATCTAGTTTTATCGTGTTCAATTATGCAACTTCCATTCGGTCGATGATGTCTCCGACACCTTTGGTCTTCCGAACCACCTGGATAATTCGATTCCTGTAGTACTCGCTCTTCAGCTTTCCGCTGAGTGTGACGACTCCCTTCGTCACCACAATCTCCGGCATCACACCTTGCAGCCCGTGATCCATTACGAGGGCATCAAAGATACGAACCTTCAGTTCTTCGTCGCCGGGTTGCTGTTGTTGGGAAAATGCGGTCAGGGCGGAAAGACAAATGAGGGCAAGCACGATAAGAGATATGCGCCATGCTTTCATAAATCAACTCCTGTAACTGATGCTGCCGATACACCGTCACGCCGTTCGCCGTGATCTCATCTGTTGCGACTTGTCCCACATTCTACGTCTTCCCGCCGGCCAATGCACGGATTTTCGGGGAACACTCCAATGGCCGGGATGACGCCCTGAAGAGGAGGCATCATGAAATCGTCGGACGCCACATTACTTCCAGAAAACCTGATCGCCGGTACTTCTTTAAATAGCCCGGGAACGACTGAATTGACACAGTCGAGGCGAAACCGGCTCGAAGCGGGAACGGACCAGGCGGCAATCATGGCAGACAACGAGAAGCAGGATCTGGAACACAGGCTCGGAACTGTCGAGGCGAAACTGCGCGAGTCGGAGGAACGGTATACAGGAGTTCGTCGAAAACGCCGAGGACGTCATATGCACCGCGGACCTCGAAGGCAACTTCACAAGCGTCAACCGCGCCGCAGAACGTGTCAGCGGTTACCCCCGATCCGAAGTGATCGGCCGGCCGTTTGGGGACTTCGTCGCTCCGGAGTCCCGGCCCCTTTGCTCGGAGAGATGACCGGACTGAAGCTCTCCGGCCAACAGTCCACGGTCTTTGAAGTGGAACTGGTCACGAAGGACGGTCACCGGGTTCCGATGGAGTTGGACACCCGGCTCCAGTTCGCTGACGGGAAACCCGTCGGCATTCACGGTATCGCACGCGACCTGAGCGAAAGACGAAGGATGTCCAACGAGCTCCGAAGGCGGAACGAGGCTCTCGAGGAAGCGAACGCGACGATTCGGAAACTGATGAATCAGGACTCGCTGACCAAGCTGGCGAACCGGCGCTCGCTGGAGGAAACCCTGGAACGGGCCATTTCCTTCGCGAGAAGAACGGCGCAGTCACTGTGTCTGGTTCTATGCGACATCGATCATTTCAAAACCATCAACGATACTTTCGGTCACGTCGCCGGCGACGAGGTGCTCGCCTCTTTCGCCAAGCTACTCGGAAATTCGTGTCGCCGGGAAGACACGGTCGCACGGTTCGGAGGAGAAGAGTTCGTCCTGCTCCTGCCGAATACCCTGCTCGATCGTGCCGTCGAAATCGCCGAACGGATCCGGCGGAATATGAATCAGCTGGAATTGGCGGGTCCCACGACACTGACCGCCAGCTTCAGTGTGGCGGAATACCGGATCGACGACACGAGCGCAACGTTGATCGGCCGCGCCGACCACGCCCTCTACACTGCGAAAGAGGGTGGCAGGGACATGGTGATGTCGGACAAGTGAAGCGGGGTTCCCCCTCGCCCCCCCAACAACTGGCCGATAGGTCCATTATTATCTGACCCATAGCTTAAAAAGTAGGTTAGAGTCTAAGCTTGACGATTGAACGATCGACTCAGAGGGAAGATCACTTAATCAAAAGGGGTAGAATACCCGCTCAATAAATTCACATTTGACAGGGTGCAAGAAAATCTTGATTTACTCGTTTTGTATGAGGTTCGCAGGATCGCGAACCTGTTTTGGATACTGTCGTATCAACTGATTTCCTGAAAAGGAAGCAGACGAAAAACATTCAAGGTCGGTCGCAATGATCACCAATCGGCCTTGCTCAACAAGGTGAGGAGATTCATATGGACACCTTCCTTACTCTCAAACGGCGATTGTGTATTGGGATGGCGATCGCTGCGCTGTTGCTGGTTTCTTTACAGCCGGCGGCATTTGCACAGAGTTTTACTGGATCGATCGGTGGGACCGTTGACGATCAGACCGGGGCCGTTTTACCGGGTGTCGCGATCACGATCACCAACGTGGACACGAACGCCGTTCGCAAGATCCTGACAAACGAAACCGGCAACTACACTGTTACGGCTCTTCCCGCGGGCAGCTACCGGATCGAGGCACAGTTCCCGGGATTCGCAACACAAATACGAACCGGTGTCGTTCTCCAGGTCAACCAGAACGCGCGGCTCGACTTCGAGATGGCCGTCGGCGACGTCGCCCAGACGATCGACGTTATCGGTACCGCCCCGCTGGTGGAGACCGACACGGCATCACTCGGACAGGTCATCGACCGCGACAAGATCGACGACCTTCCGCTGAACGGACGCAGCTTTCTCGGGTTGAATTTCCTGGCGCCTGGTGTGTCACCGCTCTCCCAGGGTGAAAACACGGCCTCCCGTGGCGGCAACGCCCACATCAACGGCGGCCGTCTCTGGGGAAACAACTTCATTCTGGACGGCGTCGACAACAACGACCTGGCAAACGGCGAAATCCGCCTGCTGCCTTCCGTCGACGCGCTGGCCGAGTTCAAAGTCCAGACCAGTACGTTCGCAGCCGAGTTCGGCCGCGCGACCGGCGGTGTGGTCAACCTGACGACCAAGAGCGGAACCAACGAATTCCACGGAACGGCGTTCGCCTTCCACCGCAACGACAACCTCGACGCGCGGAACTTCTTCGCGCCGACGAAGCCGGAATTCAAGCGGAACGATTTCGGCGGCACGATCGGCGGTCCGATCGTCGAAGACCACACTTTCTTCTTTTTCAACTACGAAGGCTCCCGTCAGCGCCAGAGCAAGTCCCGCGCTGGCACCCTGCCGACACGCGCGATGAAGAACGGCGACTTCAGCGCCCTTTCCAAAACGATCACCGATCCGACGACCGGCCTGCCCTTCCCGGGCAACATCATTCCCTCGAGCCGGTTCAGCCCGCAGGCGGTGAAGTTCCTGCAGTACTTCATCGATCCGGACATCGACAGCCCGACCGGAAACAACACGTTCCGATCGGCCGCGGTACCGAAGGACATCGACCAGTACACGATCCGGGTCGATACGAAGCTGACTGACAACCAAAACTTCTTCGGCCGGTACACGCACTCCGACGATGTGTCGATCAACGAGTTGAACCGGACGGTCATCCCCGGCTTCGGCGACGACATCATCAAGAACCCGCAAGCGATCGTTCTCTTCCTGACGTCGATCTGGTCGAACCAACTGGTGGGAGAGAGCAAGCTGGGCTTCAGCCGTTCGAACACGGTCATCATCCAACGGGCCAGTGCGCGCCAAGCGTTCTACAACAAGGCACTCGGTCTGGTCGATACCGACGCATATTCGAGCGACAACGAGTTTTTTCAGAAGTTCCCGGGTCTGAGCATTTCAGGTTGGGATCAGCCTGCCGGAAACGGCGGCGGGTTTGCCCGGTTCCACAACAACTGGCACGTCTCGGAAGCCCTGACCTGGACAAGGGGTGACCATAACTTCAAGTTCGGCGGGGAGTTCCGGCGCGAAGGAATGAACCTGATCTTCCCGTCCAACACGGCCGGATCGTTCAAATTCAACCAGTCCTTCACGGGTGACAACTTCTCCGACTTCTTGCTGGGCCACCTTGGGGCGTCAGGCCGGAAGTTCGGCAACAGCGTCGAACACGAACGGGGCAATTTCTTCTCGGTCTTCTTCCAGGACGACTGGAAGGTAACTCCGAACCTGACTGTCAACTACGGAGTCCGGTACGACCTGCAGATGCCTCTCCACGAGATTAGAAACCTGTGGGCGCAGTGGAATTTCTCGACCGGAAAGCTGGAGCAGTTGGGCGTCGACACCCCCAGCAACGCCGCGTGGGACACCGACAAGAACAACCTCGCGCCGCGCCTGGGCATCGCCTGGGACCTGACCGGCGACGGAACCACAGTGTTGCGTGCCGGCGGCGGCGTCTTCTTCGACGTCCTGCTTCACAACTACCCGTACCAGATGTTCCTCGGACCGCCGTCCTCGAACATCCAGAACATCACGTACAGCCAGGTCGGCGGCCAATTCGATTCGCTGTCGTTCGACAACCCGTTCCCGCTCCCAACGTCTGTCAACATCTCACCGACTACGCGGTTGCGAACCGTCGTCCGGGACAGCGCGAACACCTACATCCAGCGCTGGAGCCTGAGCCTGCAGCATGCCCTCCACGACAACGTCCTGATGGATATTGCCTACGTGGGATCGCATGGCTTACGGGACCGTATCGGCTTCAACGGCAACCAGCCGACGGTCATCGGTGACAGCAGCAGTCGGCCGTTCCCTCAAATTGGCCGGCTCTCGACCGGAACGACCGAAGGTCAGACCAGCTACCACTCCCTGCAGGGCAAGCTGGAACAGCGCGCGACGAACGGGCTGAGCTACATCATGTCCTACACCTGGTCGAAGAACATCGACACGGGAGGATCCGGAGGATTCGGCAACCCGGGCTCACCCCAGAACACGTACGATCGTATCGGCGGCCAGCGCGGCCTGAGCGGCTTCGATCGGAAGCACCGGATGTCGTTCAGTTATCTCTACGAGTTGCCGTTCACCAGCCTCACTGGCGCTGCGGGCCAGATCATCAACGGCTGGCAGTTGTCCGGCATCGTCTCGGCAGCGACCGGGAACGCACTTACCGTCTCAAGCAGCCGATCGCTTCCCGGATCGATCGGGGGACAGAGTTTCCGCCCCGACCTCGTCTGCGACCCGAGTCTCAGCAACGCGACTCCGGAGCGCTGGTTCGATACGAAATGCTTCGGAGCTCCCGGCGATCGCTTTGGCACCGCCGGCCGGGGCACAGTTCGGGCGCCGGGCATGAACACCTGGGATCTGTCACTGATCAAGAACACGGCGATCGGTGAGAACCAGAGCCTGCAGTTGAGGTTCGAGTTCTTTAACGCTTTCAACCGCGCAAACTTCCAGGCCCCGAACGTCACGTTCGTGCCCGGCGCGACTGGATCCACAGGCAGCACGAGTAGCAGCTTCGGAAGAGTTACCTCTGCCAACGATGCGCGCCAGATTCAGCTGGGTCTGAAGTTTTACTTCTAGCTTCGGATGGGCCGACTGACACTCCAGAGCCCGGGGGATATCCCCCGGGCTCTTTCTTCTAGCGCGACGTGCGCGAAGGGGACCGGGCGGCCTGGTCCTGTCCCCGCCCATTCCTCCCTCGAAGCAACCACCGGATCCACACCGGTCGCTCGTAATGCAGGAGCCAGACAAGCCACAAGTGCCACGACGGCAAGGATCACCGGGATCCCTGCGAATGTCACCGCATCGGTCGGACTGACTCCAAACAGCAGGCTTGCCATGTGGATGATCGATATGTCGCACGGCACGTATCACGGAAAGCTTCTTCCACGTCCCTGCCCACTGCTCCGCGAAATTCCCGAGGGTAAAACAACAGGAGAAGGCGATACACATGAAGACAGCCGTTGATGATCAACTTTCCTCCCATGCCCCTCTACGCCCCTCCCGAACCCTTGATCAGAGAACTCGCTCGCGCAGCGGCAACGAGTTGTTCCATCCTCTGAGCCTCAGCGGCGGCCACCCTTCGTCCCAGGCCCGTGAGTTTGAAGTAGCGTCTCCGCTCGTCGTCCAGTTCAGGAACGGGCCGTCGGCGAGACTCCTCGATGAGTTCAGCGTCGGTCAGTCTCCTAAGGGCGCGGTAAAGCGTTCCCGGCTCCAGGATCATCTGGGCTTCCGTGCGGCGTTCCGCCGATTGCCTGATTTCGTACCCGTGAGACTCCCCGTCGGCCAGGACGAGCATGATCTGAAACTCTACGGGCCGAAGCGGAAGGTACGAACCAACCACCGGCATTCGTTTTCGCCACCTGTCCTCCATCGGTAACACCGTTCGATGTCGATTGTATGTGTCAGACATATATGCACCAAGCCACGATCGTATATCAAGACCTCGGAAACCCTCCGAGGTTACGGAGAGAATTTCAGACGGTTACCGCAGAAAGGAAATGCTCGATTGCGAACGTTGTGATCTGGCCGGATGGACCGGCGAGGTTGGCATCCATGCCGTGATGTGCCCAGGGCAGTTCCACATGCAGGTACGGAACGCGTTCCGTCCGGAGTCGCTCGACCAGCCGATGGCTTTGGAGGGGCGAGACATGCTCGTCGGCACCGCCGTGTAGAATGAGCGTGGGAGGGGAGTTCGGCGTGACCAGGCCAATCGGAGAAGCCCGATCGAAAGCGTCAGGAACTTCGGATGGCGTGCCGCCCAGAAAGTCCTCGATCGATCTGGCGGCGTCCTTCAGCCCCACCCTTTCGCACCCGTCCCAACTCCATTTCATGTCCGTAGGCGAGTAGACAGCGACAACACCACGGATCGACGGGTTGGAAGAAACGTAGCCCGCCAGGAGAGCAAGATGCCCTCCTGAAGATCGGCCAAGGACAACTGTCCGACTCGCATCGATGTCAAACTCTCCGGCACGATCCTTCATGAACTCGATCGACGAGACGATGTCCTCGTACGCCGCCGGAAAACGATGCTCGGGCGCCAGTCGGTAGTTGATCGCCGCAACCCCGTAACCGCGACTTGTCAGATAACGGTTGAGGCCCATCAACTGGGTGTTGTCTCCGCTGCTCCAGGAACCACCGTGGACGACGACAACCATGGCCGGGCATCTGCCCGCTTCGCTCGGACGATAAAGGTCGAGTGCCAGTCGAAGGCCGTCGACTTCTCGGTACACATGTCGCGTCCGGTCGACCTCGGGCAAGGGAATGTGAGGCAAGTCGGACGCGACGAGAGGCGCACGCCGGGGCGTCAATCGGAGACCGTCAGCCCGCTGAGGATCACCGAACGCCTCCCGGAGTTTCGCGGGCAGAGCCCTCGCAATTGGGATCGCCCGAAATGCAGGAGAAACGAAAAGGAACGCCGCCGTCAAATGGAGTGTAATGGTCAACAATCCGAAACCCACGGCATAATCGAAGAGCCCGAAGACGAGGGAAAACAAGGCCAACCAGTGCCCCCCATTCGGTTGCGACCACTGCAGGCTTCCATAACAGTCGGCCGGTGGGTGGCGCCACGGTCAGCAGAGCCCAGGCGACGAGCAGAGATGCGCCGAGGATGTGAACAATCGAGAACACGTTCCCAGTATATTCCGATAACCGGCCAGGGAACCTTACCGAAGGAAAATCCGTAAACAGGGATGAGATATTGAAATGGGTCTATTCCCGATTGGAGATCCGCTAAAATCGGGGAGAGTCGGAACTGCGATGGGGGAAGGGGACCGTATGAGTGTTTGCATCAGTTGCGGGCGAAGCAACGCTGAAATCGCCAGGTTCTGCCAGGTCTGTGGTACGCGCATACCCGAGACGGTTTCACCGGCGCCGGTTCCACAACCCGCCGTCGGCGCGGTGGGCATCCGGTACGCGGGTTTCTGGATCCGCTTCGTCGCGGTCATCATCGACTCGGTCTTCGTCGGGCTCCTCATGGGTGTCGTCGCCCTGATCTCAGGTCCGGGCTTCCCGCTCGGCCTGATAGTCCCATGGCTGTATGAAGCCTTGATGCTCAGCAGCGAACCCCAGGCGACGCTGGGGAAAATGGCGCTGGGCATAACGGTTACGGACGTCTACGGCCAGCGCCTCACGTTCGGCCGTGCAACCGGACGGCACTTCGCAAAATTCCTCTCAGCCTTCCTCTTCGGTATCGGCTTCATCATGGCCGCCTTCACCGCCAGGAAACAGGCCCTCCACGACCTGATTGCCGGGACCGTCGCCCTCCGAAGTTAGGGCTCTGCCGGAGGGGAAGGAGTCCGAAGTCCGAGGTCCAAAGTCGGGGCGGGGGGCCACGGTCAAACTCATTCCGGAACAAATGTAACTGAAGCAAGACGATAGCTCGTTTGGCGTAGTGGTGTCCGACCTCGGACATCGGACTTTTGCACCCGGACCTCCGACATCGGACTTCGGACCTCCGATCCCGGGCCTTCAAACTGACGCCTATCTCTCGACTATGATCTGGGGGCCTCTGGCACCCTCCACCACAGGGCAATTGTCACAGGAAATCTGTGACATGTAGGGACGGTGAGAAGCGTCCGGAGACAGGGGCGTCAGGACACTCTGACCCGATTCGATCACGATCTTCTCTTCCGCGAAAGGACTACCCTCTGGAAATGTCAGGGTCACGGTCGAGCCGGCCGCGTGCCATCTCACTGCGTCCCCATGGGGCACCGAAACCCGGCCGCGAACCACGTCGAACTCACACTTTCGCCCTTCATCTCCGTCCCTAGGAGTCTGCGCGGCAGAAGGACCGGAATTGGACGGTAATAGATTGAAGA
>CAZOZZ010000103.1:0-15697 GCA_964584435.1 uncultured Solibacteraceae bacterium | reverse complement strand
CGCATAGCGCATGAGCCTTTCCAGCCGCAACCGGTCGCGAGCCTCAACCGAGACATTGGCGTGGACACTGAAGCCAGAGACCATGGAGCATAGGGGGCTTTGGAAGGCATCCATGTCGTCTGGGTCGATCTGATCGCCCATGCGCAAGACGCCATGGCCGGCATTGGAGCCGACCGCAATCCTACGGCTGACGGAGCTGGCCAGCAGAGCGGCCATACCGGGATCGTCTTCTGACAAGGGATCTGCTTGTTGAGGTTCCGCGGAAGTTCCAAGCCCTCTCCGCTCCAGCAGAGATCGAACGCGCTCGTTGACGAGGGCTGTCAGGCGGAGGACGTCCTATTCCTTTGGCGCGGCAGTTGATGAAACTCGGGACGGCCACTTGTGCCAGCGGCGTAAACGCCATCGATCACCATCGAGTGAAAATGCACGTTTGCATTCAGAGCGTCCCCAAAACGCTGCACGAACGTCACGGCGCCACACTGCGTGGAGCGAAGATTCAGCAGTCGCTCGGCCCGCCGCCGCAATTCCCCAAATAGAGCACTGTTGTTTCCGGATTGCGAGGGCGATAGGCGACGCTGATAGCCACGAAAGCGTTGCATCACGCAAGTCGGCGCACAATTCACGACATAACATCCTCAACAACATGCGCGGGCAGCGACTGTATCAATCCGTGTCGACAGCGATTTCATTATCGCGATTGTCTCCTGGTTGCCGACTCTCATCCGCTAGCAGCCCGTCTGCGCCGGGATAAACCGGCGTGGAGTCGTGAATGTGTGGTCGATCGCCAGAAACTGGAGTTTATGTTGTGCAGGA
Source organism: uncultured Solibacteraceae bacterium (assembly GCA_964584435.1). GTDB lineage: Bacteria > Acidobacteriota > Terriglobia > 20CM-2-55-15 > 20CM-2-55-15 > CAZOZZ01. The sequence goes on along the minus strand of CAZOZZ010000103.1, from coordinate 14,884 downwards.
CATAGACTTCACTTTCCAGTGATCGCTTACAGTCCCGCCATGGCATGATCCGCCAGGGAGTCGCTGGTCTCGAGAAAGGCTTTGACTGCGGAGGGGACGATGTCGTGCATGCGGAGGGTGTTGCTCTGGACCGCGTAATAGATCTCTGTACCGGGAACCTGCCCGTGTATGAATTGGGTGACGAAACTGTTTGAGAGGCCGGAGTGGCCCGCGGCCCGGCCCTGCATGTCGACGATCCCGAACTGACGCGATTGAAATGCGGGATCGGCGCTCAGCATCTCGATGATCTGCCGCGGTTCGGCACCTTTCTGCAGCTCTTCAACAGGGAGAAGCGTGGAAAGTATCGTCCTCCAATGGCGATATGGTCCCTGACACTTCGAAGCTGGTAGGTTGGACTCCGGAACAGATCGCTGACGGCAAGCGGTGGGTCAGGGCCTGGAAAGAGGCGGGACTTGAACTGGAGCGACTAAGGCGCGAGGATCTACGCCGCCTGAATCCACAGCACGCTATCGCACCGTTGTGCGGTCCCATGGACTACACCGTTCCTCCCAGGGCGCTCCGTCCAACCTCTGGACTCGTGGAGCAGCAAAGGTGGTTCATGAAGGTGGCTGACCGCCGTGATTGAAGTCATCCGAGTTGCGATCCGGTTGTTCGGCTCTTCGGTCGGGTGGGCCGGTGAGGAGAGTTTGGCACCAGGCCAGGATGTTGGAGAACGGGTGTTCTCCGGCAGTGCCGAACAAGGGGTGGCGTGTGAGCTTGACCCGGGTTGAGGCCGGGCTGGTCAGGCCACACAGGAACCGGGCAATCTGACGCGCCTCTCCCAGCGCTTCAGGGTGGGCTTCGAGCAGCGTGTGAAGGGCCGGCATGTCGATTCGGTCAGCGGGTTCCGGTAGAGGGCTGCGTGCCTGCAGACGCTGCGGTTCGGAAGTTCGGCACCACGTACAGTGGCCACAGTCAGTTTTCCGTAATTCTCCGAAGTATCCAACCAGGGCATTGGTCTGGCAGCCGTCCCGGGTCACCAGTTCGAGGACTTCGGACACCCTCCGGACTTCCCGCTTTTCCCGCCGGTCGAACCGTTCGACGAGACCCGAGACGAGTTCGTCCGGAGTCTCTGGCCGGCAAACGAGTGTGTAGGGGTGACGGACACCGGCGATCTCGAGCCCAACCCAGCCCTGCTGTTCGAGATATTGGAGTGCGCGTACCAGTCGCGACCGGTCTTGTCCAAGCCGGCCGGCGGCTTCGGCGACGTCGAGCGTATACCAGATCCGGCCCTTCCTGGCTTCGGCGAAGATGTTCGCGACCAATTGAGCTCGTTCACCGGAGAACCGTTTCACGATTTCATCCTCTGGCAGCTGAGCCTGGATCTTGTAGATAGAGTAATAAGGCGTGTGTGTGCGCAGGAATCCGAGAAGCTCCATATAGGTCAGGGCGGTTCGCAAAACCAGCGGCCGGATGTCGTAGAGTCCGGACAGTTCGTAATGGCTGACATCGAATTCCGAGGGCTGGGAGAACAGATGCTCGACCAGTCCGCCGAGCGCATGCCGTGTCGGCGTGTCTCCGTAAGTGAAGTTTTCCAACAAGGAGACATCCTCTGTCGACGCAAGCAACTCCACTGTGGAATCCGCGCCGTCGCGTCCCGCACGCCCGATTTCCTGGCTGTAGCTTTCAAGGCTCTTGGGAAGGTTGTAGTGGTACACATAACGGACGTCGGCCTTGTCGATTCCCATGCCGAACGCAATGGTGGCGACCACGATGTTCCGATCCGACCCTGTCCACCATTCCTGCACCCCGACCCGGTTTTCGCTGTTCATCCCTGCATGGTAGGCTCGTGCCCGATAACCTGCACCCTCGAGCTGTTTGGCCACGCGCTCGGCCGTCTTCTGCAGGGTGACGTAAACGATCGTTGGGCCTGGTTCGCGGGTCCCGATGCGCTCGATCAGGAGTGCGTCACGGTCCGCACCCGCAACCGGCGTCGTCTGTATCGTCAGGTTTGGGCGATAGAAGCCGGTAACGATCGCGCATTCAGTCGGAATGCCGAATCCGGAGCAAATCTGATCGACAACCGCCGGAATTGCCGTGGCGGTCAACGCCAGGACCCTTTCGGCCTGGAGGTCCCGAGCGGCTTCGGCCAACTTCAGGTAGTCGGGACGGAAATTGTGTCCCCATTCCGAGATGCAATGGGCTTCGTCGACTGCGAACAGCGCGATCTTCACGCGTCTCATCGTTTCCAGGAAGCGTTCGTTGTTGAAGCGTTCCGGCGCTACGTAAAGAAGTTTCAGGTCTCCCGATTGCAATCGCGCCTTTGCTTCCCGGTTCTCGTCTCGCGTCAGAGATGAGTCCATTCGTTGCGCGGCAATCCCGTGTCTTTCGAGAAAGTCGATCTGATCCTTCATCAAAGCGATCAGCGGCGACACGACCAGCGTGACTCCGTCCCAGGTGAGGGCAGGCAGCTGGTAGCACAGCGACTTGCCGCCACCGGTCGGAAACACGGCAAGAGCGGCGCCATGTTGTTCGAGCGCCTGTATCGCTTCCTGTTGGCCCGGTCGGAATTCGGCGTGTCCGAACCGGTCCTTCAGGATTGTGAGATAGTCCATAGGTCGAAATCCTTAATGCTTCTCCAACAGTTGGCGTTCGCGTCACGCATACTAAAGCAATTTTATGTCCGAGGAGCGTCGACGGCGGGAAATTGATCCAACAGGATGATTTCTGCCGGCGAGTCGGCGGCAACTGAGTCGACAAAGTTTGGACAAAGCGTGGATCATGTCGCCGAAATGTTCCGACTCGAGCGCGACTTGTCATCAAGGTCCCAAAATCCGCCTTCGAATTCCTCCGCAGTCTCCGCGGTCAGAAAACTGTTCGGTTAACTCTTTTCTGAACTTTGATTCTCCAGGTTTTCTGCCATAGTTCGAGCTGTTCCCTGTTCAAAAGGCACATGGAATCCGGTAACATCCAGAGTTGATGACTAGGGGAACAAGCACGCCCGCCCACGACCTTCTCGAAGACTTGCGCGAAGCCCGCGTGAGGGAACTGACACTGTTTAACGATCTTGCCGATGACCAGATGCTTGGTCCGGAGCAACATTTTCTCGAACCTCCGATCTGGGAACTGGGGCACGTCGGCTGGTTTCAGGAATACTTTCTCCTCCGTGGTCTTGGTGGGGCCAAGCCGCTCATCGAGGGTGCTGACGGTATCTACGACGCGTTCCACGTGTCCTACAAGCTCCGCAGAACCCACGACTTTCCGACACGTAAAGAGACACTGGAATACATCGAGACAGTTCTCGATCGTTCGATCGGTTGGCTGGAAGGACGCAAGCCGAATGACATGGAAAAGGGTGTCTATTGGCTGGCGGCCCAGCACGAACACATGCACACGGAAACCCTCACCATGGTGCGGCAGACGCTCGGATACGCCAGACCGAAGTTCGAAGAGAGGGCGGTTTCGCCAGACCCGACGTTTGTGCGGAGGGATGTCGAGATCCCGGGCGGCAGGTATTCCCTGGGGGCACTGAAAAACGGCGCGTTCGTCCTGGACAACGAAAGGTGGGCGCACGAGGTTGAGGTTCAGCCGTTTCGCATCGCCAACACACCGGTCACGAATGCAGAGTTCCTCGCGTTCGTCGAAGACGGAGGGTACGAGACAAGGCGGCTCTGGCGGAAACACGGGTTTGAGTGGAGGCGAAGGGAGGATGCGACCCATCCGCTGTTCTGGCGAAAGTCGGACGATGGTTGGGTACAGAAGAATTTCGGTGATGAGATCCCGCTGGAGCCGAACCATCCCGTTGTTCACATCAACTGGTACGAGGCCCGGGCGTATTGCCGGTGGGCCGGTCGCAGGCTTCCGACCGAAGCCGAGTGGGAACTGGCAGCCTCGGGTCCCGAGAAACGGACCTTCCCCTGGGGCGAAGACATGGCGGCTCCGGAGCACGCTAACCTGGACTGGAACCAACTGGGAGTTGTGGACGTCAGCGCCTATCCTGAAGGTGACAGCGTGTTCGGTTGCCGTCAGATGCTCGGCAACGTCTGGGAGTGGACCGCCGGCTGCATGGAACCCTACCCCGGATTCACCCCGGGTCCCTACATGGAATACTCCCAGCCGTACTTTGGCCAGAAGCCGGTCCTGCGTGGCGGTGGCTTTGCGTCGCGTTCGAAAATGGTACGCAATACCTGGCGCAACTTCTTCATGCGACACCGCCGGAACATCGTTGCCGGATTCCGAACCTGTGCCCTTTAAGGCCGCGGGGACACAGACCACCGCCCAGGAGTTGCTTGACGACTTGCGCGAAGCACGCGCGAGGGAACTGACGCTCTTTACCGATCTTTCCGATGACCAAATGATCGGTCCCGAGCAGCACTTCCTCGAGCCTCCGATCTGGGAAGTCGGGCACGTCGGTTGGTTTCAGGAATACTGGATCCTCCGCGAACTGGGAGGGGCGAAACCGCTCATCGAGCGGGCGGACAGCATTTATGATGCGTTCAACGTGCCCTACAAGCTTCGCCGGGCTCACGACTTTCCCACGCGAGACCAGACATTGGAATACCTCGAGACCGTCCTCGATCGTTCGATCGATCGACTCGAGGGACGTGAACCGGACTTGAGGGAGAGGTATTTCTACTGGCTGGCGGCCCAGCACGAATACATGCATTCGGAAAACCTCTGTATGGTGAGGCAGACACTTGGATACGCCAGACCGAAGTTTGAAGAGAGAGCGGTTTCCTCGGACCCGGCCTTCAGGTCAATGGATGTCGAGATCCCTGGCGGAAACCATGCCTGTGGAGCCCCGAATGACGATGCATTCGTTTTCGACAACGAAATGTGGGCTCACGACGTTTGGGTCGAGCCGTTCAGCATCGCCACAGCACCGGTGACGAACCGGGAGTTCCTTACTTTTGTTGAGGACGGCGGGTACGGGACGAGGAGGTTCTGGCGAAAACACGGGTGGGAATGGAGACGTCGGGAGGGTGCGACTCATCCCCTGTTCTGGCGAAAGTCCGACGATGGCTGGGTGCAGAAGATTTACGACGAAGAGGTGCCGCTGGAGCCGAACCATCCCGTCGTCCACATTAACTGGTACGAAGCCCGGGCGTATTGCGTGTGGGCCGGTCGCAGGCTTCCCACCGAGGTTGAATGGGAACTGGCAGCTTCGGGGCCCGAAAAGCGGACTTTCCCGTGGGGTGAAGATTTGCCGACCCCGGATCTCGCCAACCTGGACTGGAGCCATCTGGGAGTCGTGGACGTCAGTGCGTATCCGGGAGGCGACAGCGTGTTCGGGTGCCGCCAGATGATAGGCAACGTCTGGGAATGGACCTCCGGTTACCTGGAACCCTACCCGGGTTTCAGACCGGGTTCCTACAAGGAGTACTCCCAGCCGTATTTCGGCAAGAAGCCTGTCCTGCGGGGTGGGGGCTTCGCGTCGCGTCCGAAAATGGTGCGCAACACCTGGCGCAACTTCTTCACGCGGCACCGCCGGAACATCGTTGCCGGGTTCCGTACGTGTGCCCTTGATGAGTGATCGCAATGATGAAATTGACGAAGATGACGAAGTTGATGGAGCAGGTCACATGACAGAACAAAAGAGAGTGCCGACTCCTTCTCTTCTTTACGGAACCGCGTGGAAGAAGGACGCCACAGCCGATCTCGTACGCAAAGCCGTCAGCGCCGGATTCAGGGCCGTCGATACGGCCAACCAGCCCCGGCACTATCAGGAACCGCTGGTAGGAGAGGCGCTCGAAGCGTTGGCGGCCGACGGCGTTCCCCGGGATGCGCTCTTTGTCCAGACGAAGTTCACTCCGGTCAATGGCCACGACCACCGGGTTCCGTATGATTCCGATGCCGATCTGAAGACGCAGGTGCGTCAGTCTTTCGAGTCCTCCCTGAGGAACTTGAAAACCGATCGTGTGGATTCCTATCTTCTGCATGGCCCTTATTCGTTTCCGGGGTTGAGCCAGGCGGATTGGGATGTCTGGGGTGCTATCGAGGAGATTTACGGGTCGGGCCGGGCCGGCATGATAGGTGTCAGCAACGTCAACGCCGGCCAGCTTGGGACGTTAGTGGAGAAAGCCGATGTCAAACCCATGGTGGTCCAGAACCGTTGCTTCGCAGCGCGGGGTTGGGATCGGCAGGTCCGGGAGATTTGCCGGGCGCACGGAATCATGTACCAGGGATTCTCCCTCTTGACGGCGAACCCCTTCGTTCTGACCCATCCGGACGTCGTGTCCATTGCCGAGAGTCTGGAGGTCGATCCCGAGCAAGTTGTCTTCCGGTTTTCTATCGAGGTCGGGATGGTGCCGCTGACGGGGACTACCAACTCGCAGCATATGATGGAAGACCTCGACATCTTCTCGATTGATCTGACCCCGGACGAGGTCAACCTTATCGAATCCATTGTCGGCTGAGAATCGAGCCTGTCCCAACCGGCGTACAGCCTCCCCCAGCTCGCCAGAGTCTGGAAGTGACCATAATCCTGGCACCCTGAAGGAGGCAGCCGCTGTGGATCCCATTCTTGATCCGCGGTCACCCTCGGGTAAGATGTTTAAGAGACCAACTCATTGTCGAGGTGTTCCATGAAACGAATTGTAGTTGCCATTCTTCTGGTCGGGATCTGTAGCGCTTCGGCCCTCGCGCAGGCCAACAACGAAAGAGCGTCTTTGGAGGTTCGACCGCAGTCCGGCCCCGATCCGACACCGGCCGAACAGCTGGCCGAGCTTCGCGCCGAGGTCGCGCTTCTCCGGGACGAGTACGAGCAGCGAATGGCTTCGCTCGAAGCCCAGTTGGAAGACGTTCAGATCCAGATGCTGCGCGCCGCACCGGAAGAGGCGGCTTCCCCCGCGCCGGCGTCGGCATCGCAGACTGCCTATAGCTCCTTGAATCCGTCGATATCGGTGATTGGTAATTTCCTCGCCCGCGGCGACAGCGACCGAATCTTCTCACCTGAGGGGGATCGGATCGACAACAACCTGAACCTGCGTGAAACGGAGATCGACTTCAGGGTTCCGGTCGATCCGTACGCCGATGCGGTGTTGATCGCCGCGTTCGAGTCTGAAGCCCCCGGGAGCTTCGAGGCTGGCATCGAGGAAGGCTACATCAACATCAAGAAACTGCCGTTCATGTCCAATCCGCTGGGGCTCCGATTCAAGGTCGGCCGGTTTCGCCCGGACTTCGGTAGATTCAATGTCCTGCATACCCACGACCTTCCGCAATCGTTCCGGTCGATGTCGACCACCGAGTTCCTCGGTGAGGAAGGATTCATCCAGCAGGGATTGTCTGCCGAGTTCTACGTACCCAAGCCCTGGAGAGGAGAGGACTCCCTCAACGCCGAGTTGCAGATCATCAATGGCGGCGACATCGCCTTTTCACCCGAGTCGAACGGCAAGAAAGCATACCTGGGTAAGATCACATGGTTTAACACCTTCGATGGGACCCACAACCTGGAACTCGGGTGGTCCAGCTACTGGCATCCTGGCGGCGAGAGTGAATCTACAGCCCGATTGCATGCCGCCGATTTCATGTACAAGTGGAAACCTTTCCGGCAGGGGGAATGGAACTCCTACGTTCTGGGCGGCGAGGTCATGTACACTGATCCACGCCGCTCTTCAGTTGATCCGGACGCACCCCTGAGCCGCCCGTGGGGCGGCAGCGTGTTCACACAATGGCAGCTCGACCGTCGAAAGTATGTGGGCATCCGGGCCGACTACACCGAGAGCCTGTCCGAACCCGGAAAGACCCGCCGTGGGGTGACACCGTATCTGCCATACTATATGAGTGAATTCTTCAGATTGCGGCTCAACTACGAGCACCGGTGGAGTGACATTCTAGCCGAAGACGGCAGGAACTCCGTTTTTCTGGAGTTTAACTGAATTTTCGGAGGTCACCCGCCCGAGCCTTTCTGGGTGAACAGGTAAGGAGACCAGCAGACCATGGTTCAAGGCCGCAGCCGTTTCATTCTAGCCTGGTTGTTTCTTTTTGCCGGCACCGCGTTCGCGCAGGGCGAAAAAATTAAAGTCGTTACGACGCTGCCGACGCTCAAGGCATTGGTCCAAGAGGTGGGCGGCGACCACGTCGACGTGATCGCGCTTGCCAGGGGAGATCAGGATCCGCATTTCGTGACGCCGACCCCCGTTCTGATGAGACGGACGCGAGAGGCCGACCTGTTTGTCGAGAACGGTTTTTCGCTGGAGCGGTGGGCCGACGAGGTCGTCAACGGCTCGGGTAACTCCAGGATCTTCCGCGGCACGGCGGGACGAGTAGTTGCCGGCGATGGAATCGGCGCCCTGGAAATCCCTTCCGTCCTGTCGCGGGAGATGGGCGACATTCATCCCCAGGGCAACCCTCACGTCTGGCTGGATCCGTTGCGCGCGAAGGTTCAGGCGACAAACATCGCCGACGCGCTCAAGCGAGCCGACCCTGCGAACGCCGGGTACTACGAAAGCCGGATCGAGAGTTTTCATGGCCGGATCGATGAGGCATGTTCGGAGAGGAGCTCCTGAATCTCGTGGGAATCCGGAAACTGACCCGTCTGGCGTGGACCGGCCAGCTCCACGAGTTTCTCGAATCGAACAAGTTCCGCGGCGAAACACTGCTCGCAAAGGCGGGGGGCTGGCTCGCCCAGGCCCATGCGCTCAACGGGACGCAGGCCTACGAAGTCCACAAGGTCTGGGTCTACTTCGCCGAGCTATTCGGGATGGAACTGGCGGGGACGATCGAAGAACGGCCCGGGATTCCGCCCGGTCCGCAGCACACCCGTCAAGTGACAACGCGAATCAAGGCAGAGAGCATCCCACTTATCCTCATCGATAACTATTACAACCCCGCCCTCCCAAACAACATCGCACGGGAAACCGGGGCCCGAGTTGTGATATTGCCCAATCAGGTCGAAGGCGAACCGGGTATCGACACATACTTTGAGCTGATCGATCACTTGATCTCCAGAATCACCGAGGGTCTGGAGCCCTCCAACTGAAAGTCTGTCGCCACAAATGGAACTTCTGACCGATTGGAGATGGATGATCGCGCCGTTTCTTGCGTGCCTGCTCCTGTCGGTGTCGCACGTTTACATGGGCGTGCATGTTGTCGCCCGTAAGGTTATTTTTGTCGACCTTGCCCTGGCGCAGATTGCGGCTGTCGGCGCCACCTACGCCACAACCCTGGGCTACGACCTGGACCATCCCGAAGACGTTCTTGCGATCGCACTGTTTTCCCTCTCATTCACGGTCGTGGGAGCGGGACTGATTTCGGTGGCGCGCATGCGGAAAGAACAGGTGCCACAGGAGGCCTTCATCGGGATTGTTTATGCTGCGGCCTCTGCCGCGGCCGTGTTGATCCTGTCGAAGTCGCCCACAGGGGGAGAAGATCTCCAACACATGCTCGTCGGCGACATCCTCCTGGTGTCTATGAGGACGATCGTCAATGTTGCAGTAATTTACTCCGTCGTCGCGGTATTCCAGGTGGCTTTTCGGCGCCGGTTCTTTGCGGTGTCGCTCGACTCCCAGGCTGCCGAGGCGGCCGGAGTCAATATTCGGTTCTGGGATTTTCTCTTCTACATGACACTGGGCGTTCTGGTCACCCAATCGGTGGCCATCGCGGGCGTCCTGCTTGTGTTTTCCTACCTGGTCATACCGGCCGTCATCGGTCAGATGTGGTTTGCGACCGTGTCGGGACGACTCCTGACGGGATGGTTCGTGGCTGTCCTGGCGAGTATGGCGGGCATCCTCTGGTCGTTCTATTCCGACTATCCGACGGGTCCGACCATCGTGATCACGCTGACGTCTTGCCTGATCCTGTCGGGTCTGGCCTTCTTCGTTCTTCGGGCCGAGAGCCGTTCTAAGGCCACAGCGTGGGTCTCGTTAATGCTGGTGACGGCGGTCCTGTTTTTTCTTATGCTGTCGGAGTTCCGGAAAGTGGAACCTCAGCCGACCGGTGCCCTGGCCTCGCCGGCGGACATTCTCCTTGACGAGCTTGTCAACGGTGAGATCTCCGGCCAGCTCGACGCGATTTCATACCTCATCGATGTGGATGATCCACGTGTCGTTCCGGCACTGGTCGGTTTGTTGCAAGAGACCTCCTCGGAGCAGGTCGTCGAAGCCATTGCCGAGGTTTTTTCCACCAAAGGGGATCCCCGCGCTTCTCCGGCTCTCAGGGAAGCTGTCGAGCGGGATTACGATCCGTTCCTGGAACTCAGCATTGCCGAAGCTCTTGTCGCGTGCGGGGACGACGCCGGATACAGGGTCATGATCAAGATCCTGCGGGATGAGGAGGCCGGATTTGCACGGGTACAGGCGATCGAACGGATCGTCGAAGCTGCCGGCGAGGATTTCGGCTATCAGAGCGACCTCGAGGTGGAACAGAACCGTGCCGCCCTGGAGGCAATTGATGCGTGGCTGAACGGCCTTTAGCGACCGTCAGTTTGCCGCGACAGTCTTCCCCCGACTCGTTCAGGTGGGAACAAACCTTCCAAAGAGTTCCCTGAACCCACAGCCCAACCCGCATCCGACTATTTCGATTCTGGTCGCCGCCCGCCTTCGAAACGTTTCCGTTGACCCAGCTCGGTGTTAGAATCGGCCACACGAAACCATCCAGGGAGTGCGACATGAAGATAGCGAACGGGTTGTCTCGGGTGTTAACCACTGTAACGATAGGTGTTCTGACGGCGGCGCTGATGACGGCTTGCCAGCCACAGCCGAGCTCCTTCGTGGAGATCGATGACGACGACATAGGCGGCGTGGTCGCGAGCGCAGACGGGCCGGAAGCCGGCGTCTGGGTGATCGCCGAAACCGACGACTTCGAAACCCGTTTTGCCAGGATAGTCGTTACCGACGATCAGGGCCAATATGTGATCCCGGATCTGCCGGCGGCCAACTACAGTGTCTGGGTTCGTGGCTACGGACTTGCCGACTCGGCAAAGATCGAAGTCACCCCGGGCCAGGTTGCCAACCTCACCGCGCGTGTGGCGCCTGATCCGGTCACGGCGGCCCAGGTCTATCCGGCAGCCTACTGGTATTCCATGGTGGCCTTGCCCGACGAGGACGAAATCGCCGACATTCCGGGTGGTATGAACGAGTACCTGACCTGGACGAAGAACATGGGGTGTATCGGGTGTCATCAACTGGGTCAACTATCCACGCGTAGCATTCCAGAAGAACTGGGCGAGTTCGGGTCCTCCCAGGAGGCCTGGGTTCGCCGCGTTCAGTCCGGGCAAGCGGGCGGTCAAATGTTCCGGCAGGCCACCGGAACGCTGCTGGGACTCCCTTTCAAATACCTGGCGGACTGGACCGATCGCATCGCCGCCGGCGAGACCCCACGAACCGAGCCGGCTCGTCCTCAAGGTGTCGAACGCAACGTTGTTGCCACGGTCCGGGACTGGGCCACGCCCTCCGTCTACATGCACGACTTGATCTCTACCGACCGGCGCAACCCGACGATCAATGCGTACGGATCGCTTTATGGAGCTCCCGAGCTCAGCACGGACGACTTTCCAATCCTCGATCCCACCGCCAATGTGGCGACAAGTTTCAGGGCGACGGTCATGGATCCGGAGACGCCGTCAACCCGTAGCAATCCGACGGCTGCATCACCGTATTGGGGAGACGAACCAATCTGGGACAGCCAGGCAAACGCACACAACCCAATGATCGACCAGATCGGGCGGGTCTGGTATACGGCAAGAGTTCGCGGTTCGGAGAATCCGGAATTCTGCCAGGAGGGTTCCGACCATCCGTCCGCGCGACTGTTCCCCACCACGCGAGCGGGACGGCAGTTGTCTTTCTACGAACCGGACACCGGCGAATATACGCACGTCGATACCTGTTTCAGTACCCATCACCTGCAGTTTGCTGAAGACGACAACAACACCTTGTGGACCAGCGGTGGCGGGCAGGTGGTCGGTTGGCTGAACACGAAGATGTACGATGAGACGGGTGATGCCGCCGCCTCCCAGGGCTGGACCCCGTTGATACTCGACACGAATGGCAACGGCCGTCGCGATGACTACGTGGAGCCGAACCAGCCGGTGGACGGCGCGCTGGACAAGCGCATCAACGCCGGGTATTACGCTGTGATGCCCAGCCCGGCCGACGGCTCGGTCTGGGGCTCGGTCAGCTTCCGTTATCCCGGCTCGATCGTCCGGCTGGATCCGGGACCCAACCCTTCGGAGACCGCGCTTGCAGAGATCTACAATGTGCCGCTGCCCGGCTTTGGCGTTCGTGGCGCGGACATCGACCGAAACGGCGTCGTATGGGTGTCGCTTGGGAGCGGCCACCTCGGCGAGTTCGACCGTAGGAAGTGCCAGGGTCCGTTGAACGGGCCTGAGGCCACAGGGGATCACTGTCCCGAGGGCTGGACCTTCCATCCCTTGCCGGGACCGGGCTTCGACGACCTTCCGGAGTTCAGCGTCGAGTCGAGCTACTACACCTGGGTCGATCAGCACAACACATCGGGCCTCGGCGCCAACGTTCCGATCGCAACGGGCAATCTCTTCGACGGTGTGCACGCTCTCGTGGACGGCGAGTTCGTTACCCTTCGCATCCCTTATCCACTCGGTTTTTACAGCAAAGGTTTCGATGGCCGCATCGACGACCCTGACGCCGGCTGGAAGGGCAGGGGGCTGTGGGTGTCGGAAGGGGATCGGACGCCCTGGCTCATGGAAGGCGGCAAGGGGAGCAAGCCCCTGGTCGTGCACTTTCAGGTGCGGCCGAATCCGCTGGCGAAATAATATAGCCTCGGCCGACCTTCCGATCTGAATCCCCATCGGCCTGGCTTCGTAGTAGCCGGACGGCGAGCGTCGGGTCCGCCGCTGCACCCTCTGTTGTCGTCGCAACGGGCCCGGTGAAGGAACTAATGGGCTTCAATCAGGGGAGCGGCCCGATCGGAGCCGCCTCCATTTCCTTCAACACCCTCAGATACACAGCAAGCGCCCCCCGGTGGTGGATCTCGTGATCCAGATTGCCCCGCACGATGATCCACCACGTGGAGCTATCCTCACCATCGCCGTACCGTTCGTCGGGGAGGCGTTCTGCCAACCTCTGGTCCGTGATCGTCCCTAGGAACTGGGCACGCCGGTCACCCAGCGCTACGAGTTCGTCAATCAGGGCATCGTATTCAGAGCGGTCTGTGATCTTGACCTCCCCGGGGTTGCCGTCGATAGCCTTCTTTGCCGGTTCCCTGAGCTTCTGGAACAGCCAGTTGTCGGCGTGGATCAGGTGCTGGGCGAGATCGGCGATGCTCATCGACTCCGGTGTGAGCCGCCAGTTCTCGTGGCCCTCCGGTACGATGCGAAATCGTTTCAGAGAGGACTCACGCACAACGCGGGAAAAATCGGCCAGGTTCTGTTGCTGAATTGGAGTTTCCATGAAGAATTGTGCACGACCGAATAGTCAGGGTAGGGGACTACATTGCCGGCCGCTCTTGGAAGTTGGACCATTAGTCTGTACGCTTGAACAGCCCGGTGTACCCGGGCCGGTGATAAACGCTTAATAACGGTAATGGCTATCAAGAGGTCCGTGTCTTGCTCAACGCAATCTTCATCGGATTAATCGCGATCTCGGTTCTGTTCGGTGCCTTTAACGGAACGATGGCCGACGTCATGGATGCGAGCATCGAATCGGCGAACAGCGCTGTCCAGATCGCCTTTGGGTTGCTGGGAATGATGGCGTTGTGGCTGGGAATGATGCGGGTGCTGCGCGATGCAGGTTTCATGGCCGCCCTGGCACGGGGCCTCGCACCCGTCATGCGCCGATTGTTTCCGGACGTGCCCGCCGATCACCCGGCTATGGGCGTCATGATCCTGAATATTTCGGCGAACATGCTCGGCCTCGGAAACGCCGCAACCCCCTTCGGCCTGAAGGCGATGCGGGAACTCGAATCGCTGAACACGCGCCCCGGAGTGGCAACCAACTCCATGGCGCTTTTTCTGGCCATCAACACGTCCGGTGTGGCGGTGTTGCCGCTTGGTGTGATCGCCGTGCGGGCGAGCCTGGGTTCAACGGACTCTGCGGGGATCTTCCTCCCATCAATCCTCGCAACTGCCTGTTCCACGGTCGTAGCCGTCCTGGTGGCGAAGTTTCTCCAACGTCGGGGTGCCTTCGATCTCGGTCGCTATCCACAGAAGGGAAGAGAAGAAGCAGACGTTCCCTCCGCCGCAAAGGTTATCAAGGGACTCGATGACGCCGAGGAGACGGCCGGCATCGAATCGAGCGGGTCGCGCTTCCGAATGATCTGGGTAGTCCTCTTCATTGTCCTGATGTTCGTCGCAATTTCCCTCGAGGCGCGCTCTGTGGGACCGGACCTCAGTGCCTGGCAGTTTACAAGTACGATCCTTTCCTCCTGGCTGCTGCCTACCCTCATGGTTGCAATCGTGCTCGCGGGTTTCGCACGTCGCGTCAACGTATACGATTCGGTCGTTGCGGGAGCGAAAGAGGGTTTCAACATTTTCATAGTCATCATTCCCTACCTGGTAGTGATCCTGGTGGCTGTCGGCATGTTCCGGGCATCGGGCGCGCTTGATTTTCTAGCCGCTGGAGTTGCGACCTTCAGTACGGTCCCTGCAGAGGGCCTGATGATGGCCCTTGTTCGGCCGCTGTCTGGAAGCGGCGCGTTTGGGGTGATGACCGAGGCCATGCGTGCGAACGGCCCCGATTCCTTTACCGGATACCTGGTCTCCGTGATGAGTGGTAGTACCGAAACCACGTTCTACGTTCTTGCACTCTACTTCGGAAGTGTGTCGATTCAGGCGGGGCGGCACACGGTTGTTGCCTGTCTTGCAGCCGATGCCACCGGCTTTGTCGCAGCGTTGTTCTGGTGTCGTCTCTTCTTCGGCTAGTGTCCTCGGTCCGAAATATGGAGTGCGCCCCGCAAACTGGAGAGTTATTTCCCCAGGATTAGTACAGGCCGA
>CAZOZZ010000102.1:6041-15815 GCA_964584435.1 uncultured Solibacteraceae bacterium | reverse complement strand
AGTGTCTCTTAGTTTTTTAGGGATCTCTGTCTGAAATGTTCTGACGGGCTACACTGGGTGAACAAACGGACTGGAATAGACAAGCGTTTCTTGACGAGACACCGACAAACCCTCGGACTCCCCGATCAATCAAGGGTTATTCCAAGGAGCTAAACATATGAGCATTTTCAAACGAGGCAAGACCTCCTTGTGTCACTTCGATTGCGACAGCCAGCACGTTCAAGCGTCTACGAGGCAGCGGAGAGACAGACATCGTCAAGACAGGGGACGGGGGAAATAATGGGCGTTTACAAGAGAGGAAAGTTCTATCACTACGATTTCTGGTATAAAGGCCAGCGCATCAAGAAGAGCACGAAACACACGAATAAGAGAGCCGCCTTGGATGCTCAGGCCGCCAAGAGGACGGAATTGGCTAACGACGAGGTCGGAATCCAGCCGAGCAAACCATCAACTCCGACTCTAGCCACATTCGCCAGGACGAGTTTCCTGCCACATTGCCGTGCCACCATCAAGAAACCCAAAACGCTCGAGTACTACGAGAACGGGGCCAAGAACCTCCTGAAGTTCCAACCGCTGGCAGCCAAAAAGCTGGAAGAGATAACCGATGAGCACATAGGCCAGTACGTCGAATCGAGGCTCTCGCGTGGGTTAACGATAAGCACGGCAAACTCCGAGCTCCAAGTTCTACGGCGAATGTTCAGCTTGGCTCAGAGTTGGAAGAAGACCCGAGAACCACTTGCAAAGATAAGACTCGTCCCCGGCGCCAACCAACGCGATCGTGTAGTGAGCCCGGACGAGGAAACCGAGTACTTGCTGGCGGCGCCTTCCCTGCTTCGAGACGTTGCCACAATCATTCTAGACTGCGGCCTGCGGCCCGAGGAGTGCTTCCGCCTTCGCTGGGCAAACGTAGAGCCCGACGCAATCAGAATTACATTCGGCAAGACGAAGGCCGCGAGGCGGAGAATTCCGGCAACTGATCGCGTCAAAGCTGTCTTTGATCGGAGGCACGGCGAATCGCCGTCAGCCTGGGTGTTTCCAGCCAAGACGCAGAGCGGTCATATCGAACCATCCAGCGTCAAGAAACAGCAGGCCCGAACCTTCAAGAGAACCGGCATCGACCGGTTCGTGCTGTATTCCCTCCGCCACACATGCCTAACTCGCTGGGCGCCTCATATGGACCCGTACACCCTGGCGTACCTGGCTGGCCATTCAGACATGAACACCACAAAGCGTTACATACATCCTGCGGACGAGACGGTCAGAGCGGCCTTCGACCGTGCTCAATCGATCCGAACTCCCACCAAAATTCACACCACATAAGAAAAGCCCGGGATTGCTCCCGGGCTAACTTCTTTGTTTTCAATCGGGGCGAGAGGATTTGAACCTCCGACCCCCTGATCCCGAACCAGGTGCTCTACCAGGCTGAGCCACGCCCCGATTTAACCGAGTTCCAATCTTAGCACAAGGCGGCGAGGACGGTGGTTACCGTTCAACGCCACAGGAGCCCAAGCGTGTGAGCAGAGCCGAAAGGAGTTAGACTGCTTTGCGGACACGCTCGTCCATAGGAGGAGAACCGATGGATCGAAAGATCGTCAACCCCTGGAAGTGGCAGGATCAGTATGGATTTGTGCAGGGAAATGATGTCAGCGGAATCAACCGAACGCTCTTTATAGCCGGGCAAACTTCGAACGATGAGGAGGGGACCCCGCTTCATGCAGGCGATATGCGCGCCCAACTCGGTAAGGCGATCGACAATCTTGAAACCGTTTTGAAGCAGGCGGGCCTCACGCTGGAAAACGTGGTGCGGTTGAACTATTACACGACCGACGTGGACAAGTTCATGGAAGCGGCCGATGTGGCTGGGGAACGATTGGGGACGGCGGGGTGCCGGCCTGCGAGCACGCTGTTGGGGGTTACGCGGTTGGCGTTTCCGGAGTTGATGATTGAGATTGAGGCGACGGCGGTGGCGTCCGGGGGGCATCGGGCGATGATGTCGGGGCGGTCTATCCCCGCCCCGCGGGGGGCGCGGGGGGCGCGGGGGGCGCGGGCGGTCACAGAGCGCCCCTACATCATGTTCCGGTTCGCCACGGGCTATTCGCCGTCTTTCGGTTCTTACGCTGACACCGCGTCGAAGATGTCGGTCCAGTTCGACAGTGGTTTGAAAAAGCGATAGGCGGTACGGTCGATTTGGAAGGGTGTGACCGACGCGTAGCCGTCCTGGATGGCTTCGTAATCTGCGGGGAGTTCTTCGGACGGGCTCTCGTTGTGGTCATGGAGTTCTTCGTGGAGCCAGAAGTACTGCTCGCCGCGTGGATCGAGATTTTCCACCAGAACGGTCCTGCCTTCGTGCTGCCCTTGTCTGGTCAAGAGAACCCTGCCGTTCCAGACAGTTGGGAAGTTCACGTTCAGGACGACGCCGGGAGGCAGCCCCTCTTCGAGAACTCGGTGCGCCAGGACGGCGATGAATTCGGCTGCCGGCCTGAAATCCATCGATTCCCCGTACTCGAGAGAAACGGCAATGCCGGGGATACCCTGCAAGGCGCCCTCAAAAGCCGCGGCGAGGGTCCCCGAATACATCACGCTGTCACCCACGTTCTTGCCGCGATTGATACCGGACACCAGCAGGTGCGGCCGGCTTTTCAAGATCCTCAGTGACGCCAGGATTACGCAATCGGCCGGCGTCCCGTCGACGGAAAAACGATTGGCTGCGAGTTGGTGGAAGCGAAGAGGGCGGTTCAGCGTGATCGAGTGGCTCGTCGCGCTCATCTCCCGGTCGGGAGCAACGACGGTCACACGGCCCAGATCCCCGAGTGCGATCTCAAGCTCTTTGAGCGCAGGGGAGGCGATGCCGTCGTCGTTTGTGATGAGTATTCGAGTGTCCACGAGAGGAAGTCGGGACGGCCGGATTTGAACCGGCGGCCTCACCCACCCCAAGGGTGCGCGCTACCAAGCTGCGCTACGTCCCGAGAGAGGTGATTCGGTGCAGGCTGAACTCACCTCCACATCACCTTAGGATTTACCGTCGAGCAATGTCAAGATGTCGCGAAGCTCATCGCGCACCCGCTCGAGCTTCTGCGCCGTCTCCTCGCCCACTTTCTCGTCGACATTGCCCCGGCGCCGACGTCCGATCTGCTTGCGCGCGCCGGCAATCGTGAAACCCTGCTCGTGAAGAAGTTCCTTGATCTTGAGCGCCATCTCTAGATCCGTTCGGCGATAGACACGGTGACCCGACTCCGACTTCTTCGGCGACAGCGTCGGGAACTCGGATTCCCAGAAGCGGAGAACAAAGGCCTCGACACCGACGATGTCGGCAACCTCTCCGATCTTGAAGTAGAGCTTGTCGGGAATCTCAACGTTTGCCACCGGAACCCCTTTTGCCCAGGCGTTGCTTGATTATAATCGGGCTCCCAAGGAAAGAAAATCTATCCCGAATCTGATTGATCAGAAATCGTTCGAAAGAGAAGTGTAACTTTCGCTTCGTGCTGGCAAACACAACAAACGTTGGGGGGCCGGTTCGCACCTGGGCGATGTAGCGAATCTTCACTTCTGAAGGAAGGCCTCCACGCTCCAGGCTCACTTCTTTCAGGAACTGATTCAGTTCCCCGGTGCCCACTCGACGGCGACGATGCTCGTAAATCTCCTCGATCATTCCATAAACCTTCTGGACACGCTGACCGGTTTTGGCCGAAATGAACAGGATCGGAGCATATTCGAGAAACTTGAGCCGCTCCCTGATCTTCGTCTCGAAATCGGCCGTGATCGTCGGGCTCTTTTCGACCAGATCCCACTTGTTGACAACAATGACAACCGACCGGCCAGCTTCGTGAGCGTATCCCCCAATTGTCGCGTCAATCGCAGCTATCGACCGGTCCCCGTCGACGAGGAGAATGGCGACGTCGCTCACCCCCAGATGCTTCCTCGCCATGATCACACTCAGTTTTTCCGCCGTCTGGTCCGTCTTACCCTTGCGACGGATACCCGCAGTGTCAACGAACCGAAAGCGGGTACCGGACCGCTCGATCACGCTATCCACAGCATCACGGGTTGTTCCCGCAACAGGAGAGACCATGGAACGCTCTTCACCCACCAGCATGTTCAGCAAGGTGGATTTGCCGGCGTTCGGGCGTCCGATAATCGCCACCTTGATTTCGTCGGTGTCCGCCTCGTATTCGGGCGTCTCTGGCAGGGTGGCCGCAATCTCGTCAAGGAGCTCCGTGAAGCCGAGCCCGTGCTCGGCGGAAATCGGAAAAATCTTCTCGAATGCCAACCGGGCGAATTCACCTGTGTCGCCGGCCTGCTTGCTGGAGTCGACCTTGTTGACAAGAAGAAAAACAGGTCGTTCGGCTCGCCGGAGCAACCCGGCCAGCTCCTCATCGCCGGGCGTTCGCCCCGCTCGAGCGTCCACCAGAAACAAAACCAACGATGCGGCTTCGATCGCCACCCGGGCCTGCTCAAAGATTTTCTGGGGGATCTCCGACTCTTCTCCGGGGATGATGCCACCAGTGTCCACTATCTCAAAAGGCACCCCAGCCCAGTCCAGAGTGCCATATATGCGATCACGCGTTATGCCGGGTTCGTCGGAAACAATAGACCGTCGTCGACCGACAAGCCGATTGAAGACGGTCGATTTGCCGACGTTCGGCCGTCCAATAATCGCCACGAGCGGCAAGACGGCCTTCAGGGATTTGTTGTCCTCTGGAGAATCAGACACAAGTCGGAAGATAACACATTGCGGAGCGGCTGGAGCGCCAGGGAGACGGGACCTTGGAGTGGTTCGACTGGTCGGCCAGCCACACGCCGTGCGGGTTGTCGATTGGGCTTCCGAATTCACCGTGATTCGAAGGTGCGAAGAACGCGGAGTAGGATTTTTTCCCGCAGAGGTGCAGAGCAGGAGAGATTCAAAAACTCTGCGCCTCTGCGCCTCTGCGGTGAGAAAACGTTCCGTCCGTGTCCTTTGCGCCTGCGCGGTGAAGTCCCCTTCCCTACCCCCCGGCAATCGACGGCAAAATCGAAATCGTGTCCCCAGCCTGGATCTCGGTCTGAAGGTCGTCCCGATCCTTGATGTTGTCCTCGTTGACGTAGATATTGATGAAGCGACGAATCTGGCCCGATTCGTCAAAGACCTTTGCACCAAACCCGCTGAACTCCCCGTTCACTTTTTTCAGTGCTTCATCCACCGTCGACGCCTCGACGGGCACCTCTGCCTGACCGGCGGTCAAGCTGCGCAAGGGCGTAGGTATTTTCACGTTGATACTCATATCGATTACTCCTCCTCCTCCTTAATATCGAGGGGCTCCTCATAGAACTTGCGCTCCGATTCGTTCAGCTCCCAACTCTGCAAGCTCTCCACGCCCCCGTCGCTCACCGATCCGATGATGTACGAGTACCCGGCCCATGCGCGGTCCGTGTCGACCTGAGAAGGCTTCGACGGGTGGTCGGGGTGCGAATGGTAGATTCCAATGATGTCCCAGGGGCCCTGTTCAAACTCACGCTCGGCCAGCAGCATGTCTTTGGGATCCAGCTCGTACCGGTCCTCGGCCCGCTCCTCGTTGAGGTTCCTACAGGGCCGGAACACTTCCGCGGCCTTCTTGTCTCCCGGGGTGCCGATGATCAGACCGCAGCACTCGTGCGGGTAGGTCTCTTCCATATGTTTATGGATCTGCTCGAGCAGCGGTCTCCGAATAGTCAGCATCAGCCGGTCATAACCCGCATGGTAGTGATCTTCCCCTGGTTCCACTCCACCATCGCGGAAGCCGCTTCTTCCATGGGTAGATCGGTCGACGGCGGCGCGATCAGGATCCACAGGAGACGGCTCGTTTCATCCCTCACCCGGGTCCGAACGGAATCAGAGATGGGGCTGCCAAACGGGCCATCCTGATCTGAGAGCACAGGAAAATGATAAAGGTTCAACTCGCCCCGGCCAATCCCTTCGTAGGTTTCGCCCTCCCGGCCGACCCGGAATTCGATCGGAGGACGAAGGGTGTCGGAATCGAACAAGCCCATGGGAATCATCAGCTTCAAAGAGTAGTAATTGATCAAATCGACTGCGGTATTAATGAAATAAAGGTCCTTGCCTCGCACGGCCCGCCGGAACAGAGCTTCCGACGACGGCCGATGCCTGGTCGGGTCGAGCCCCGTCCGATGAAACAGCTTCCGCACTGCCCGGATCGCCTCAACCTGCCCCGGTGCAACGTCCCGATACTTCTCCGCGTACTCCACCGCCAGTTCCTTCAACAACTGCCGGAATTTCTCCGGAGTCTCCCCGATCACAACATTCTCGGCTTCGATGATCCCAAGCTTAACCGAGTCGCCAATCTCTGGACTAATCTCAATCACTTGCCAAAATCCACCAGGGCTGCGTGTCGGGGCGACCGTCCCTGGTCGCCCGCGGGCATAGCGGAATACCACGCTCTTCAGGGGTTGCTGGGGAATGGAGGGTTGACGCATTCCCGCGGGTGGCCAGGGACGGCCACCCCGACACTTTTTCATCTAAGGTTCGGTTAGAGTATACACTTGGTGATTGATGCCGCCTGGGAGCCTTGGGGCGGTGTGATCGGTTCCCTCTATGAAAGAGTTCTTCTCCTCAAACGGTCTTCTCGCAAGAAAACTGGAAGATTACGAACCCCGACCGTCTCAGATGCAGATGGCCGAAGTCGTGGCCGAAGCACTGGAGGGGCAGACCCACGCCATCATCGAAGCGGGAACGGGCACGGGCAAGACGTTGGCCTACCTGGCGCCGGCGTTGATGCACGGTCGCAGGCTGCTGGTGTCGACGGGCACGAAGGCGCTCCAGGACCAGATCTTCTACAAGGACATTCCCCTGCTCGAAGGCATTCTCGATCGACCGATCCGCGCGGCTTACCTCAAGGGGCGGAACAACTACCTGTGCAAACTGAAGCTCCACACGTTTCAGGAAGAAGGTCTGTTTACACCGATCGAGCTGGACGACTTTTCCGAGATCGCAGAGTGGGCAAGCGAGACTGAAACCGGAGACCGCGCGGAGCTGACCACGATCTCCGACGACGATGAATTGTGGTCGCGGCTGGACGCCCGACGTGATCGGTGCCTGGGAACGAAGTGTGAGGAATTCGAAGCCTGTTTCCTGACGCTGGTCCGCCAGAAGGCCATGGAATCGGACATCGTCGTCGTCAACCACCACCTGTTCTTTGCCGACCTGGCCATCCGCGAGTCTGAAATGGCACAGATCCTGCCCGATTACACAGCGGTCATCTTCGATGAGGCGCACGAACTCGAAGACATCGCGACTGGATATTTCGGTTTTCACGTCAGCAACTACCGGGTACAGGAACTCCTCTTCGACACTCGATCGCTGGGTCAGGAGACCAAAACTCAGATCGAGAACGAGGCAACGGCTCTCAACCGGGCTGCTGATCACTTCTTCGGCCGGTTCCTGCTCCTTGCCGACGGTCGACATCCGCTTCCGCATCTGGAAGGCATCGATGAATTGATCAACGAACTCGGTGACTTGCGCCGTGTCTTCAAACAGCAGCTGGATATCGGAGGAGAATGGGGGAACCTGTCCCGACGTGCCGGTGAAATCGCCTCGGAGCTTGAGATCTTCAAGAACGGCAACACGGACAATTACGTATCGTGGCTGGATCGAAGGGGCCGGGGCGTCTTTCTCGAAGCCTGTCCAATCGACATCTCCTCGTTGTTGAAGGAAAGCCTGTTCGACAAGGTGCCGACCTGCGTTCTCACCTCAGCCACTCTGACCGTGGGCGGTTCGACCGACTATATCCGTTCCCGACTCGGCCTGGACAACGCTCACGGCGAGACGCTGTCGACGGAATTTGATTTCAAACAACAGGCTGCACTGTACGTCCCGTCGTTCCTTCCTGACTATCGGAACCCTGCCTACCTGAAACTCGCCGGCGAGGAGATCAAGAAGATTCTCGAAATCTCCGAAGGCAGGGCCTTCGTCCTGTTCACCAGCTACCAGCAGATGCAGGCCTGCTACAAGATGCTTGCGGACGAGCTTCCCTATCCCACGCTTATCCAGGGCAGGACGAGCCGGAGTCGACTGCTCGAACAGTTTCGCCGGAAGCCGCAAGCGGTCCTGTTTGCAACGTCCAGTTTCTGGCAGGGGATCGACGTGAAGGGTGCGGCGCTGAGCTGCGTGATCATCGACAAGCTGCCGTTCCAGGTGCCGTCGGATCCCCTGGTCCAGGCACGGATTCGGGAAATCGAAGAAGCGGGAGGAAATGCTTTCGCCGACTACCAGGTCCCGGCCGCCATCCTGCGCCTCAAGCAGGGGTTTGGACGGCTCATCCGGTCCCGGACGGACCAGGGTATCCTGGCGATTCTCGACAGCCGGCTCAAGACCCGCGGGTACGGCAGGCTGTTTCTGAAGAGTCTGCCCGACTATGCCATCGTCGAACAGGTCGAGAACCTGAAGGGTTTTGTCGGCGATAATGGGTCAGGAAACAGATGACGGACAACCTCAACATTCCGATCCAGGTCACCGAGATCTTCCAATCCATCCAGGGTGAATCTTCACATGCAGGAAAGCCCTGCGTATTCGTGCGGTTGACTGGCTGCAGCCTGCGTTGCGTCTATTGCGACACCCAGTACGCCTACTCGGGGGGGCACCGGATGACGATCGGGGAAGTCCTCGAAAGAGTTTCCGGATACCCGACCCGGCTGATCGAGGTCACCGGTGGCGAGCCGCTTGAACAGGACGCCGCCATACCCTTGATGACAGAACTGGTCGGGCACGGTTACACGGTCATGCTCGAAACAGGCGGCCATGTCCCCCTCAACCGGGTGCCGGAGGCGGTGATCAAGATCATCGACATCAAATGCCCCAACAGCGGCGAGTCCGGGACCATCTGCATGGAAAACATACACCTGGCGGCGCCCCATGATGAATTCAAGTTCGTCATCTCGTCGAGGGCGGACTACGAGTGGTCCCGCGACTTCTGCGGGGAGCACCTGGCGACACGGCCCCAGACCGTTCTGTTCGCCCCGGTGCACGACGCGCTACCCCCAAAACAATTGTCGGAGTGGATCCTTGAAGACGGCCTTCCGGTTCGCCTTCAACTCCAGGTCCACAAATTCATATGGGATCCCGTGGCCCGGGGAGTTTGAATGGAATCGGTCGGGTGACGGAAATAAAACGAAATGCAGGTAATTCTGCCACCAATCCTTTGACTTTCAGCCGGTTAGAAAATTAAACTCTAAAGGAGACGGTTCGAGTCTAAGATGCTGTGAAGAGTAAGATTCAGTCCGGCAAACCCAGAGCCGTAGTTCTGATGAGCGGCGGCCTGGACAGTTGTGTGACAGCGGCGATCGCCCTGAGGGATCACCAGATTTTCGCGCTTCACGCCAGCTACGGCCAGAGAACAGAAAGCCGGGAGTTGGAAGCGTTTAACGCCCAGGCAGATTTCTTCTCTGTCAGTGACCGGATGGGCGTGGATCTGGGTTACATGGCCCGGATCGGAGGCTCGAGCCTGACGGATTCGGATATCGCGGTTCCCGACCAGGATTTGGACAACCGGGATATACCGAATACTTACGTTCCTTTTCGGAACGCGCACTTTTTATCGATAGCGACATCCTGGGCGGAGGTCATCGGAGCGGAGGAAGTGTTTATCGGTGCGGTTTGGGAGGACAGCTCCGGCTATCCCGATTGCAGGCCGGAGTATTATGAGGCGATGAACGCGCTCATCGACGCCGGAACGCGACCTACCACGCGGATTACCGTTCGGACGCCCCTGATCGAACTGCGAAAAACGCAGATCGTTCGAAAGGGTT
>CAZOZZ010000102.1:0-6031 GCA_964584435.1 uncultured Solibacteraceae bacterium | reverse complement strand
CACCGTTCGAGTTGACATGGTCCTGCTACCGCAACACCGGGAAAGCGTGCGGGACCTGTGACAGCTGCGCGCTACGGCTCAGAGCATTTTTAGAGGCCGATCTGAGAGACCCGATCGCCTATGAGGAAAGACCCCAGTATGTATGAGTTTAAGAGACGGAGGGTTATGATGAAGTACACAATCCGGTTGCTGCCTTTGTTTGTTCTTGTTTTAGTATTCGCGATTCCTTCTTACGCGCAGACGGGGAATATAAGCGGGACAGTCATCAGCATCGATGGAACCCCAATGGAGGGTGCGACCATGCTGCTGGATCGGCAGGAGATCACCCAGCATTTCGAAGCCGAGACCGGCGACGACGGCAAGTTCTTTCACGCCGGGCTGCCTTCAGGCACCTACCGGGTCACGCTGCAAGTCGACGGACGGACAGTGCAATACCAGGACGGAATCAGGGTACGTGCAGGGGGCACCACCGACGCCAGCTTCGATCTGAAGACCCTTGCCGACATGATTCTTGAGAGTGAAGAAGGTAAAGCGGCAGAAGAAGCACGTGTGAAGGCCGAAGCAACCCGTGGCGCCTTCGAGCTTGCCCGTACGGCACTCGATGCGAAGAACTACGACGAAGCCATCATACAGTTCCGGCTTGCGCTCGAAAACGACGACACCCAGCACGTCATTTACGCGAACCTGGCAGATGCGCTGTCAGGGGCCAAACGGTACGACGAAGCTGTCGAGGTCTACCAGCAGGCGATCATGTTGGCCCCGACCGAAGGTGCCTACTACAACAACCTCGGCATCGTTTACGGGAACGCTGGAAAAACCGAAGAAGCGATCGCGGCACTCGAGAAGACGGCCGAACTGACACCTGAGTCCGCCGGTCAGGCTTACTACAACCTCGGTGCAGTGATGACAAACACGGGCCGAACGGCTGCGGCGTCTGAAGCATTCAAGAAGGCGATCGAATACGATCCGGACATGGCCGAGGCATACTATCAGCTCGGCATCTCCTTTTTTGGGTCAGCGGACACGATGAAGGAAGCGATTCCGGTACTCCAGAAATATCTGGAAATGGTTCCTGATGGCCCGAACTCCGAGGCAGCGAAACAGCTCATCGCTGCAGCCGGCGGATTGTAGAGGCGACACCGGCTGTTGAGACCGGATAACAAGAGAGAGGGTCGGTCTGTCCGACCCTTTCTTTTTGTGCATCACCATCAACTATGTTCAGCGGCAAGAACATCCACATAGCGATCCTCGGCATCATCCTGGGATCCGGGTCGGCCTATATCTTCGGAAGCTACCAGGCGGGAGCACGACGGCAGATTGCCGTCGACGAGGCAGCCGCTACCCTTCAAGAATCCTCGGCGGACCGTCCCGAAATCACCGATGAAGAGATGCTCGCCCTCTTCGACGAAGCGCTCCGACAAAACCCCGACGAACCGGAACTGCTGATGCGTTACGGGAACTTCCTGTTCAACCTGGAACGTTATCGGGATGCGATCGAGGCCTACCGGAAGGTGCTTGCCAGAAACCCGAGCGATGCCGTCGTGCGCACCGACATGGGAACCGCACTCTACAACCTGGGACAGGTGGACGAAGCAATGGAAGCGTTTGATCTCGCGCTCGCGGCGAATCCGAACCACATTCTCGCTCTCCACAACATCGTCATCGCACAGCTTGAGGCGATGCATGACGTCTCCGCCGCGGAGCAAACGATCCAGAAGATCGAAAGCATCGATGCCAACTACCCTGGTCTCGGTTTGCTGCGCGACCGGCTCGCCACCGAACGTGGCAATCCGGGATCACAATAGATATGCGTTTCTTTATCCGAGTCCTCGTCGTCTTCGTCATCGTCCTCGCAGCCCTGTCCACCCTCCGCGGTTTGTTCAACTCGTCCACCCCTTCCCGGTCATCGCCCTCCGGGGACACCTCCGGCGGAGGAAAGTCCGGCAAGCTCGTCAAGGACCCCGTCTGCGGTACCTACGTAACCGAAGACGGGACGATCAGCGCCAACCTCGGTGACGAGGTTTTCCATTTCTGCTCGGACGAGTGTCGTCAGAAGTTCATCGCGACTGGAACCTAGGGATTTTCAACGCAAAGACGCGAAAACGCGAAGAACCGCAAAGAATGTTTGTCTCGGAATCTGGCGAGGCAAGTGGCAGTCGTCGGCCTGACGGGCGGCCAGGAAGACCGGCGGTCACAGACCGCCGCCATAACCTTCTTTGCGTTTTTGCGTTGAAAAACACTCTTCAAGATGCTGGGATGTCGCGGGTACCAGGAGAATGGGATTTGGGGTCCAGCCAGTCCCGGATGGCGTCGCCGAGTGAGTTGAACGACAGGACGGTGACCATCAGGATGAGGGATGGGAAGATGAGGATGTGGGGGGCATCGAAGAGGTGACTCCTGGCGGCGTTCAGCATGGAGCCCCAGCTCGGCGTGGGCGGGGTGATTCCCAGACCAAGGAAGCTCAAGGCGGCTTCGGCCAGGATCGCAGCGGCCATGCCGATGCTGGCCTGAACCAGGACCGGCTGGATGATGTTCGGCAGGACATGAAGAAAGAAGATTCTCAGTTTCGAAGCCCCCATCGCACGTGCGGCCTCGACAAAATCGAGCGTCTTGACCTTCAACACCTGCCCACGAGCCAGGCGGGCGTAACCGACCCAGCCGACGACCGATAAGGCAAGGATCAACTTGTTCAGCCCGGGACCAAGGAACGCAACCAGGGCGATGGCGAGCAGTATCCCGGGGAATGCCAACAGGGAGTTGATCACGACCACCGTGATGACGGTGTCGAACCGCCCCCCGATAAACCCTGCCGCCCCACCGATCAGGACTCCAACGAAGCCGGACAGGAGGACAACGGTCGCCCCCACCCGCATGCTCACTCGAGTCCCCATCATCACGCGAGACAGGATGTCCCTTCCGAGTTCGTCAGTTCCAAAAGGATGATCCCACGACGGCCCCGCCAGGCGGGCGGACAGCTCCTGTGCGGCGGGATCGTACATCACCAGCCAGGGTGCCAGCAAAGCGATCAACACCAGGAAAACGACGATGATCAAGCCCACGAGAGCCAGTCGGTTCTCGAGAAGGAACTCTTTCATCGCGAGTCACTCATAGCGAATTCGGGGGTCGACGACCGAATAAAACACATCGGTCGCCAGGTTCACAAGGATGTACGTCATTGCGATCGCCAGGATGCATCCCTGGACCAGTGGATAATCGCGTGCGTTGATCGCCTGAACGGTCAAGCGGCCCAACCCCGGCCACGCAAATATCGTCTCGGTTATGATGGCTCCGGCCAGCAAGGTTCCCAGCTGCAGGCCCATCACGGTTACTATGGGTATCAAGCCGTTCCTCAGTGCGTGTCCAAACATCACCCTCCGCTCGGACAACCCCTTGGCACGCGCTGTCCTGACGTAGTCCTGGTGAATCTCCTCCAGCATCGATGACCGAACCATTCGTGTCATGATCGCAGCCATCCCGCCCCCCATCGTGATCGCCGGCAGGATCAGGTGCGCCCAACTCTCCCGGCCCGAGACCGGCAGCCAGCCGAGGGCAATCGAAAAGAAGAGGATCAACAGCGGGCCGAGCGCAAAATTCGGCAGGGACACGCCGACCAGGGTGAACAGCCCTATCGAACGATCGGTGACACTCCCCCGTCTGCGGGCCGCCACGATCCCAAACGGAACTGCAATCAGGAGAGAAAAGAATATCGCCGCCAACGCCAGCTGAATCGTTGCAGGATAGCGCTGTGCGATCGAAGTGAGAACAGGCTCCTGGTTACGGAACGAAACGCCCAGATCTCCCCGGAACAGACCGGACATATAAGTGACGTACTGATCGAAGATCGGCCGGTCCAGCCCCAACTCGTGCCGAACCCGTTCGACTTCGGCCACTGCGGCACCTTCCCCCAACATCTGCGCAATCGGGTCGCCAGGCACAAGGTGGATCAACGTGAAAACAAGTGTGACGACGATCCAGACAACGGGGATTGTCAGGAGCAAGCGACGGATGAGGAAAGAAGCCATCTAGCCGGGAGTATAGCTTCTGAAAAGACGGAAGCGGTCCAGGGGAGATGCCCGAGTCCGAGGTCCATAGTCCAAGGTCCAAGGTCGGGAATCAGAATGAGCCGACAATTGGTAACACATCCGGCATCGTTTCCCTGACCTTGGACTTCGGACTTCGGACTTTGGACCTTGGGCGGCCTCCCTTTCCCAGAATTTAACGACGGCTTCGCACAAAGTTCACATAGCACTGGGAGGTTTTGTGGCACAAATGAAACATGTGCAGACGAACTTCTGATTACCGGCATCGACGACACACATTGGAAATTTCCGGAGGACACGTGAAAACCCCACTTTGGCGAGTCATGTTCTTGTCAGTCGCGCTCCTGGCCGCCCCTGCTGCCCTCCTGGCCGACGACGGAAACGAGTCGAAGAAGCCTGCGGCAACTCCGTTCGAGAAACTGGAGGCGCGACTTCTGCTGCAGGAGGAAAGAATTCGGCAGCTCGAAGACCTCGTGCACGAGCAGTTGACGCTGATTGTCTCGGCCCGGGAGGAACTGGCGACACTACTGCCCGGTGAGGATTCTGAGAATGCCGGCAATCGAGCCGGAAGTGCAAAACCGACACCAGCCCGATCCGAGAGTTCCCGAACGGGCACTCGGAGCACGCAAGCATCTGCGGGCCCGGTCGCCGGCTGGACAGGCAGCCATCCCTTCATAAACAGCGCAAACGGGGATTTCACGATGCAGTTTTCCGGGCGAATGCATCTGGACTATCGAAGCTTCACCGACGATGGAACACCGGAATCCACGTTCGTCCTGCGGCGGGCACGGGTAACCGTTGAGGGAAAGCTTTACGACCACTACACCTACAAGGTCGAGACCGATTTCGCGGACAGGGGCAGCAGCCTGGTGCGCGACGCGTTCGTGAACGCCAAAGTCAACGACGCTATCGAGTTTCGCTTTGGCCAGTTCAAGGCACCGTTCGGCCAGGAGAGGCTGCAGTCTTCTCAGAGAGTCAACTTTGTCGACCGTTCATCGCTGTCGGAACTGACTCCGGGACGATCACCCGGCATCATGGTTCACGGTTCGTTCATGGATGACGCCGTCGCATACGCAGTCAGCGCATCGAACGGGCTCGGCGTCCTGAACACCAACAGCAGGTCCACGCCCGAGGTCACCGGTCGCCTCAGGTTCAAACCCTTCCAGGCCACCGCACTTTTCGAAGACTTCGCCTTTGGCGGTGCATTCAGCCAAGGTCGGCGTGCCAATGGCCTGAGCTTCCGAGGCCGGACCGCAAGCCGGAGCGTGACGTTCTTCAATCGTGTTCCCGTCAACGGAAAGATGTCGCGCGCCAACGTCGAGTTCGACTGGCTGCATCCCAAGTTTGCGCTACGCGGAGAGTTCAACCAGACCAACCAGCGACGCGACGGGATGGGATCTGGCGGCGGTAACCTGCCGGGTGTCGTGTCGAAGGGATACATGTTCAATACCGCCTATGTGTTCGGAGGAGTGACCCGTTCAAACGGGGCCGTCGCACCAGACACAACTTTCCTCGAAAACGGCGGCACCGGAGCGCTGCAGCTTGTTTTTCGTTACGAGAACCTTCAAATCGACGACCGCGTGAACCCGAACCGCGGCGAAGCCTACACCGCCGGTTTCAACTGGTGGTTGAGCAGCTTTATTCGACACCAGTCCAACTTCGCGTTCGAACGATTCCAACACCCGAACCGAACCGGCGCCTTTAACGGTAGAGAGACTTTCACCTACCTGGGCCGAATGCAGTTGATGTTCTAGGGATCGAAACACAAGGCTACCCCGGTCATTCCACATCGGGAAACACTCTTGTCAACGCAAAAACGCAAAGACCCAACAAAAGGAATCCGCCAAAATCCATCCCTGAGGATCTCCCGAAACAATGGTTTCTTTGCGGTTCTTTGCGTCCTGGCGTCTTTGCGTTGACATGCCACCTGGAGACCACTAGTACAGCGCCCCTAAAGTTATGGTACAGTCGCGATCAGCGTTATGGAGATA
>CAZOZZ010000101.1:0-15928 GCA_964584435.1 uncultured Solibacteraceae bacterium | reverse complement strand
TCAGCTAGAATGCCCAAGCTTTGCCTGGCGCACCAGAGGCGCAAAGACGCAGAGTCTGTTTCTGTCATTGGGAACTCGTGACAGAATCCCACTTCGCTCGGCCAAACAATCCTCTCTGCGTCTCTGCGTCGAAAAAATGTTTCGGATCGTGGCGACTGCCAATTATTAGCGAAACGTCCGAAAAAACCGACATAAGGACCAATGTTGTCCGCCGTTGAGTCCATTCTTACCTATGGTCCTCTGCCAAAGCTGCACAACACGTAACGGGCTGACCCGACAGTTCTGCTGGAAGTGCGGAACAAAGCTCCTGATTCCGTCCGGAGCCGCCCAGTCGGATTTTCCAATGACCTCCATGGACGAGCATGTTCTGGAGCGGATCAGCGCCCTGGAATATGCGCTTTCCGTGATGAACAAGCGAGTGGACGGTTTGACCGAATCGATGGAAAGAATTGCCGCCAACAACTTCATCGATCACACGATGATCGAGACCCTCACCGAGTCGCTGGAATCGGCCGGCGTCAATCTCGCCAACCTGGAATCCGAGTGGCAGAAACGGATCGACTCGCGACTGACGGAAAACGAGGAAGTTGATCGACTCGGCTCGCGCATGGAGCAGATTATCGATTTTTACAGAGGCTCCCAGCGTAAACAGTTCACCCTGTGGGTCGAGCGGGCCTACGACCTGCTGGTCTCCGATCATACCGAGGAGAGCCAGAGTTCACTGGAATCGGCCTTCAAACACGACCCATCGAACTACGAACTGGGAATGTTGCTTGCCGAAGTCTTTTTCCAGTCCAAAGAATTCTCGGCGGCCAGCCAGTGCCTCGCTCAAGTGCTCGAAACCAAACCGGACCACTTCGAAGCTACCCTGTTGATGGGACTTCTGGAAAAGCGGAACGGAAATCTCCACAAGGCCCGGCAACTCCTCGAAGCAGCCGTAGACATGCGAAACGATTCGGCTTCGGCTCACGCCACGCTGGGATCGCTGTTCCTGGACCACGGTGATCGCAAACAGGCGCTCGGCCACCTCGAACGGGCTTTGGAACTGCGCCCGAGCGCTCCAATCCATTTTATGATAAGCGCGATCTATTATGACGGGGCCGAACACAGGCGTGCGATCGATCATCTGAAACAGGCGACCCAGCTGGATCCCGAATACGGAGAAGCGTTTTACCAGATGGGTCTGCTGTGCCTGGAAATAAACTGGCGCCGCAAGGCGAAAGAATGCTTCAGGAACGCCCAGAGGATCAACCCGCGTGAGCAGCGATATCACCAGGAGATGCGCGGCTTTTCCGAATGCCACGTATCTCCGGACGAGTTGGGCGGGCTCGTTCGAGACGAATTACGCCTAGCGGGTTGTTGGAGTCCCAAACGGTCCAAGTGAACAGATTCGGGCGGCACCGTTGCCCGGAACCGAAGAGCCCACCGGTAGTTGACCGGCCTAGAAAGAGGAACGAGGAAAATGGCAGAAGAAAAAAAAGAAAGAACGCGAGCGATCGATCTTGCATTGACCCAGATTGAAAAGCAGTTCGGCAAGGGTTCGATCATGCGGCTCGGATCGCACGAAATCCCGAGAATAGCTTGCATCCCATCGGGCTCGATTGCCCTGGATGCGGCACTTGGAGTCGGAGGATTTCCCAGGGGTCGGGTGACGGAAATCTACGGACCGGAATCCAGTGGCAAGACCACTCTGACGCTCCATGTAATCGCCGAAGCTCAGAAGCTGGGTGGTACGGCCGCCTTTGTCGATGCGGAACACGCGCTCGATGCCCACTACGCTCGAAAACTGGGGGTCGACATCGACAACCTGCTGGTGTCCCAGCCCGACAGCGGCGAACAGGCGCTGGAAATCACCGAGGTTCTCATTCGTAGCGGCGCTATCGACATCGTCGTCGTCGACTCCGTAGCAGCCTTGGTGCCACGGGCGGAACTGGAAGGGGAGATGGGCGAAGCCCAGATGGGTCTGCAGGCCAGATTGATGTCCCAGGCGCTCCGGAAGCTGACCGGCGTCGTATCGAAGTCCCGGACAAGCCTTGTCTTTATCAACCAGATCCGGGAAAAGATTGGCGTCATGTTTGGAAACCCGGAAACCACGACCGGTGGCCGTGCCCTGAAGTTCTACTCCTCGGTCCGTGCGGATATCCGAAGAATAGGATCGATCAAGGACGGGGATGCGATCGTGGGCAACCGAACGCGGGTTAAGGTGGTCAAGAACAAGGTCGCCCCACCTTTCCGTACCGCAGAGTTCGATATCATGTACGGAATGGGCATTTCCCGTGAGGGTGAACTCCTGGACCTTGCCGTTGACCAGAATATCGTCAACAAGAGCGGTTCCTGGTTCTCTTACGAAAGTGAACGGCTGGGTCAGGGGCGGGAAAACGCCAAGCAGTTCCTGTCGGAGAACGTCGAGTATCGAGACCGGATCGAAGAATCCGTTCGCCGGGCCCTCGGTTTGGAGGTTTCCCCAAGTGAAGCCCAAACGGTCGAGGTCGAGCCGGTTGCTGCCGATGGAGGCAACAATGGAGGCCCGAGAAACGGTAAGAAACGCTGAATGGAGTCGAATCGACCGGAACCGGAAAATACTCCTAATGTGAAGAAGCCGTTGTTCCGATAAACAAATTATCTCACTCAGTTCTCACAACTCGTTGCAAGGCCCCGGAAACGGGGCCTTTTTTTTTACGCAGATTATATGCAGATTACGCGGATTACGCAGATTGAGATGGGGTAAGTGGACAGCCCGCCACCCTCAGACCTCCCATCTGCGTAATCCGCGTACAGACTGCCCACTCCCCTGTCGACGTAATCTGCGTACAGACTGCCCGGCCCCTGTCCGCGTAATCTGCGTCCCATGTTAAATTAGGGGGATGTTCAAGCCGCTGTCGGACAAACTGAGGCTTCCGGCTCTCGAAGAGGAGGTCCTCGAATACTGGAAGACCCAACGCGTCTTCGAGAAAAGCGTCGAGATGCATCGGGACGGACCCGGCTACACTTTTTACGAAGGCCCGCCTACCGCGAACGGAAGACCGGGAATCCACCACGTGTTCTCCCGGACGATCAAGGACCTGGTTTGCCGTTACAAGACGATGCAGGGGTATCAGGTCCATCGGAAAGCAGGATGGGACACGCATGGCCTCCCGGTCGAGATCGAGGTCGAACGTCAGCTTGGCATCAAACACAAGGAAGAGATCGAGACGTTCGGAATAGAGCGGTTCAACGCCGCCTGCCGGAAATCGGTTTTTGACTACAAGGACCTCTGGGAAGACCTCACTCACCGTATGGGCTACTGGGTCGACATGGACAGCCCCTACATCACATGTGAGAACGACTACATCGAATCCGTCTGGTGGGCTCTCAATTCGTTCTTCCAGGATGGCTTGATCTACCAGGACTTCAAGGTCCAGCTCTACTGTCCCCGCTGCGGTACGCCGCTTTCGTCCCACGAGGTGGCGCAGGGATATCGCGACGTCAACGATCCTTCCGTCTACGTCAAGGCACGGCTCAAGGGTGAGGAGAATACGTACTTTCTCGTGTGGACGACAACACCCTGGACGTTGATATCCAACGTTGCTCTAGCCGTGGGTCCCGACATCGAATATGTCAAGGTCCGGCTCGACGACGAGTATCTGATCCTGGCGAAGGCACGATTGTCGGTCCTTGGCGATGAAGCCGAAGTCGTTGGGACGTTCGCCGGATCGACATTGCTCGGCAGCGAATATGAGAGGTGGTTTGATTTCTTTCCCGCAGAAGGGAAGGCATGGTACGTCATCGACGCCCCGTTCGTCACGACGACCGATGGATCGGGGATCGTACACCTGGCGCCGGCCTATGGAGAGGATGATTACCAGGCATCGAAAGCAAAGAACCTGCCGATGATCCATGCCGTCGATGCAGAAGGCCGGTTCGGACCCGAAGCCGGTCCGTTTGGCGGGAAGTTCTTCAAAGATGCCGACCCTGCGATCACGGCCGATCTCAAGGGCCGCGGGTTGCTCTTTTCAAAGGAAATGCACCAGCACAGCTATCCCCACTGCTGGAGATGCGACACGCCTCTGATCTTCTACGCACGACGCTCCTGGTATATCCGAACGACCGACTTCAGCTCCGACATGATCGAATACAATCGCGCGATCGCCTGGCATCCGCCCGAATATGGCGTTGGCCGGTTCGGCAACTGGCTGGAAGAGAACAAGGACTGGGCCATCTCGCGCGACCGTTACTGGGGGACTCCGATCCCGATCTGGGTCTGCGAAACATGCAACCTGAAGCGTTCGATCGGAAGCGTGGAAGAACTCCGGCGCGACGGCCAGAACCTGCCCGACCCACTGGATCTGCACAAGCCCTACGTGGACCAGGTGACCCTCGCCTGCACCTGTGGTGGAACGATGCGACGGATTCCCGAGGTGGTGGACGCCTGGTTCGACTCGGGATCGATGCCGTTCGCTCAATGGCACTACCCGTTCGAGAATGAAGAGATCTTCAAACACTCCTTCCCTGCCGACTACATCGCCGAGGGAGTCGATCAAACGCGTGGCTGGTTCTATACGTTGCACGCCATCAGCTCGTACCTGTTCAAACAGCCGTGTTTCAAGAATGTTGTCGTCAACGAGTTGGTGCTGGACCGCTCGGGCCAGAAAATGTCCAAGTCGAAGGGGAACACGGTCGATCCGTTCCAGGTCATGGATCAGTATGGAGCAGATGCGGTCCGGTGGTTCCTGATCGCTTCCAGCCCGCCCTGGAAACCGAAGCTGTTCGATGAAAAATCAGTTGCGGAGGTTCAGCGAAAGCTTTTCAGCACCCTGCTGAACACCTATTCGTTCTTCGCACTGTACGCCAACATCGACGACTTCCGGTATTCGGAAGCGGAGGTTCCGGTTGACGACCGACCAGACATCGACAGGTGGATATTATCGGTTCTGAATTCGACTGCGGCCAAGTATGTAGAGGCGATGGACTCTTACGATCCAACGCGGGCGGCGCGCCTCGTCTCACACTTCGCGGTCGAGCAGGTTTCCAACTGGTACGTCCGCCGCAACCGGCGACGGTTCTGGAAGAGCGAGGTCGGCCCCGACAAGGTCGCCGCATACCAGACTCTCTTTGAGTGCCTGCTCGGCATCGTTAAAATGATGGCTCCGATCTCTCCGTTCGTCTCCGACGAGGTCTATCGCCGTCTGATGGAAAACACGGGCCGCGAGACCCACGTGTCGATCCACGTCGGGCAGATGATCGAACCTCGGAAAGAGGTTGTGGATGAAGACCTCGAAACACGCATGGAACTGGCTCAGCGGGTTGTGTTCCTAGTTCGTTCAATGCGATCCCGCAGTGGGCTCAAGGTCCGGCAGCCGCTGGCACGAATATCGATTCCCGCCTCCGATGTCGTTCGGGATCTCGTCCGGCGTGCTCGAGACATCATCCTTGACGAAATCAATGTGAAGGACATCGAGTTCGTCGATGAACGGTCGCCTATCATCCAGAAGAGCGCCACTCCCAATTTCAGGCGGCTTGGACCTCGTTTCGGTAAGAAGGTCAATTCCGTCGCCGGACGCATTCGATCCATGACGACTGATGAGATCAACCTGATCGAAACGAACGGTTCGTTCACAACCGAGTTGGACGGCACTTCGGTAGTGATTGAACTGGACGATCTGTCGGTCACGACGAAGGACATCGAGGGATGGATGGTGGAGTCGACCAGCGGTTTGACGGTGGCACTGGACACGAATTTGACCCAGGACTTGCTGGACGAAGGCCTGGCTCGAGAGTTCGTTAACCGTCTCCAGAACATGCGCAAGGATGCAGGACTCGAGATCACCGAAAGGATCCTGGTCGGCTTCAAGGCGGACGAACGGCTCTCGAAAGCGATACTCAAGATGTCGGACTATGTCATGTTGGAAACGCTCGCCCTGAAGGTGGAAACGGATCATCTCGAACCCGAACATCAAGCCCGCTGGGAGATCGACGGCCTCCAGTGCGAGATAGGCATTTCCAAGGCCCCCTCGACTTGATTCGTCCTTTACGGAAAAACCTAAAACGGCTATCTTAAGGGTTCGGCAAAACGTTTTGATACTTCTCTTTGCATGCCGTATGCCGAGGTAGCTCAGCTGGTAGAGCGCGGCCCTGAAAAGGCCGGCGTCGGCGGTTCAACTCCGTCCCTCGGCATTTCCCTTTTGACTAATCCGCTATCGAGGACCTATCACCTTGCCTCCGAACAACGAATGGTGGAATGAATTCTTTACGGGATCGTGGTCGGAATTCTACCGGCACATGAAGCCGGATGAGGCAACGGGCGACGAGGTCGAGTTCATTCGGAAGGTGCTCGAAATCGAGCCCGGTGCAAGGGTTCTGGACGTGCCCTCCGGGGACGGCCGCCTGGGTATTCCGCTGGCTTTATCCGGGTTCGACGTCACTGGGATCGAACTACAGCCGGAACTTGCGGAGAGGGCGACCAGGACGGCGGAACAGAAGTCCGCGAGCTTCTCATGCCGACAGCACGACATGCGGGACCTTCCATGGTGGGACGAATTCGACGCGGCTTTCTGCTTTCAAAGCAGCTTCGGGTATTTCGATGACGAAGGAAACAAGGAGTTCGTTGAAGCGGTGTGGCGCGCGATCAAGCCAGGCTCCAGGTTCCTGATCGACACGTACGTCACCGAACTGGTTCTTCGAGACTTCAAGAAGCGGGAACGGGTACACGACGGGGAATGGATCAGGTTGCAGGAAAGTTCCTGGGATCACGAGAAGAGCCGCATGAATGTGGACTGGACGCTGCTCAAGGGGGATGTACGCGAGGAGAAGCATTTCTCGGTACGAACCTACACATATCGGGAGCTATGTGAACTCCTCAAAGAGGCCGGGTTCGGACACTTCGAAGCCTACGACACGGTGAGCGGCGACCCGTTCGGCCCGGACGCGGAACGACTGGCGTTAGTCGCGAGGAAGATTGCGTGAAGTTCGGTCTGGAAGGTAACGGATGAAGCGGTGCGAATGGGCGGGGAATGATCCATTAATGGTCGCTTACCACGACGAGGAATGGGGAACTCCCTTACATGTCGATCGCGCGTTGTTCGAGTTCCTCATCCTCGAGGGGGCCCAGGCCGGTCTGAGCTGGTCGACCATCCTCAAGAAGAGGGAAAACTACCGGCTTGCCTTCGACCAGTTCGACCCGGCACTCATCGCCAGGTACAAGACCCGCAAGACTTCTCACCTCTTGAACAACAAGGGCATCGTCAGGAACAAACTGAAGGTCTCCTCCGCTATCCGGAATGCGAAGGCGTTTCTCGAAGTTCAGAAGGAGTTCGGCTCGTTCGACGACTATATCTGGGGGTTCATCGGGGGGGAACCAAGAAAGAACAGGTGGGAAAAACTCCGTGAGATACCGCCAGAGACCCCGGAGTCCGATGCGATGAGCAAGGACTTGAAGAAGAGGGGCTTCAATTTCGTCGGATCAACGATCTGCTACGCGTTCATGCAAGCAGTCGGCATGGTTAATGACCATACTGTCGATTGTTTCAGGTATGGGGAAGTGGGATAGGAAGTGGTCAGTGGTCAGTGGTCAGTGGTCAGTTGAGGAGAGGAAGCCGCTGGTACCGAATTTGCGCATCTGACCGCCCACTGCACTCTCGTAGGGCAGAACCGTTCCGCAAAGCGTGCATTCTCGGATGGGGGTCATACGGCAGCTTCCACATCCACTTTCGCCATTCATCCAGATTCTGGCCAAACTCCTGTCCCGTCTGCCGCTCGAGGAAGTCAACGAGGCGCTGACGGGTAGGCGATCCCGATTCCGGTTGTCCCGGTCGCGGAGCCTCGATCATCCTGGCGAAATCCACCATGATCGGCGTGTAACCGTCCTTCCATGCATCGGCAATCTGAGCCAGAGCGGCCTGGGCACGGCTCTCCTCAGGAACGATCGATTCAAAGAATAGAGACATGTCTGGAACCACAGCCTGCGGCGCTCCGTATATAGATACGATGAGGCCGAACACAACCACTGCAATTGCCGCCGATCGATTCACTTTGGTACCCTCCGGATATAGGTCCAACTATACCTGGAATCGAACGAGTTGCTGTAAGCGGCGCTACAGTTGGTTTTCGAAACAAGAGGAGGTCAATGATGTCTGAAAAGGCATGGTGGGAAACGATCAAGGCGGAAGGCGGTCATCTTCTGGATCAGGTCAAGAAGATGATCGAGGAAGGCAATGTTCGACGCATTCGAATCAAACAGGAAGGGCAGATTGTCGCAGAGTTCCCTCTGACGATTGGGGTCGTCGGTGCCGTCCTGGCACCCATTCTGGCAGCGATCGGGGCACTGGTGGCGCTGCTGACCAAGTGCAGTATCGAGGTAGAAAGGGTTGAACGATCCGGCGACGGAGACGGGGATCCGGGGGAGTAACTCTTCTCGCGTTCTGAACTCCAGGGAATCGAGCGGAATCATATAGAATGGCGCTCCACCAAAGACGAATAGGAGACACAACATGCTCGTTCACACTTCGAAGGTGAAGATCGTCCAGGACAAACGCCCGCTCCGCCTCGCCTATATCGAGGACTTCGCCGAACCGGTGAAGTTCGGCGTCCACGGCGGCATCAAACACTTTTACAAGATGGAGCCAGACGAAGACCTTCCGGCAACCCTGGACTACCTGGTCGCCGCGGTGGCTGGCTGACTGACCGGCACCCTGGGCGGCGCCCTGGAAGCAAGAGGAATTCCATCCTATCCGGACAAGTTGCATTCGGATGTCGAAGGAGACATCGAGGAAATCGACGGCAAGATGATCGTCACCCGAATACGGGTCAACTACAACATAAAGGTGCCCAAAGGTCGCGAAGGCGATGCGCGCCGCCTGATCAACGTGGCGGAGAAGGGCTGTCCTGCAGCCTTGAGTGTAAAAAGAGGCATCGAGCTGGAGTACGCGGCCGACATCACGGAAGAATAAGACCCTCCTAATTCGGGGACGGAGGCGCAATTACCATAACCTCTTGCATATCTGCAGTTGGTTGAATTGTGCCTCTGTCCCCGAATTTGCTCTCGCCGAATTAGCCCTCCGCATTAGCGGCAGAATCTTCGAGTTTCGTGCGAGCGGCAAAAGCTTTCGAAATCGGCATTTCCCGGCTACAATCTCCTACATTCAGAAAACCCGTCAGAAAACCCACAGGTTCGTGGAGAAGGAGATCGATACCATGAAGACGAAGTCCAATACGCATCTCAAACTTCGGTTGGCCATCCCGGTGGCACTGACCGTGACACTGGCGATATCGGCCACGGCGGTGTTCGGGCAAGACGTTTACCAGAAGCCTCCGCAGGCTATCCAGGATGTGCTGGATGCTCTGCCGACCCCTCAGGTCAGCATTAGCCCCAGCGGCGACACCATGCTGCTCAGCCAGCCTCCGGGGTATCCATCGATTGAAGACTTCTCCCAACCCATGCTTCGAATAGCGGGCTTGAGAATCGACCCGCTGACAAATGGCCAGAGCCGTCCGCGTTACTCGATCGGTTACACACTCAAGGAAATTCCCGGCGGAGATGAGATTGCGGTGGACCTGCCTGCCGGAGCGGAGCTGGGCTCTGCTCGCTGGAGCCCGGACGGCAAGCACTTTGCGTTCACGAACACCCGGTCCGACGGTATCGACCTGTGGGTTGCCAACCTGGCCGGTGAGGCCCGTCAGATCGACGGCGTTGTCCTGAACGAAGCGTATGGAACGGCCATTCAATGGATGCCCGACAGCCGCACGCTGTTGATCCAGCGCATTCCTTCCGGACGGGGTGCGGCACCCGAAGAATCGCTGGTCCCGACGGGACCCAACATCCAGGAAACATCAGGTCGGTCCGGAGCCATCCGGACCTACCAGGACCTGCTCGAGACACGCCACGATGTG
The DNA here is from genome assembly GCA_964584435.1 of uncultured Solibacteraceae bacterium. Lineage (GTDB taxonomy): Bacteria > Acidobacteriota > Terriglobia > 20CM-2-55-15 > 20CM-2-55-15 > CAZOZZ01. The sequence goes on along the minus strand of CAZOZZ010000101.1, from coordinate 6,064 downwards.
GCACTGTTCGACTATCACGGAACAGCCCAGCTTGCCTTCGTCGATACGACGAACGGGAGAGTGACGAATTTCGGTAGCCCGGGACTTTTCCAGACGGTGTCGATCTCACCCGACGGCAACCATGTTCTCGTCGCACGGCTTCAGAAACCGTATTCATATCTCTTCACCCACCGGTCTTTCCCGAGGATGGTCGAGATCTGGGATCGTTCCGCGGCGGTCGAACACACCGTGGCGAAAATATCTCTTCAGGAGAACGTCCCGATCGGGGGAGTCCCGACTGATCCGCGCAGCTACAGCTGGATCCCCACCGAAGATGCGACACTCCTGTGGGCCGAAGCCCTCGACCGTGGAGATCCGAAAGTCGAGGTCACGCACCGGGACAGCCTGAAGACTCTGGCTGCACCGTTCAGCGGCTCGCCTGCGGAGTTGTTCAGGACCGAAAACCGCTATCGGGGTATTCAATTCCTTGCTGACGGACGGGCAATGGTCACCGAATTCCATCGGATCAACCGATGGAACCGGACGTTCCTGATCGCTTCGGGAGCCGAGCCAAGGCTCATTTGGGACATGAGCGCCCAGGACCGTTACAACGATCCAGGAAGACCGGTCTCGACCACCATGGAGAACGGGCGTCGGACCGTCATGCAGAACGGCAACTGGATCTTCCTGGCGGGCAACGGATCGTCTCCTGACGGCGATCATCCGTTCCTGGACCGTCTGAACCTCGACACGCTCGAAACGGAACGTCTATTCCAGTCCGCCGCAGGAAGTTACGAAGCGGTGGAGAGGCCGCTCGGAGACTCCGGCACGCGCTGGATCACACGACGAGAGAGCAAAACGGAACCTCCGAACTACCGGATTCGGGACATGTCCGACACTGGGTCGATCATGGCCTTGACGGATTTCGAGGACCCCACGCCCCAGCTTCGAGGAATCACGAAACAGCTCGTCAAATACAAACGCGATGACGGGGTCGACCTGTCGTTCACGCTGTACCTGCCTCCCGACTACGAAGAGGGCACCCGCCTGCCAACGGTGGTCTGGGCTTACCCCCGCGAGTTCAACGATGCCGCAACTGCAGGACAGGTGGCCGGATCGACCGACCGCTTCACTACGATCCGTGGTGCATCCCAGTTGTTCTTCGTTCTGAACGGCTACGCACTTCTCGACGGCGCGACAATGCCGGTGATCGGTGATCCGATCACGATGAACGAAACGATGATCGATCAGATCGTCATGGCGGGCAAGGCCGCGATCGACAAGGCAGCCGAGCTAGGTGTCTCCGACCCGAATCGAGTGGGGGTCGGCGGACACAGCTATGGCGCCTTCATGACCGCCAACCTGCTGGCTCACTCCGATCTCTTCAGAGCCGGCATTGCTCGTAGCGGAGCCTACAATCGCTCGCTGACGCCATTTGGATTCCAGAGTGAACAGCGAACCTTCTGGGAGGCCCCGGAGTTGTATTTCAAGGTGTCGCCGTTCATGCACGCCGACAAGGTCAATGAACCTATCCTGCTGACTCACGGCGAAGCCGACAACAATTCGGGAACGTTTCCGATCCAGTCCGACCGCATGTTCCACGCATTGACTGGACACGGGGCGACGGCTCGTCTTGTCACGCTCCCAAACGAGTCGCATGGATATGCGGCGAAAGAGTCGGTCGAACACACTCTGTATGAAATGATGTCCTGGTTCGAAAGGTTCGTTAAGGATGCGCAACCGATCGGACAGAGATAACTGAGGCACAAAAAATCCCCGCGATCCGGTGTGATCGCGGGGATTTTTTTTGCCCTGGGGCGCTTTTTGAGGAAACCTTTTCTCTCCTCGCGTGTCTAGGAGAGATGACAGAGCATTTCCTAGTGGTCCGGGAGAGCAAGATGAGCAGACAGATTGAACTACTTCAAGGAACTTTGGACCTGCTGGTCCTGCAGGCCGTCTCGCTGGGCCCGACCCACGGCTACGGCATTCTCCTCCGGATCCAACAGGTTTCCCGGGAGATATTGCAGATTCCACAGGGTTCGCTTTACCCTGCCCTGTATCGCCTTGAACACCGGGGTTGGATTGCCTCGGAATGGGGAGAGAGCGAGAACAAACGAAGAGCAAAGTTCTACACGCTCACCACGAAGGGCCGGAGTCAGCTAAGATCCGAGCGCCGGAAGTGGAGCCAGCTCTCCCAGGCGATGACTTTGGTTCTGAACGCCAAGCCGAGCGAGGTTTAGATGTTAGATCGGTTGAATTCACTTCTGCGCTCGCTTTTTGACCGCTCCCACGTGGAGAAGGATATGGACTCGGAGTTGAAGTCCCACATCGAACTCTATACCGAGGACTTGATCGCCGAGGGCTTGTCTCCCGAGGAAGCGGCGCGAAAGGCCCGGGTCGAGTTCGGAACGCTCGGCGCTGTAAAGGACGAGTGCCGCGAAGCTCTGGGGCTTCGCTTCTTCGGAATGGTCGCCCGCAACTTTGTTTATACGCTGCGCCTCGTCCGGCGGAACCCCGTGTTTGCCGCGTCGATCATCGTAACGCTGGCGTTATGCATCGGAGTCAACACGGCGTTGTTCAGCGTCGTGGACGCAGTGCTATTCCGCCCTCTTCCCTACCCCGCCCCGGAAAGGTTGGCCCAGGTCACGATGCACTTCGAAAACGAGCAAGGAGAAGGATCCCAGGTGTCCCAGACAGGTAGCGTCTGGGAGGGGGTGCGCGCCGGGGCAACGGATCTCGATTCCGCGGTATTTACGCAATCAGCAAGTGGGGTGAACTTCGCGTTGGGAGATCAGGTTGAATATCTACAGCAACAGCGTGTTTCGACGGGATTCTTCCGTGTCCTGGGAGTCCTGCCGATGCTTGGCCGAGGGTTCACCGGTGAGGAAGATCGCGAAGGCGGCCCCGCAGTGGCCATACTCAGTCACGCCACATGGAGCCGCCTGTTCGCACGTGATCCTTCAGTGTTGGATAGCAGAATTCCCCTTCGGGGCGAACCCCATACCGTCGTCGGCGTGATGCCCGACGGGTTCGAGACAAACGTTGCCGCGGACATCTGGACGCCGGTGCAGCCATCGACCACTGGCGAGGGGGCCGGGAACAATTACTCGATAGTCACCCGACTGCCTGAGGGAGTCACCTGGCCCCGGGCGGAAGCCGAGATCGCGTCCGTCGGAGAACTGGTGATTCAAGGAATGCGAGTGCCGGACGGCACCCGGGTCGGCTTGAGGCTCGTTCCGCTCCAGGGAAGCCTCAGCCAGGATGTTCGCGGCCCCCTGATGATTCTCTGGGGAGCTGTCGGCGTGGTCCTGCTGATGGGTTGCGTCAACATCGCAAGCCTGCTCTTGTCCCGCATCCCGGCACGCACGAAAGAACTTGCAACACGTATCGCCCTGGGTGGCGGTAAATCGGGGATCGTCGGCCAGATGTTGACTGAGAGTCTTGTCCTGGCACTCGCAGGAGGGATCGCGGGGGTCGGGGCGGGTTACCTCGGAATCTATGCATTCAAAGCATGGGTACCACCGGACCTGAACATCTGGCAGACAGTCCAACTGGACGGACGCGTCCTGTTGGTGACGCTCGTCGTGTCGGTTTTCACGAGTGTGTTGTTCGGCTCACTCCCTGCCCTGTACGCTAGCCGGCTCGACGTTCAGTCCGGCCTGACACAAGGCGAGGGCCGCGGCGTGGCCGGGCGCCGAATGAGATGGCCACATCGGGTTTTTGTCGTCGGCGAGATTGCAATGGGCTTTGTTCTCCTGACCGGTGCCGGGCTTCTGATTCAAACCTTCCTGCATCTGGTGAATTTGGATCCCGGCTTTGAGGCTTCGAATCTGTGGACAGCCAAGATCTCGCTGCAGGATTCCAGGTACGACGACCAGGAACGTGTAAACCGACTCTTTGACGAGAGCCTTTCGAACATTCGGACGATTCGAGGTGTGGAGGCGGCATCAGTGAGCCTCTGCGTCCCGTATGAACGACCGCTGAACTCAGGCTTCGTACGTCTGGACGGTCCTGACCTCGACGGCAGATCCCGCATTGCGAACGTGTGCTATGTCACCCCGGGCTATTTCGAAACACTTCGAATCCCTGTTCGATCCGGGCGCGATTTCGAGCGCCTCGACAGTGCCGACGAAATGCCGGTCGTGATCGTCAACGAAACGTTCGCTCGTCAGTATCTGTCCAACCAGGAGGCCGTCGGCAGTCATCTGGAGATCTCCGAAAGTCAGCGCGAGGTGGTCGGGGTCGTCGGCAACGTGCCGTTCAAAGCGGCGTTCCAGGGGTATGAACCGCTGGACCGAACGCCGGTCGCGTACATACCGGCCCAACAGTCGACAGGAGGATTCTTCAGTCTCGTGCATACATGGTTTTCTCCGGCCTGGTTCGTGCGGACCCGAGGCTCGGGGCAAGAGCTCATCGAGGGCATGCAGCACGCGGTCGAAGGCGTGGATCCACTGCTTCCCTTCTCCGGCTTCAGCAGCATGGATCAGATACAACATCGGTCAGTCGGGTCCGAGCGTTTTCTGGCCACGCTTCTCTCCTTTCTCGGAGGACTTTCCCTGGTTCTTGCGGCCGTTGGCGTTTACGGACTGATCGCGAATTCAGTAGTCGAGCGAACTCGCGAGCTCGGCATCCGCATGGCAATGGGAGCCACACCTTCACAAGCGGTCCGGAGCGTTGCCCAGCCCGGGCTTGTGCTTGGTCTCCTCGGCGTGAGTCTGGGCGTCTTGCTGGCTCAACCGTCAGCCCAACTGCTTCGAAGTCTCGTTTGGGTTGCCGGCTCGTCCGACGGGATAACGTTCGTGGTCGTGGCTGCGGTTCTGCTTTTTGTCGCCGTTCTGGCAAGCTTCCTGCCGGCGCTCCGTATCGTACGTCTCAACCCCGCCATCACCTTGCGCCACGACTAGAAGACAACAGCAGACAGACACGAATGCAACATTCAGATCAAATCGCCCGGGGAGAAAGGTTTGAGTTTGGACAGAACTGGCAGCGGTTCCTCGGGTCGTTCGATCAATCGCGAGTCGACGAAGCAAAACGCTCGCTGCAATCCATGCTGGAGTGCGACGATCTGTCGGGAAAGAACTTCCTGGACATCGGCTGTGGCAGCGGGTTGTTCAGTCTTGCGGCCAGACAGCTTGGAGCCAAGGTCCATTCATTTGATTACGACCCGCAATCGGTAGGCTGCACCCGGGAGCTCAAGCGTCGTTTTTTCTTCCAGGGTGGTTCGTGGAAAATTGAAGAAGGGTCGGCCCTGGATGCCGAATACCTGAAAAACCTGGGCTCGTTTGACATCGTCTATTCGTGGGGGGTCCTCCACCACACGGGCAACATGCGCCTCGGACTGGCCAATGCCACAATCCCGGTTAGAGAAAGTGGGGTGTTATACATCGCGATTTATAACGATCAGGGAGCAATCTCGAAATTCTGGACCGGGATCAAGAAGGCTTATTGCTCCGGTGTGCTGGGACGAATGGCCGTCAAGGCCGTTTTCGTACCCTATTTTGCCTGCGAAAGCCTTGCCATCGGTCTCGTCAAGTATCGAAATCCTCTCGGCCACATCCTGAACTACAAGAAAAAGCGCGGGATGTCGATCTACCATGACTGGATCGACTGGCTCGGTGGTTATCCCTTCGAAGTTGCCAGACGGGAGGAAATAATCAGTTTCTACAAGGAGGCTGGTTTCGAGCTTCGACGGCTGGAACAGACAAACCGCCATGGTTGCAATCAGTACGTGTTCCAGAGATCAGGACGAGCATCGGAGGATGGACAACGTCCGGAGACGCGATGATCTTGAGCGGGCCCTTTTCCAACAGGCGAAACATTTTCCTCAACACGAAGACACGAAGGAAACGAAGTCTGGATATATATATTCTCTTCGTGTCCCTTCGTGTTCTTCGTGTCTTCGTGTTGAACATCCGTCTGTTTCGTCTATGGTCAAGGAGCAGGGTTTGGTGTGATCGCGCGGCAAGCAAGAAAAAGTCGCACGTTCAAACGAACAGTCCAGACAAGAGGACATCATGAACGAACAACTAGGTTTCGAACACCTCGCCGGACGCCGTGCGGAAGGACACGGCGTCATCGAACGGTG
>CAZOZZ010000100.1:0-16230 GCA_964584435.1 uncultured Solibacteraceae bacterium | reverse complement strand
TAGTTTTTCTTACCTCTATCATCCTATTCATCTACAGGCAGCATCACTCGTTTCCTTCCAAAATCGTTCGCACCAGTCCGGAACAACACTTACGCACTGGATTCTCGGGTCACACAAAGCCAAGAAGCTACGAAATTGAACGCACAGACCTAACATGCGTATTATCAGTCCCTTAACTCGATGTTTGCTGTTCTGGCTGTCCTTGCTGCGCTTATGACCCGCCTAACGCCCATATATTGTCCCACAACGTAGTCTTGGAATTCAGGTGTCCAGGGACCCTGTGGCCATCGCAGCAACGTCAGGGCAGGGTTGCGTTGCCTATTTGCGATTCGCCTCCGAGGCCCCAAGCCGAAGTCGCATAGGTACCCTAATGAAATCATTACGTTAGGTGATCATCTGAGGACGGCACGGCTGGACCGTGCTTTACTTCAGCGTGAAGTTGCGTGCGAAATCGGGGTAAGCATACCCAATACGTCAATTGGGAAACGAACCGTTACGAACCGGCAACCCGCTTCCTTCCACACATTGTCAGTTTCCTCGGATACTGCCCATACACGCCACCGAGTTCATTTGGGGAATGGATGAAGCAGTGCCGTACTACTATGGGGCTTTCTCAAGAGTCACTGGCAAGGGCGCTCTCCATGGACGAGAGCACGGTCGCGAGTTGGGAGCGGGGCGAGCATCAACCGATTCAAAAGAGTTCCGAGAAGGCGGAAGCGTTCTTTCGATCGACTGAGTAGATCTAAGATTGTGAATCAAGAGGGCACTGTCAACTTGCGGCCCAAAGGTCGAAGTCGTGCGGGTTCGCCGCTGCGAATCAACCCATCGTGATCGCTTCCCAAGTCGCAAGAGAACGCGTCCGCAGGAATCGGTGATCAGCCGCTTTCAGTCGGTGTCTGGCCAAGCGGAAGAGATTCAGAACGACGCCATGTACCGAGAGGAAGAGTTGAGCCTGCCGAGGGGATTTGAAGCGGCGCATCTGACGTTCTCTCTGTCGGGTCGGTTGGTGTGAGACTTCTGCTCGATTGTTCGCGTCCTGATCGGTCTCATGGTTCACCGAAGGCATCATCGTTCTGATCGCGGCGCCGTAACTCTTCAATCTGCCCGTGACCAGGCGGAAGGGAATCTCTCCTTGACCCTTCAAGAGCTTGCGAAAGAAGCGTTCGGCTGCACGACGGTTGCGTCGAGACTGAACGAGGATGTCGATCACGTCGCCATCCTGATCGACGGTGCGCCACAGGTACTGCCGCTCCCCGTTGATTGTTACGAACACTTCGTCCAGAAACCACGTATCGCCGAGTCGGCCGTGCTGTCTTCTGAGCTTCCGTGCGTACTCGGGATGCGCACCAGCGGCGAATTGTCTCGTAGGAGACCACGATTCTTCGTTTGGCCAGCAGATCCTCGACATCCCACAGGCTGACGCCGAATCTGTAATAGACCCAGACGGCATGACTGATGATTTCACTGGGATACCGGTGTCCGTAATACGGCGATCGGCGACTCTTCATCTACTCATTCTGGCAGCGTGTGGCTGAAGTTGGCAGAACCTGTTGGCCGCACACAAAGAGGAGAGACTCTCAGCGACGCAAAAGGAGACGCAACCGGCGAAATCTGCAACGGCAGTCTCGGCACCTATATGGAACAACCAGCAGAATGATTAGCCGTTCAACGAGACGGGCATGTGACCGCCGCACGTTCGTCGAGCGGCAATGTGGGCATTGCATCGCATCCTGCTTTTCCACCACCCATCTTCACGGTACTCCTCTGCCGCCTTGAGTTCAACGGATTGGCCCTCGTCCACTCTGCTAGCTCCAAGCCACCCTGACCGTTTCGGCGGGCCGCCTGATTGAGTGTTTACTGGTCAGTTCTTGAGCAAAAGACCAGAGCGGCAGCCATGACTGAATAGCCGATTTTGCGGCCTAAATTGCGCTTATTGTATTAATTTACAGACTGTTCGCACGGAAACCGGTCAGTAATACGTCTTCTTAGGTGTGGGGAAGGCTTCACGAAGGAAAGAATATGCGCAAGAAGTGCCTTCTTATCGTTGACCCAGACCGCCTGATTGTTGACTCGCTCGTCGAAAACCTCGAACGCAGAGGATTGCTCGTTCTTGGAGTGATGTCTACAGAAAACGCAAGACATCACCTGCAAAAACTCAGCCCTGACGCAGTTATCGTTGACGCCCATATGCTGGCGGCACCGGACTTTATCCGGCACGTCCGAACCGATCTGCCCGACGCAAAGCTCGTCGTACTAACCCGCCGGCCCCATGCCCTCGGCAACGGCAATCTCCTGGTACTGGATCGGAACCACGGATTGCAATATCTGACCACGGCCCTGGGCTCGATAGTTGCCGACTCCGATGCGCCGGGATGCCCGATCCTGGTTGCCAACAATCGCGAATCCTCCAAGAGTCATTTGAAAGAGCTGATAGAACAGTGGGGACACCCGGTTTACACCGTCAGCCTCGGTCGGGAGGTTCAGGAATTCATGACCGAAGTACCGGAAATTCCAATTGCGATGATCGATGTCGAGCTGAATGATGAAGGCGGGCTGGATTGTCTCAAGCGTATCGTCGGGCGAGAGGTGCATCCGGAAACGATCGTTACGAGTAGATTCCCCGACGCGGAGATCGGTGCACATGCGCTGAATCTCGGCGGCTTCGACTACATCTACGAGCCGTTTGAGCCCTCCGTTCTGCACGGCTCGTTGGCGGCCGCTCTCGCCCATAGGGAATTCCGGTGCGAGCAATCGCTTTGGGGCCGACTGCTGCCACGATTCGTGAAGGGACGAGCATCTAAGGCCTCTTGAAGAGGTGAACCCGTCGGTCGTTGATTCATCAACACGTTTTCCGACCGTCATTTGATGTCTTCCTCAGAACAGTATAACAGTGGGTTTGCCACCCAGTGCACAAGGAACGTGCTGCGGTGTTATGAAAGGGTACCGAAATGGCAAGGAAGGCCAAAATTCTCATCGTCGACCCGGAACGACTCTTGGTCGATCTGCTCAAGCGGACCCTCGACTCGGATTCGTGCGAGGTCATTCAAGCTAGTTCTGTGCCCGAAGGGAGAGGTATTCTGCAATCCGAGACACCGGATTTGATCCTGATCGATCCAAGAACCTTCGGCGGGATGCAGCTGATTCGCGAGATCCAGTCGGATCCGGACGCAACCCCCGTTCTGGCACTTACGTCATCCTCCCTCCACCAGCGCTTCGTGGAACAAGCTGGTATCCGCACGCTCAATAAGTCGGATAGTTTGTCGGAACTCATCGATACAATCCGGGGCTATCTGGAGATGGATTTGCTGCGGCCTCCTGAAGAAGATCACGTTCTCGTCGTGGACGATGATGACCTGATCCTCGATAGCGTCAGCAGTTTCCTAACCGGCCATGGCTACGTAGTCTCCAAAGCGGCGACCAGTGAACAGGGATTACACCTGTTACGCCAGCATCCGTCCATTCGCGCGGCGCTTTTAGACATCATCTTGCCAGATCGGGGCGGTCTGGAGACGCTCCGGGAGATTACCAATCATAACTTTCATGCGACAGTGGTCGTGATGTCTGCGGTGGCAGATTCTGAAATCGCGCAACAAGCCCGCGAATTGGGGGCGTTTGATTACCTCCTGAAGCCGTCGGCGTTCAGCGTCATTGAAGCGAGTGTCTCGGCCGCGATCGCCGATTTTGAATATCGAACCGGTATGGACTAGCGAATGTGAAAATCTGCAAGGCGTTTGCGTAGAGCTCACACACCCACCTCACCCCGGCCCCTTCTTCCTCAACACGTAAACCTGCCCTTCTCATCAATCGAACAGTAGTATCTCGTGTTGCAGCCGACTTCGTCGGAGATCTCTCGAGGTGTCTTCATGGGGATCTGGATCATGAGGATGGTTGGGGCGAGCTGCATCACAAACACTTCCCCGCCGTGACCGATGATGCAGGTCCCTTATGCTCCGGGCACGCTCTTTCGCAACATGGGAAGCGGTTACCGCAGGATGATCGCACCGCGAGCGTCGGACCTCGATTCGCGTTTTGGCGGTTAACTTGACCTATGCCTGATCCGGAGCCGAAGTTCAGTGTGTCGAAATCGTCAGGCTGAGGCCGACCTTTGACAATTCCGGCCGCTGGAATCGATCTGCGGCCTCCCATGTCAACGATTTGTCATGGAAAGCCAGAGATTTGATCGGGGCGTTGAATTGTTCGATGCTCCGCTGCTGAATGGACAGCGATACGATCCACACCGACAGGAGTTCCTGCAATAGCTGTAATAAACATTTGGCCGACTGATTGCATTTGTGTTTGGCCGGGAGACGAACCAACGCAGTCGCTCCCGCGAAGCAGGCACCACCTCGGATGACTGGAATTTGCTCAAAGCGCCCAGCCATTTGTTTATTCGTAGTCTCAGTCGTCGTCGTGAGGATCAGCAACGTGACGTGCATCAGGATTTGAAGGTTCTGCAACCAACGGCCTGATTCGCCCCGAATCGGACCGGCAGTTCTACCTGTCGGATCGCTTCCCGAAAGGAGTTCAATGTTTCAGGATTTTCCCCACCGGAAACGCCCAATCTCAACACGCAGCTTTCGATTGGCTCTGAATCGGGATCTGTTGTCAACAGACTTCGGTCGAGCTGCCGGTGTTACGGACCGGCCGTGGTCTGGCAAGCGGGTCGGCCGTTTGGCCCTCGTGATTGGTCTTGCCTTGTTCGTCCTACCACTATTCGCGCTGTCCCAGGAGAGCCCTGGAACTTCGATTGGGCAAGCGATGCGAGATGCCGATTCCGACAAGATCTCCGACAGAGTGGGCGACACCGTGGTCCTTCAGGGAGTCTTGACTACGGACCCGTATTTGAGGAACGACAGACTAGTAATTCGTGCGTATCTTCAGGATGGGACCGGAGGGGTCCGAATTCGGTCCCGAAACATCCGGTCTTTCGAGGGTTTGGTCCGCGGCGACGAAGTGCGCGTGTCCGGACGCATAGGACACAAGAGCGGCCAGCACTTCGTCCGGATCGATGCGATAACGAGAATCGGTCAGGGGGAGGTGCCGGTGCCGCCCCTCGTCCAGGTGGCCGAGCTTTTGAGCAAACAATATCAGGGTCAACTGGTCCGCGTGATCGGAAACCTCGTGCCCGGGAAGAAACCGACAATCGCGGATGATTCCGGTTCGATCCGGATCCGTGTTCCCGAAGCCTTTTACTCGGATCTTGCGTTCGTCCAACGTTTGACGCCCGGCGCTCAAGGAGTCGAGATCGTAGGGATTCTGGAGCAGGCCTATCGAGGGGGCTCGCCCGACGCAGAATATCGGCTCCTTCTCCGCGAACCCTCGACTCTGCAACTCGCATCTCAGACTTCAACTCCGGTCGTGTTCATAGCTATCAGTTTCGTTCTTTTGATAGTCAGTGGATGGCTGTGGTTGCAGCACCGAGCCGCACGTCGACGCCAATCCGAAACGAATGAGTTGCTGGAACGTGTCAGGGAATCGGAGGAGCAAACGCGTGAACACAGCCGGCGGCTTGAGGTTATTACCGAGGCGACGAACGATGCCATCTGGGACCTCGATCTCGAGACCGGTCAGGTTTGGTGGGGCGGCGGCAGCGCTTCCGAGTTTGGTGAGACCGCGGGCTACATGGACTTGGAACAGCTATACGACAGGGTGCATCCCGATGACCGGGAGCGGGTAGTTGCCGGGGTGAGGAGCATTGCAGAAGGGACCGCCGAATGCTGGTCGCATGAAATCAGGTACCGACGCACGGGCGGAGGATATGCCTATGTGTATGATCGGTGCCGCGCCGTCTTCGATACCGATCACCGGCCACTTCGACTGATCGGCGCGATGGTTGATATTAGCGAACGTAGACGGGCAGATGAGGAGCGGAAGCAGATTGAGGCCCGCTTTCAACAGGCCCAGAAGCTTGAGAGCCTTGGAGTGCTTGCCGGCGGAATTGCCCATGATTTCAACAACCTCCTGACAGTCATCCTTGGGGGGATCAGCCTTGTTCGGAGCGATCTACCAGTCGGTTCCGATCTCCGCAGCCACGCCGACGCAGTGAACCGGGCGGCGCGGCGCGCTTCAGAGTTGACCACCCAAATGCTCGCATATGCGGGCCGGTCCAATTTGGAGCCCGGGCCTATTGATCTCAATGCGCTGATTGATGACATGATTCAGCTCATTGGCACTGCTGTTTCGAAGAAGGCAGACTTGCGTCTTTCTCTTGGACAGGATCTACCGGAATCGTTTGGTGATGTGACGCAGATTCGTCAGGTCGTGATGAACCTGATCACCAACGCGTCGGATGCACTGGGGAACGATTCGGGCGATATCACGCTGGAGACCGGTAACAGAGTCATAGAAGCAGAGTGCAGTACCGAGGGAGGTTGGCATATGGATCCTCCCGCCGAGGGAAAGTATGTTTTCCTCGAAGTGAGTGACACTGAGCTTGGCATGAACGATGACACGAAGTCAAAATTGTTCGATCCTTTTTTCACTACAAAATTTTCAGGGCGTGGGCTGGGGCTGGCTGCGGTGCTGGGCATCGTGCAGCAGCACAAAGGGACGATCCGCGTGGACAGCCTGGTGGGATACGGCACGAAATTTACCGTACTTTTCCCTGTCTCGGAGAAGGTTCGGGAAACCACGGCGCCCGAAGGGCTCAATAACGAAGCTTGGACTGGCACTGAGACCGTTTTGCTCGTTGATGATGAAGCCGACGTCCGGGCTCTGCTCGAAATCATAATGACCGGCGCAGGGCTGCGAGTTCTTACGGCGGTCGATGGGGCGGATGGAGTCGCGATGTTTCTCAAACACCGTGATGAAATCGATCTAATCGTGCTCGACCGCACGATGCCTCGTATGGGTGGTGTGGAAGCTCTTCGGAAGATTCGACAGACCGGCTCAGATGCTCCTGTGATTCTAATCAGCGGATATTCTGAGGAAGACGACACCCACGTCGATGAATCGGTCAGGCAAGCCACACTTTTCCTTAGCAAGCCATTCGACAAATCGGATTTGCTCGGAAAGGTCCGAAAGGCACTCGGCGATCAAAGCAGCGTTGCTGAGGAGACCATGTCTGCCGGACAATGCAGTGGACGGACAAGAATCGTTGAGCCTGTGCGAGCAATTTGAACTGCCTCATCTGTTGCTCCCTTTGTTCGGGTAGGCTGTTAGGAGACTTCATCCCGATTATTCGCGTCGCGGGACATCGACGGGCATTGTCAAGTTGGACCACCGCTGGCAGACTGATCCGATGAAATGCCATCGATCCCCCTATCACGGACAGCGATTTCCGCCCGAAATCATCAGTCACGCTGTCTGGCACTACTATCGGTTCTGTCTGAGCTTCCGGGATGTGGAAGATCTGCTCGCCAAACGCGGGATCATCGTTTCTTACGAAGCCATCCGACAATGGTGTTTGAAGTTCGGTCCGGAGTACGCTCGGCAACTGAAAAGACGGCAGGGCCGTCTCGGGGATACGTGGTTCCTGGACGAAGTGTTCGCAACGATCAATGGTGAGCCGCAGTATCTCTGGCGGGCCGTGGATCAGGATGGCGACGTGATCGACATCCTCCTCCAGTCGCGCCGCAACCGTCGTGCAGCGGAGCGCTTCTTTCGCAAGCTCTTGAAGGGTCAAGGGAAGGTTCCGTTTCGCTTGGTCACGGACAAGTTGAAGAGTTACAGTGCGGCGCTCCGGACGATCATGCCTTCGGTGAACCATGACACCCAACAGTACGCGAACAATCGGGCTGAGGTTTCACATGAACCGACGCGACGGCGGGAACGGCAAATGCGACGTTTCAAGTCTGCACGACAAGCGCAACTCTTCCTTTCGATTCACGGTGTCGTTCAGAATCTCTTCCGATTGGCCAGGCACAGACTAAGATCGGTTCATCACCGACTGTTGAGGGCGCGCTCTTTTGCGACTTGGGAAGCGGTCACGGCAGCCTGATCGAACTGCACCCATACGGGTACTGTCAAGTTAACAAGAATCCGTCGGTTTTCGAGACGGAGTCTGCTGGAGCCGAGGCCAGGAATCAATCACTTAGAGGCGGTAGAGGGCGGCGCGAACGGTACCAAACAGCTTAACTTGACAATTACTTGGCTCGTTGTCGCTCCCTCAAATCCGGCACCGTTAGGCTCCGAAATATAGCAACCGTATTTACGGAACAGGGCACTAGGGAACGGTTCCAGCAGATCGATCCATCAGGTGACGGCACTTGAAGTATTGAAGCCTCTGCGCCGAGAATAAGGGGTTCGCCTGTGCTCCTCGATTGCGACGGGGATGGGCGCCGGATCCTGGACTCGGTAAACCCCCGGGGTTCGTCCCCATGCCCGAATGGGGTCGCGGTGTAATATATCGACATGATTGTATTTGTACTTACGTTCCTCGCCGCCTTGACCGTCCAGGTCGGCCAGAGCGTCGAAGGCGTACAGCTGGTTCTGATCAACGAGTCCGGCGTCGTCGTTGATCAACTTGATGCGCCGCGACCGGGCCGCTATACCTTCGGCGAGGTCGAGGACGGATCGTACACGCTACGGGCTGTTCTGGACGACACGGTCGTTGCTTCGGTTCTGAACATTCGTCTTCCGATGACGGAGACGGTCGAAATCAGCGTGACCGAAGAAGCCGCCAGCCGCGCGGCAGAAGCCCGGGAACAAGCGGCAGGCTCCCAGAGGAATGAAAACATCCAGGTCAATCTGATCGACAACGATGCGTTGACCGAACAGCTCGGCCGATCGGGAGCGGAGGTTTCCCCGATCACGGAGTTCTCGGCCGTTCGGGCCAACTACGCGGCAGAATTCGGTGGACTCGGAGCCAACATCCAGATCCTCCGGCCCGACCGCCAGGGTGCCTATCACGGTGAAGTTTACGAATACCTGCAGAACAGCGTGTTTAACGCCCGCACTTTCTTTCAGGTCGGAGATGTCGAGCCGACCAGACGTAATCAATACGGCTTTAAGATTGGAGGTCCTCTCCTCGGAGACCGACTTTCGTTTGTGCTGACCGGTGAAGAGATTCGACAGGCGGGGGCCGTTAACGGGAACGTCCTGGTTCCGCTAGCCAGCGAGAGAGCCCCCCGTACTGACGATCCTGATATCCGACGGTTGGTCGATCGATGGCTGGCGGCCTATCCCACCCAATTGCCCAATCGTGTCGAAATCGATCCCCGCATGCTGAACACGAACACGAACCAGACGATCCGGAACAGCGGGGGATCGTTTCGCCTGGACTGGCAGGTCGCTCCCGACCATACCTTTTCTCTTCGCTACTCTTTGAGCGACGTCTTCATCGACTCCTTCGAATTTGTGGACGGCCTGAATCCCAACCAGAGTTTGCGGCCTCAGAACCTGAACATTTCGACAACGAGCAATATTTCACCGGGGACAACTTTGAAGCTCGGTGTGAACTACCTTCGAAGAAAGATCCATCTGCTGGTGCCGCCTGCGGCGGTAGGGCCGATGGTCACGATCGCACGGCAGATCGAGAACCTGGGCCCATTCGGCCAGTTTCCGATCCGTCGGGTACGCAACGACTTCGAGTATCTGGTGCAGGGCACCACGACTGCGGGGAATCATCAGATCGACTGGGGCGCCGAAGTCCGCCGCTATCAGATGAACGATCTCCAGAGCGACAATGCGCGTGGGATATTCAATTTCAGGCCGAACTTCGGAAGGACGGCCGTCGAGAACCTGTTATGGGGGACACCCTCCCGATACGAACAGAGTCTGGGCGGTCTCTACCGTGGGTTCCGGAACACCGACGTCAACTTCTTCCTGAACGACCGATACCGTCTTTCACCCGGGCTGGACCTGACGGTGGGCCTGCGGTATGAATTTGCAGGAGCCCCTGCCGAGATCAACAACCTGACGGAGTTTCCGTACGAGTCCGACGCCAACAATGTGGCTCCCCGATTGGGTTTTGCGTACAGAGCTGGGGAGACGGTCGTTCGAGGTGGCTATGGAATCGCGTTCGGCCGCGTCTTTCCGGCAACGTTTCAGTGGGCCCGTTTCAATCCGCCGGCAGTCATCCGTGTTTCGGTCCAGAGCCCGGACATTCTGGATCCGTTGAACGGGCTCCAGGCGTCGGGGAGCGATGAGACCGTTCGGTCGGGGCTCAACGTTCTGGACCCGGAGTTGGTTGCCCCCTATTCCCAACACTACACGCTCGAACTGGAACGAGACCTTCCCGCCTCCATGCGTGTGACAGCCGCCTACGTGGGGAGCCGCACATGGAAGCTGTTCCAGACAGTTCACAGCAATCGATCCGGCCGCCTCGAAGGTGTCCCGCTGACGACCGGAACGATCAATGACCGACGCCCCGACCAGCGGTTTTTTGCGGTGAATACGATTACGAACATGGGACGGGCCTACTTCGATGCCGGCCAGTTGACGCTCGACAAGTCGTTCGATTCGGGTCTTTCGATGCGGGCCACGTACACGCTCAGCAAAGCCATCGACACCGGACCGGACTTCTCCAGCACGGCAGTCAACAACGACGAACGGCGATCCCAGCTAGAAGACGACGTGATCGCCGATCTCAAGGGGCCCAGTAACTTCGATTCACGCCACAGCTTTGTTCTCGGGTATCGGTGGGAACTGCCGGGTGCCTGGTTGCGGGGTTGGGCGGTCTCGGGCACGGCGTTGTTCCGATCGGGGACCCCGTTCACAGTTGAAACGGGAACCGATGCGCCACCCCACGGGAACGTCGATTCAGTCCGTCAGGACCGTCCTGCGATTCTGGACGCGTCATTGCTGGGAAGGAGCATCGACGATCCAGACACTTCGCTCGGGATACTGACCAGAAGCGCCTTCAGTACCGGTGCAACCTTCGACAGCGGGCGTGGGAATCTTGGCCGCAATACTTTCCGGAAGGATGGTACGAGCAACTTGAACCTCGCGGTGTCGAAGGTGTTCTACCTGTCTTCGGACCAGTCGCGCTCGCTGACCCTCCGAACAGAAATCACGAACCTGACAAACCACCCGCAATTCGCCGAACCGAACATCGCCGTGACGTCTCCTTCGTTTGGGCGTATTACGAACACGCTGAACGGTGGAAGGATCATCCAGTTCGCTCTCGCGATCCGCTTCTGAGCGTCTTTGGCTTACGAGTGTTCGCTCATCATTGGCCTTCCTTACTCGTGTCGATCAGGAAAGAATTTGCGTCTTCTTCCTGCACTTGGCGCAAACGATCTGGGGTGCGCGGAAGCCCGGGCCGAGGTGCAGCGCCTTGCCACAGGAGCAGCGGAAGGATTCCCATCCCGATCCCCGTCTGCGGTATAGAGACTGCCCGTCGACATCAGTGACCTCCCCCGGCTGACTGCTGGGGACGGCGTGATCGCGACTGCAGCGACTGCACGATATGGATTTCTTCTGGAAACCCGGAGGTACCTTGATCCGGATCCCGCAGGCGCAAGGTATCAGGATAACCTGGGCCAAACGATCGAGAAGATCTCCTACTTCGCGGGCACGACCGAGCGCGTCGGCTGCGGATTCGGGTTCCGGACTGGCTGGGCGTGCTGAAACAGATCCTTCTGATTCCAGGAGGTGCCTGTCGAGACAGCTTCCCTGTCGGACCACCTTGCGGTACGCCTTTTCGTAATCGACCCAACCCGCATTGCCGCCCATCGAACGAAGTATCTCGACGCGTTGTTCTGTGGGTGGGTGTGTACTGAACCATCCGGATGAGGCCAGGGCGCTCTGGAGCGGGTTGACGATGTACATCGGCGCCAGCGCACGCAGGGACTGGTCTTTCGTAACGCCGACTCTTTCAGAAATCTTCACCAGGGCCGATGCCAACCCCTCCGGATATCGCGTGAAGCGTGCGCCCGAGGCGTCGGCCAGGTATTCACGTTCCCTGGAACAGGCAAGGTAGAGAAGGCGGGCTACGATTGGCGCAAAGATCGCACCCAGCAGCGTGAGGGCCAGCAGGGCCATCTGAATTTGAGGTGGCCCTTTCATTCGATTCCGGCGACCACCACCCAGCCACAGTATCCGGCCCAGAGTGTCGGAGAGAAGCGTGATGCTGCCGAGCATGACAGAGGCGATCGTCATGAAGCGGATGTCGAGGTTCTTGATGTGACCGATCTCGTGGGCGATCACGCCCTGAAGTTCGTCCCGGTTCAATCTTCGGAGCAGGCCTTCGGTGACCACCACCCGCGCGGTATCCGGAGTCCGTCCGGTTGCGAACGCGTTCTGGAGGAAGCCGTCCTGGACGTACACGCGGGGCATCTTTCCGAGGCCGGAGGCAATCGTCATTTCCTCGACGACGTTCCAGAGCTGGGGCGCATCTTCCTTACGAATTTCCCGGGCGCCCGCGCTGAAGAGCACGAAGTTTTCGCCTCCGACCAGGGCGATCGCCAGCAGGGCGCCCCAGATGGCAACCGCACCGAGGATGCCGTACAGGGTGCCGTCCGGGCCGAAGAGCATCCGCCCGGTCAAGGCGCCGAGACCGAAGAAGAGCGCACCCATGAGCACAATCAGGAGGCGCGATCGGCGGGTGTTCTGTCGGATCGCTTCCCACATTGGAGTGACCCTTAGAACTCGACTTTCGGGACTTGGCGGGTTTGTTCGTCTACGATCTCGAAGAACTCGGCCGCGGAAAACTGAAACAGACCGGCGACGATGTTGCTCGGTACGCTCTGGATCGTGTTGTTGTATTGCAAGACCGAATCGTTGTAGTGCTGGCGGGAGAAGCCGATTCGGTTCTCCGTTGCCGTAAGCTCTTCCTGAAGGCCCAGGAAGTTCGTGTTTGCCTTGAGGTCGGGGTATTGCTCGACGACGACCATAAGGCGACCCAGTGCGGCTGTGAGTCCGCTCTCGGCTTGTGCCTGCTCGGCAACCCCACTGGCTCCCGCGGCCTGGCTTCGGGCCGCAGTGACGTTTTCAAGCGTTTCTTTTTCGTGCCCTGCGTAGCCCTTTACGGTTTCCACGAGGTTTGGAATCAGGTTGTGGCGGCGTTTGAGCTGAACGTCTATCTGAGACCAGGCGTTTCTTGTTTCGTTCCGCGAGCGAACCAGACTGTTGTATGAGCCGGCGACAACGAATGCGACGATACCGACCACGATGAGCAGAACTATCAGACTCGTCATTTCAGTCTCCTTTTCCCACAGGAGGGACCTCGCTTTGACAGACGTTGGCCAGAAACCCGACGACACCGGCACTCTTGTCGCCGGCGAACGAACGAGTCAGAGCGATCAGCTCTCCCCGATCGAACCAGAGGCCGTGTCCCCAGGGGCAACGATCGAGAACGACGACAGGGTCACGACCCACCGCAATCTCCCGCAGTCTCCGCGGACAGCGCGGGCAGTGCCGACGGGTGCGACGGGTTTCCCGTGCAGAAGCCAGTTCTTTAGAGAACGAATCGGCCGGAGAGCCGTCCAGGCCGGCGATCAACATGAATTCCCCGGCATCCAACCAGGTCCCGCCACAGTCCACGCAACGGTCCACCTCCACACCATCCATCTCGAAAGCGACCATCGGTGCGCGGCAAACCGGACACATGCGACAACCTCATCCACCCAACCGGGGTGTGCACCATAACATTAAGAAATCTCAAGGAATGTTATAGAAAGGGCGGATCGGGGTCAATTGGTCGGAATTGGCTGTTAGCTTTTGGCTATTGGCTGTTAGCTAAATGCCAAGTGCCAAATGCCAAAAGCTGACAGCCAACACCTCTTCATCTGGTATCTTTTATTTACCATGATGTTTCGCAGTACATTACTGGCTGCCCTCCTGCTGGTCTTTTCCGCTTCCCTCCAAGCGCAAAGTGCTGATCGCGAGATCCGGGGACGTGTCATCGTTCCCCAGGGCAACGCGAACGCGCACGCGGGCATCGAGATCCAGATGCAGCGACCCAGCCGCCTTGTAGTTGATGTGGCATACACCGACCGGGACGGGAAGTTCTTCTTCCACAACATCGAAAGAGCCGATGTCTATTATCTCTACATCAACCTGGATGGGTACAACACCGTGCGGGAACGCGTTAACGTTACCGGCGGCGCGATGTCGTCGGCAAATGTGACGATCATCTTGAATCCGGGCACGACTCAGCGGTACAGCGAACTGCCTACCGCGCGGGTCGACGATCCGGCGGAGGCCGCCGAGGAGGTCGTCGGGACCCCTGAAGCCGCGCTCGAGGAATACGAGGGTGCGCTGATCGACGCCGGGGAAGGAAATGTTTCGCGAGCGGTCCGTCGTTTACAGTCTGCCGTCCGGTTGGCACCCGCCTTCTTTGATGCGTACATGGAACTGGGGTTCATCCAACAGCAGAGAGGGAAGTACGATGAAGCGGAGGAGGCGTTCGGACAGGCATTGACTGTCGACCCCGACAGCGCGGAACCTGCCATCGGCCAGGGCGGAGTGAATCTCGATCGGGCCCGGGTCCTTGAAGACAGCTTCACTCCCGATGCCGCGACCAGGCTGTATCAGGAAACCGTCACATTGCTCGAAGCGGCTTCGGTGAAAGCGCCTCGCTCGGCTCGAGTCTTCTACTACCTTGGATCTGCCTTGTACAAGCTCGATCAGATCGAATACGCCGAATCCACGCTGGAATGGTCTCTGGGCCGTGACGACCCGGTTCAGGATGCCCGATTGATGCTGGTCAACATCTACATGAAGCAACGGCGCTACCGTGAAGCGGCCGAGCAGCTTACGACCTACCTGGACAAGGTTCCCGAGAGCCCGCAGCGAAAGGCCGTGGAGAAAATGCTCGACGAAGTCCAGAAAGTTCTTCAGCAATAGTTCTCACCACATTAATGGAGCCCATCCGGGCGCTTCGTCACGAGTGAGGTAGTGGGTCAAGACAGTGAAAGGGACCGACTCACGCTGGCTGGCATCCGGAACGCGTAGGGTTCCCCCATACTCCGCTCGGTTGCCGTTGCCTTCGGGCGACGGTCCCTTTTCGCCCCGTATCATTCAATCTCTCAGCTGACCTGTCAACGCGAAAGATTTTCGCCTTTCGGCAGCTACTTAGCGGGGCCTTCACCGAAGGGCTCCCGCCCATTCAGAAGGGGCTTGGCGAGGTGGCAGGTGCCGCGCCAACTTGCCCTCTGATATACTCCCGATCCATGCAAACTCCTGATTCCAGCCCGGCCACGGGTATTGTCGAACGGGCGGAGGCCGCACGCGTAGCAGTGGATTCCTGGGTCCGTGAGGTTGTCGACTGGCACTTCAATCCCGAGACCGGCTGTCCTTTCTGGCTCGACTACGCGAGTAAGCTTGGATGGGACCCGCGCACCGAGATTGCCGGTTTCGAGGACCTGAAGCGTCTGGGGCCCTTCGAGGACGAATGGCTGCGTGGCGGTCCGGTCGAGCGCTGGGTGCCGAGAGGCCTCGCCGGCCAGCCCGTCTTCGTTTTCGAGACCGGCGGCACAACGGGCGTTCCGAAGACGCGCATCGCGTGTACGGATTTCCGGACCGACTATGAACTGTTCAGCGAGACGCTGCCGGACGAGCATTTCCCGAAGGGTTCGAACTGGCTCATGGTGGGTCCATCGGGACCGCGTCGGCTGCGTCTGGCGGTCGAGCACCTGGCACAATATCGAGGAGGGATCTGCTTTTGTGTCGACCTCGATCCCCGGTGGGTGATCAAGCTGATCAAGAAGGGCTGGACCGAGCATCTGGTGGCATACAAGGATCACGTCATCGACCAGGCCGTGACCATTCTCGAAGCGAACCACGATATTGGTTGCCTCTTCACCACTCCGAAGCTGCTCGAGGCGCTGGCGTTGCGCCTGGAGTCGATGGGTACGACGATCCGTCAGGCGGGCATCACCGGGATCTTTTCGGGCGGTACCGAGTTCACCCCGCAGTGGAACCGCTTCGCTCACGAAGAGCTGCTCGATGGTGCGTATATGACGCCGACGTACGGCAATACCCTGATGGGGCTGGCCGCAAGCTCCCCAAGCGGTCCGCATAACAAATACAAGATCTCTTACTATCCCCCACAACCTCGCGCCCTGATCGAGGTCGTGGATTTCGATGACCTGGATACGGTGGTCGGCTACGGGGAGACCGGGCGGGTGAAGCTCACGACCCTGACCAAGGAGTTCTTCGTGCCGGGATTTCTCGAACGCGATGAAGGGGAGCGCGAACCGCCCGATGAGCGGTATCCCTGGGACGGCGTCAGCGGCGTCCGCCCTTTCCATGGTTTCGCGAAGACAACGGCTGTCGGGGTGTACTGACATGATCCAGATTCCTGTTCTCCGCTGGGGTCAACCATATGAGAGTCTCGACGTCGAT
>CAZOZZ010000099.1:13942-16311 GCA_964584435.1 uncultured Solibacteraceae bacterium | reverse complement strand
TCCGGTGCGACGAGGGGGGAGGTCGCTCTTCGCGTCCTCCCCTACTCTACCGCCTCTGCGGTGAAAACAAGTTCCCTCCGCGCCCTCCGCGTCTCCGCGTTGAATCCTAAGGTTCTCTCCTCAATGCTCGCTTGTTTGGTTTGGCCGAAAATCTGGGCTGCTGCTAAAGAGTGGTGTCGATCATCGTCCATGACGTTTCGCAATCGCCGCAGCGATAACGGTGTCCGGATCCTTCGAACCCGTCAAGACGTACGAAAGTGGAGGAGCAGAACGGGCAGTAGTTGAGCGCGCCTTCGGGCTCGAATTCGGTTTCGTCGTGCTCGCCGAATTCCTCGACCGACGACAGGAGCGCTTCAATGATCAGTGCCTGTCCCCTCCGCCAATCATCTTTCGAAGGCCAGAAAACCTCGACGACAATCGGAAACCAGCCGTGCTGGGGAGGGGCGGCTTCTGGATCGTTGCCGTAGTTGACGAGGCAATCCGCACGGCAGTCCGTTCCGACCAGCTTCTGGTCGAGGATTCGAAGCAGCCCCATCAATCGCCACAATCCGGATGACCCTCGAACGTGAAATTCCACCCAGACACTGTCTTCAGGTTGATGTCCGGCACAGCATCCGACGACTTTCAGCCATGGAATCAGGGCGAGCTTCTTAAGCACAGGTCGAAGGATTCGATCCGCCTGGTTGAGCATATCCGGGTTGGACATTGTCAGAGCATAGCACAAACGGGAGGTTCTCTCGGGTCAGAGCCCGAGGTGTTTCCAACCGCCTGGCTCGAGAATTCGCTTCAGGGAATTCTGCTCGAGTAGGATCTGGTGAGCCTCTCCCGATCCGACGATTTCACCGACTCGAGTGATAGGAACTCCGTTGATTTCGGGTGGCAGCTCCCGGGCAGTGACGATCAGTTCGTATTCCTCGCCGCTGTCGAGGGCAAGATCCAAATCTTCTCCGGGATGGAGGGGAATCCGATTGCCTTCGATACGGGCTGAAACCGCCGATTCGCTTACGATGTGTCCGAGGTCGGTCGAAAAGCCGTCGCTGATATCGGTCATGGCGGTTGCCCGTTCGGCGATTTCATGACCGATCCGATGACGGGGCTCGGGGTACAGATGTCGCCGGATGGCAGGGTCGTCCGACCGGCCGGCCTCGAGCAATCGAAGTCCGAGCCCGGAACCACCAATCGTTCCGGTGACATAGACGCCATCGCCCGGTTGGGCTCCGGATCGGCGCACAGACCCGTCTCGGCGGATTCGGCCGACCACACACACATCGACAAATATGCACTCTGCTTCCGACGTGTCTCCCCCGACCAGGCTGATCTCGAATTTTCGGCACGCTGCTCCCACGCCGTTCGCGAACTCGTCGAACCAGGCCGCTTCGAGATCTTCAGGTAGAGCCAGCGATATCAGGCAGTGAGAGGGAGTCCCTCCCATCGCACCGATATCGCTCACGTTCACCGCGATCGCCTTGAAGCCTATGGAGTCCGGCGGGTGTGTGGAGCGCCTGAAGTGCGTGTTCTCAGCTAGAAGATCCGAGCAGACAACGGTCGAAAACCCATCCGGCAGATCCAGAACCGCCGCATCGTCGCCCACCCCGATCACCGCGGATGAGTCGCCAAACCGCTTCCGAATCTTTTCGATGATCTCCGATTCCGAATACATGAGTCTCTTGTGCGGACTACGCGCAAATTCAACCAGTTCTTTCAACACGAAGACACGAAGGTAACGAAGATTGGAAATCAAAGAACATAATCACTTCGTGTCCTTCGCGTCTTCGTGTTGAAAGAAAATCAGCGGATACGCCGACTGCGCAGGCCGAACTCAGCGTTTGTCCCGTTGTCGCTTTCTTGCCGTGGACTTGTTCTTTGCCGATCCTTTCGCTGCGTTTCCCTTCGTAGTCTTGGGCCTTGTCGAAGCTCTGGTGCCTTTGGGGATGATGGCCTGTTCGAAAACTTCATGGACCTTGTCGACGAAGACGAACTGCATGTCTTTTCGTAATTTTGGGTTGATGTCTTCCAGGTCGCGTTCGTTCAGAGCCGGGAGGATCACGAGTTGGACCTTGGCGCGGCGGGCAGCCAGGACCTTTTCTTTGATGCCACCGACGGGGAGGACCTCACCACGGAGGGTGAGTTCACCCGTCATTGCCATGTTTCGATGAACCGGACGTTCCGTCAGCATCGAGATCATCGCTGTGGCCATTGTGACTCCGGCCGACGGGCCGTCCTTCGGGATCGAACCTTCCGGAACGTGGACGTGCAGGTCGTGGGTACTGAAGAAATCTTCATCGATGCCGTAGTCGGTCGCTCGTGAACGGGCGTAGCTCAGTGCCGCCTGGGCGGATTCGCGCATGACGTCACCGAGTTGTCCCGTC
>CAZOZZ010000099.1:0-13932 GCA_964584435.1 uncultured Solibacteraceae bacterium | reverse complement strand
TTGGCGTTTGTCGCCTTTGCTTTCGTCGCCTTGCCGCCTTTCCCCTTCATGGCCGTGGCTTCGACGAAGAGGATGTCTCCTCCGGCTGCAGTCCAGGCCAATCCGGTGGCGACACCGACCTCGTCCTTCTTCAGGATCGCGTCCCGAAAGACTTTCGGCCGGCCCAGATACTTGTCGATCTGCTTGATCGTCAGACGGCGCGGCCGGGTTCGTCCCATTGCAACGTGGCGGGCAACTTTCCGGCAAACGCCCCCTATTTCACGCTCGAGGTTTCTCAAGCCTGCTTCCTGCGTGTATCCGGCGATAATGGCCCGGACAGCCGAATCCGGGAACTGAAGATGTTTCTTTTCCAGTCCATGCTCCTCCAACTGTTTGGGGACCAGGTGGCGCGCGGCGATTTCGATCTTTTCCTCTTCGGTGTAACCGCTGAGCCTGATGATCTCCATGCGGTCCCGAAAGGCGGGCTGGATTGGATCGAGCAGGTTGGCCGTCGTTATGAACATAACGTTCGACAGATCGAACGTTACCCCAAGGTAATTGTCTCGGAACGCGTGATTCTGCTCCGGGTCCAGGACCTCCAGCAGTGCCGAGGATGGATCCCCCCGAAAGTCGGCTCCGATCTTGTCGACTTCGTCCATCATGAACACGGGGTTGTTGGTTCCTGCATTGTGGATGCCCTGGATCACCCGTCCGGGCATGGCTCCGACGTAGGTGCGACGGTGGCCTCGGATTTCGGCCTCGTCGTGGACGCCTCCCAGGCTGAGCCGGACGAATTTCCGTCCAAGCGCCCTGGCGATGGAGCGTCCGAGAGACGTCTTTCCCACTCCCGGAGGGCCGACAAAACAGAGTATCGGGCCTTTGACTTTTTTCTTCAGCTTCCGAACAGCCAGGTGCTCGATGATCCTTTCTTTGATCTTCTCGAGACCGTAGTGGTCTTCATCGAGAATCTTCTGTGCCTTGCCGAGCTTCAGATTGTCGCGAGTCGATTCCGACCAGGGAAGCCGCACCATCCAATCCAGGTAATTGCGGAGTGTCGCCGTCTCGGCCGCATCCGGATGCATCCGTTCCAGTCGTTCGATCTGCTGTTCGGTCTCTTCTGCCACTTCCGGGGGCATCTTGGCTTTCCGGACCTTTTCGCGATATTGCTCGATCTCCTCGAACAATTCGTTTCCTTCTCCAAGTTCTTGCTGGATTGCCTTCATCTGCTGGCGCAGATAGTATTCGCGCTGGACTCTGTCGATTTCACCCTTTGCCTGCGTGCTGATGTCGTTCTGGATCTGGAGGACTTCGATTTCCTTGGCCAGCATGGCGTTGACTCTACGTAGTCGTTCGACCGGATCGGTGATTTCGAGAACTTCCTGGGCCGCGTCGACCCTTAGTTCCATGTTCGAAGCGACCAGATCTGCCAGTCGGCCCGGTTCGTCCAGGTTTGCCGCGATAATGACGATATCCTGCGGGATGTTCCTGCCCAGCGAGATGGCTCGTTCGAGGGATGCCTTGACGTTACGGACCAACGCTTCGAGTTCGAGCGAATCGGACTTCGGTGGTACCTCGAGTTCCGGGAACACCCTGGCTGACAGGAACGGCTTGGAATCGCTGATGTACTCGGCGCTGGCGCGAGCGAATCCCTGCACGAGTATGCGGACCCGCCCGTCGGGCAGTTTCAACATGCGCATGATGAGAGAAACCGTGCCGAACTGGTAGAGGTCATCCGCAGCCGGATCCTCGGTCTCAGGGGACTTCTGCGACGTAACCAGGATCATCCGGTTTTCAGCGAGCGACTGATCCACCGCGTGGACCGACTGCTCCCGGTTCACGAAAAGCGGGACGATCATATATGGAAAGATCACGACATCCGGCAGCGCGAGCACCGGTAACGTCTCGGGAATGCTGACCTCTTGTCCGTCCTGTAGATCTGCTTGATCGTCCTTAATTATTTCCATATTGAACTACTACACGTGTCCCGCGGTACTCAGCAAAACGATAGATTCTTTTCAACACGAAGACACGAAGACACGAAGAGCACGAAGAAAAGTCCTTCAGTATCTTTTCCGCCTTCGTGTCCTTCGTGTCTTCGTGTTGACTTCCCCTCTTTGTCACTCGATCGGTATCACAGATTCCCGGGCTTCGTCCGGGATCTTGGGAAGCCGAATGCTCAGCAGGCCTTCCCGAAGTTCCGCGGTTGCCTTGTCGAAGTCGATGTCTCGGCTGATTGCCACATCGCGCCTGAAATAGCCGTAGTTCCGTTCGACGCAGAGGAAGCGAACCCCTTCTTCGTCCGAAGGTTGCCGGCGTTTGGAACCGGCGACGGTGAGGATTCCATCTCGCCAGCGAAGTTGTATGTCCTTCTTCTTAACCCCAGGCGTTTCCACGCGGACGATGATTTCATCCGGCCGCTCATAGACATCGATGATCGGCGTCCATGTCGAGTGAAAGTGCTCTTCCGGTTCGAATTCGAAGTACGCCATGGTTGAAACCACAGATTGCCGGGACGTCATGTAGGTGCGGTCTATGACCGCACAGTATCGGGTGCGTCATCGGGCGCTCATAGAGCGCCCCTACAGGGCTAGTCCCGGGCTCTTAACAAATCCTTGAGCTCGGCCATGAACTCCTTGACGTCTTTGAAGTCCAGGTATACCGAAGCGAATCGAACGTAAGCCACCTTATCCAGGCTCTTGAGTTCGTTCATGATCGTCGTGCCGATCGTTTCTGTGGAGATCTCGCGCACGGGCGATTCCTGAGCCAGCAACTCAGCCTTGTCGGCGATGGTTTCCAGTTGCACCATCGACACCGGTCGACGTTCACACGCCCTCAACAGGCCCGCCAGCACCTTCTGCCTGTCGAAACGTTCCCGCCGTCCGTCCTTCTTGACGACCATGTACGGGATTTCGTCGATTCTCTCGTAGCTGGTGAATCGCCTGCTGCAGCCGAGACACTGCCTGCGGCGACGGATGGCATCGCCTTCCTTGCTTTCGCGCGAGTCGACCACTTTATCCTCTAAGTGGCCGCAAAAAGGACATTTCATAATTTATGGTGTCGTCAAACCTTCTTCCGGTCCCATCAGGTCTTTCGCCGATACACCTTTCCACAGCATGTAGAACGCCGCGACTACCATCGTTGGAACAATCGTGAAGAACCACGCCAGCAGAGAGGCGGCGACTGCGGTTTCCAGCGGAACGAGAAACAATGTCGTCACACAGAATATGAATGCGGCCTGAAAGCCCCCTCCGATTCCAGGTACCTGCGCGATCGACCCGATGGCCGACGCTACCAATACCAGGGTCGCAGACTGGAACGTGAAGTCGAAATTCAACCCGAACATCATGAACCAGAATTGTAGCGCAATCACCAGCCACAACAGGAGTGAGTATACTGTTGTTAGACCCAGGTTTTTCCAGTTGCCGGTGATGGCCAGGCCTTCGGCGAACTGCTCGAGCATCCCCACCAGACGCCGGAAGGGAATGTAGACCGTGACCTTGTCGATGTGTTTGTGGAAAATAATGAACGCCAGCATGGCCCCGGTCGAAAGCCCGAGCAGGAGCCAGGCCGAAGTCGTGAGTAGGCCGATGGCGCCCTGGGCGCTGATTGGGAGTTGGGCGGTTCCGATGGTTGCGGCAAAGAGGAGGATCAGCATGATGGTGTCGAAGACGCGCTCGACGATGATGGCGGCAAACGAGCCTGCCATCGCAACCCCTTCGCGTCGTGCGATCCAGACTGGGCGAACGAACTCGCCGGCCCGTCCCAGGGCGTAGATTGCGCTGAAGCCCAGTAGGTTAGCGCTCATAAGGTGTGCTAACTTTATTGATTTCAACGATATGAGTAGGATTTGCCAGCGAATCGAACGTATACCGTAGGACAGAAAGGTAATTCCGATCGAAGCGACGAGCCAGGCCGGGCGGACGCCGGCCAGGCTTTCAAAGAACAATCGGGAGTCGAAATCCCGGCCGGTGAGCGCGTACACAGCAAGGGCAAAGACGGCCAAGATCAAAAAAAACAACAGTTTCCGGTTCATGTCGGAGGAATTATCTCAAAAAGGTTTCACGTTCTTGAAACTTTTCTTTGCTTGATTACGTTTGGATACATTGAGTGCCGACGAATCGGATGGAGCCACTAGTTGGACCGACCGAACGCTCCAAGACCGATTCGATCGACGTGGAGTTCGAGCGGATCGAAGAGAACCCGGCACGGTACGCGAGCCCGGGTGAGGCCCTGGAGAAGAGAGAGCTTTCCGATCTCATCCATGGGGCGCTGCTCCGGCTCAGCGAGGACCTGCGGGAAGCGGTCATCCTCAGGGATCTGGAGGGGTTCAGCTACGACGAAATGGCCGCGATGCTTGACGTGCCGATAGGCACGATCAAGTCTCGCATCAACAGGGGCCGTGGAGAGTTGGCCCGCGTGTTGAGTAGATTGAAGGACCAGTTATGAATTGCACGACTCTAGAAGCAAGACTTTCCGACTATCTGGACGGACTTTTACCATCCGTCGAGAAGCAAGGACTGGAAACCCATCTCGCTTCCTGCGATTCCTGCCGACAATTGCATGAAAACATGGCGGGAGTAATTAGCTGGGCCCAGAGCTTCCCCGTGTTTCGTGCGCCGGACTGGCTTGTCACCCGAATCATTGCGAACACGCCGCGGATCGAACGTGAAACCTGGCTGGACACGCTCGGTTCGATGGGCCGCTGGATTCTCGAGCCGAGGACCGCGATGGCCGTGTTTACCGCGACGCTGGTGTTTGGGTGGATTTCAAACATCACGGGCGTTCAGCCGCGCCTCAGCGACTTTAGAAGTCCGACGGCGATCTACTACAACGCGGGAGACTTGGTGAACGAGGTCTACGATGGGGCCGTTCGACTCTATTATCGTGCCCCGCTGGTTACCGAGATCCAGTCTCAGATAGAACGGTTGAGGGAGAGTTCCTGATGAATTGTGCTTACCACGCAGATATTGAGAGTGTCGCCTTCTGCGTCGCTTGCGGTCGAGCCCTCTGTGATACCTGTAAACGGGATGTGTCTGGAAGCGTCTATTGCGAGGCGTGTCTGGCCGACATGGTAAGGGTAGGCGGTGGGCAACGGCAGCCTCCGCCTGCTCCGAACCCGGGTGGCGAAAGTCCCGGGGCGGCCTTTGCCCTTGGCCTGATTCCGGGAGTCGGCGCCATCTACAATGGAGACTTCTTTAAGGCTGCCGTGCACATCGTCATTTTTGGGATGTTGATCAGCGTGACAGATGCGGTCAACGCGCTGGAGCCGTTGTTCGGATTGCTGATCACGGGTTTCTATTTTTACATGCCCTTCGAGGCGTACTACACGGCGAAGAAGCGAAAATTAATGTCTCAAGGTATCGATCTGGAAACGCCGATCGACCAGTTTCACCAGCAGGTGGCAGGTGTCGAGAACAAGGAGCTGTGGGGCGGCGTGGCACTTGTGGTCCTGGGAACGTTGTTCTTGATGGATAACTTCCGTTTCTTTCGATTGCGGGCAATATTTGAATTCTGGCCCATCATTTTGATAGCTATTGGCGTCTGGCTTGTGTGGAGTTACAAGGAAGACAAAGATGGGAAGAAGGTGGACAGTCGGGAAGAAGACGACCCCGGGCAGGTGACTTGATGACAGGTGCATTCGTATTGATCACACTGGGTGTTCTGTTCCTCTTGAATAACCTCTATCCATCCGATTTTCGCTTTGGGCGGATGTGGCCCGTCATCCTGATCGTGATCGGGGTCGTCAAGATCGTGGAGTATTTTCAGCGGCCGGCAGCCACAGAGGTCCCCGGTCCGCCACCACGCCGACCTGTCCCGCCGCCAATCCAGCCGCCGAGAGCGCCCGTCGCACCGCCGCCGGTTGGTGGAGGCACGCCGCCTGTTGGAAGCCCAGCTCCGCAACCCAGGCAATTGGCGCCACCGAGGCAATCGGCGCCACCCAAGCAATCGGATGGATACGAAGGCGATGACATTCCGGCCGCAAAGCCCCGGGAAGGTAGCGAGTAGCAAGTAGCAAACAGCGGGTAGCGAGGAGCGAGCAGCTTCGGATCGGAAGCTGCAAGCTACAAGCTACCTGCTACTAGCTACATACAAGGAGAAGACATGAGTAGACGTCGCGGTCTGGGTACCATTTACTGGGCTTTCGTTTGGATCAGCCTGGGCACGGTGTTGCTGCTCCGGAATCTGGGTTATTCGATTCCGATCTGGGAGGGGCTTGCCCGGTACTGGCCCGTGCTGATCATCGCGTGGGGACTGCTGAAAATCGTAGACTACTACCGACTTAAGGGCGAGGATCGCCGGTTGTTTTCAGGCGGGGAGGTGGCACTTCTCATTCTCGTTCTTTTCGTAGGAAGTGCGTTCACCGCGGCCGCTCACATCAGTTCGGATCTGGGAGGCCTCCATATCGATTTTGGCGATGACTTCGACCTGTTCGACATCGTAGGCGAGAACTTCGATTTTTCGGCGCGTCTGGAGGCCGAGGCGGAGCCGGGCAGAACTATCGAAATCCACAATGTCTATGGGTCGGTCGAAATCGAGGCCGGGGACACGAACCGGATCGTCGTGGACATCGACAAGACCGTTCGGGCGACGAGTCGTGAGGAAGCCGAACGGCTTGAACCGGGCTTGTACTTTACGATTAGCGACCGGGACGGCTCTTATCTGATCGAATCCAATCGGGACGAGTTGAGAAGTTCCGAACGGCGCCGTTTCAAGACCAGCCTGACGGTGCGTGTGCCTGCAGAGTCCTCGCTCGACATCAACAACAAATATGGTGTCGTTCGCATCACCGGCCTGACGGGTGACCACAGTGTTGAGAATCGCTACGGCGGAACAACGGTCCGTTCCATTACGGGCAACGTCCGGATCGACGACGGTTACGGCCCCATCGTCACCGAAGACATCTCGGGTGATGTCGGTGTGATCAACAAGTATGGAAGCGTGACGGTAAACGGTGTCGGTGGGCTGGCTGAAGTGGAAAACAAATATGGCACCATTCACATTTCCGATGTGGATGGAGACGCCATCATCGATAACAAATACTCTCTGGTCAGCGTGGAGAACGTGAGGGGTACGGTTCTCATTGAAGGAAAGAACAATTCCGTCGACCTCGAAGATGTCACCGGCCTGGTAGAGATCGAGACTTCCTACAAGGACATTGTTGTGCGCAATGCGTCCGGTGCGATCGAGCTTGCGAATCGGCACGGGGACATCCGCCTCTTCTTTGACGCTCCGCCACAGCAAGACATCTCCTTGACCGGCGACTATACGGACATACGACTCGAATTGCCCTCGACGTCGAATTTTTCGATCGACGCTCAGACACGTTCCGGGTCTTTTGAGTCCGATTTTGATGGTATCGAAAGGGTTTCCTCAGGTCGTGATCAACGCGTGAACGGAGAGCACGGCACGGGCGGTCCTCGAATCACGATCCAGACCGGCCGGGGGGACATTGTGTTGATCGAGCGGAGTTGAGACCAAGATGGGGATGGGAAGTCCGAGATCTTTACGCGGATTACGCAGATTTCGCGGATGGGAGTCCGAGGTCCGAAGTCGGGATCGTTGAGCGGCGCGTTCTGGGATATCCGAGAGCTGCCCGCTGCCAGCTGCCCGCTGCCCGCTGAATGCTGAATGCTGAATGCTAACACCTGGAGGCAAGATGTACTGTCCGGAATGTGGAACGGCGACGGAGGAACATTTCAAGTTTTGTGGGAGTTGCGGGGCGACGCTCGGAACCGCACCGGCAGCCCCTGTCCGAAAGGTTCGTTCGCCTGACAGCATGGAAATGCACATCAAGATTCTTGGCTGGCTTCTGATCGGTTCGGCTGTTCTCACGGGGATGTTGTCGGCGATGGTGTTGATTGCGGGACGACTTCTCGATGAGTTGCCGCTTCCGTTTGTGTCCAATATCGGCCTGGATGCCGGTGCACTTGTCACCTCCATCGTGTCGATCGTCGGAATGTCCATGGTGATCGTGTCCGTCCTGGCGGCGGCGGCGGGTGTGGGCTTGCTTTCCTATCAGACCTGGGGTCGTGTCGCGGCGATCGTGGCGGCATCCTTCATGTTGCTGAAATTTCCGATCGGTACGGCCATCGGGATTTATGCCTTCTGGGTCTTGCTTTCGGCCGAGGGAAGGGAGCATTTTCGAACGAAATCACTCGAGGCCATGTAGCAGTTCGCTAAACGAGGCGAAAAGAAGCGGGGAGCTTGCTCCCCGCTTTTTTTTGTTTCAGGCAAACCTTATTTGGACAGCATCGAACCTGGCGGGCTAACCTCGTTGTCCATATGGTCAACAGGATTTATCTGGTCGGATTCATGGGGGCGGGCAAGACCACGGTCGGACGCCTGGTTGCGGAGCTCATGAACTGGTCGTTTCTCGATCTTGACGACGAAATCGAACGCTGCGAGGGGAGATCCATAACAGACATCTTCAGTCAATCCGGAGAGGTGCATTTCAGAGAGTTGGAGCAGAGGTGTCTTCGTTCGATCTCCGGTCCTCGAGAATTGGTTGTCGCACTGGGGGGAGGCACGTACGAAGACGCCTCGAACCGCGAGTTCATCGAAGCCCGGGGACTGTCCGTTTACCTGGAGGCTTCGCTCGAAGACGTTTACCAACGAATCGAAGGTGATGGGTCCAGACCCTTGTTTTCGAGCAGGCAACGCGTCAGCGAACTCTACAATCAGCGCCTTACATCGTATAATATGGCGCGCGTGAGGATCGAAACCAGTCACGTCGATCCAGCCATCATTGCCCAGAACATTGTTCGTTTGAGGCTTGAGTTATGAGTACTCTTCCATTAATTCTGACGCTGCTGCTGCCTGTCCAACTCGAGAGCGCACGGTTTACCGTGTTCGTCGCCGGCAGCAAGATCGGAACCGAAGACTTCACCATCTCAAAGCGCGGGGACGGATTCCTGGCTCTTGGCCGCACCCGCCTTGAGGTCGAAGGCGAAACGGTAGATGCCGAGAGCCGAATGGAGCTGGACGCGGAGCTCAACCCGATCTCTTACGAATATCGGTCCGCGGATCGCGTCATTCAAGTCACGATCGGGGAAGTTCTCACCGAAGTCGAATACACCGTAGGGGGGCAACGGACTCCGTACGACATTCGCTTTCCCGACGGCGCCATGATCGTCGACGACAATTTCTTCCACCACTACCTGTTGCTACTCTATCGGGAAAACCTGAATCAAAGCGGAGTGCCTGTATTTGTGCCCCAGCAGATGACTCTCGGAACGATCGGTGTCCGCGAACTCGAAGACCGGACCTACGAACTGGACAGCAACAACCTCAAGCTGAGAGCGACCCTCGACGAAAACCGCCGAATGCTCCGACTGGTCCTGGTTGATTCCAACGTTGTAGTAGAACGATAGATTTTTTTCAACACGAAGACACGAAGGACACGAAGACCAAGATAAGGTTCTTCGAATAGCCTCGTTTCCCCGGTTCTCCGCGTCAAGAAACACACTTTGGTTCGCTGAGAATCCACAGATCAGGGGACAACCCATCGGAAGCCAAAGGCCGGACCTCTTCTAACTTCGTGCCCTTCGTGTCTTCGTGTTGAAAAACATGTCTACGATAGCGACGGCTGTCAGGTCAGGTCTCTTTCTATCGGAAGCTCTTCAGGGCTTCGGTTTCTTCTTCGTAAACGTCAAAAACAGTGAGGAGTTTGGTGATCTGCATGAGGTCCCGGACCCGACGGGTCAGGCTCAGGAGTTTGAGGGTGCCGCCCTGGTTCTTTACCGTTGTGAAAGAGGAGACGAGTTCGCCCAGACCAGAGCTGTCGATGTAATCGACGTCGGAGAGATTCAACAGGAACCGCATCTGGCCCTCTTCAAGCATTCCCTGGATCCTGTCCCGCAGCATCAGCGTCCCTTCGCCAATGGTGATTCGGCCTGAGAGGTCCAGAACCACCACGTCGTCGAAGCGTCTGGGTGTGATCGCCATACTCACGTCAGTTGCCCGTCCTGAAGCTTCTTGACCATACGAAGCCGGCTTCCGCCACCCTCCAGATGCGAGACTTCCACTGTGTCCATGAAGGAACGGATGATCAGGATCCCACGCCCACCTGGCTTGAGAAGGTTTTCTATGTCGGTTGGGTCAGGAATTTCAGTCAACTGGAAGCCGGTTCCCTGGTCCTCGACCACGATTTCGATCGACTCGCCGTCGGATGCGATGCTTAGGGATACCATCTTGGAGGGGTCCAGGCGGTTTCCATGCTGAATCGCATTGATTGCCGATTCGCTGACGGTCAGTTCGATCCAATGAGCCAATTCGTCGGTTAAACCGAATGCCTGGCTGGCCCGCTCGACCAACTCCTGCACAGAGGCGAGCTCCTCCATCCGGCTGGGAACAGTCAGTTTGAAGACCGGCGAATCCGTCTGACCCATTCGTCGAGAAGTAACATAGGGTTTTTCAAAAATCAATGGGTGATTCGGCCTGGGCCCTCTGTTCATCACCGTTTTGGGCCGTCGTGGAGCGTGCCGGGGGCCTGTTCCACCATGATATTCTGAAAGGTCATGGAAACCCGAGATGTCCATCCGGCCAGGCGCGTCCGCGGTGAAACCACCCCCCCGGGCGACAAGTCGCTTGCACATCGTTTCGCCTTGATTTCGTCGATTGCCGAAGGCAATTCTCACGCCGAGAACTTTCCGGGTGGCGCCGATTGCCGTAGCACTTTGCGATGTCTCGAAGGTCTGGGCGTGCCGATAGCGAGTCGGGACGGCACGGTCAAGATTGGAGGTCGTGGCTTCGGTGGATTGCAGGCTCCCGCCCGCGAGCTCGACGCCGGAAACTCGGGGACGACGGTGCGGCTTCTTTCCGGAATTCTGGCGGCCCAGCCGTTCGAATCGACGCTTGTTGGTGATGCTTCCCTCGCTTCGCGTCCGATGGGTCGCATTATTGACCCTCTCCGGCGTTTTGGCGCCCACGTCGAGGCTTGCGAAGATTCTCACCTGCCGGTTCGGATCTATGGCGGTCGGCTCAGGGCGATCGACTATGAGTTGCCGGTTCCCAGCGCCCAGGTCAAGTCTTCGATCCTTCTGGCAGGTCTCCAGGCCGAAGGCACAACGGTCGTCCATGAACCCATTCGAACAAGAGACCATACCGAAATTGCACTCCGGGAATCTGGCGCCCGGATCCGAGTATCCGACGGACGGATCGAAATCGACGGGGGGAGCGGGATCCGTCCTCGCTCCGTTGCAATCCCCGGCGACATCTCTTCAGCCGCTTTTCTGATTGCCGCCGCCGTCGCGATCCCAGATTCGGAACTCCGGCTGATGGGGGTGGGGACGAATCCAACGCGAACGGGTTGCCTGTCGCTGCTCGAGCGCGCAGGCGCCGAGATCGTTCTGGACATGCCGAGGAACGAAGGAGGGGAGCCGGTTGCAAACGTTCTGGTGCGATCGTCTACCCTTTCGGCCATGCAAATTCATCCTTCCTCGGTTCCGACGTTGATCGACGAGGTTCCGATCCTGGCCATTCTGGGAACTTGCTCAACAGGAGGCTTCGAGGTTCGCGGCGCCGGCGAGCTACGCTTGAAGGAGAGCGACCGTATCGATGCCATCGCAAGAAACCTGAGGGCCATCGGGGTTCGTGTTGAGGAGTTTCCCGACGGGCTCAGGGTCCCTGGCGATCAGAAGATCGAAGGTGGAACCGTTTCCTCATGCGGTGACCACCGCATCGCCATGGCGTTCGCCATCGCCGGTCTGATGTCAAAATCCGGCGTCAGGATCGAAGACCCCGAGTGCGTGGACATTTCTTTCCCCGGTTTCTTCGAGTTGTTGGAAGGGCTGGTGGAACGGTAGGGGGAATGAGCGAGCAGCGGGTAGCTTTCAGCGAGCAGCCAATCGAAAACTAGCTGCACGGCTGCTTGCTGCACGCTGCTTGCTGAAAGCTGACCACTAGGAGCTACGTCTCCGGTGTCAGGTTGACGCGTTCCTCTTCTTCCTGATCCTCCGGAACTTCGACCGGGGCCTTTCGGATCAACCGGACCTTCATGATGCGGCGGCCGACCATCTGTTCGACCTGGTATGTGGCGCCCTCGAACGTCACTTCCTCCCCCTCGGTGGGTAGTCGCCCTGTTCTGGTCAGGATGAATCCTGCCAGTGTGACGTAATGGCCGTCTTCGGGTACGCCGAAGTCGAGCCTTTCGTTCAGTTCGCGAACTGAGATGCCGGCATCGACCAGGAAGCTGCCGTTCGGTTGTGGGATGATTTCGTCCACCTCGACATCGTGCTCGTCCTGAATCTCGCCGACGATCTGCTCTATCAGGTCTTCCAGGGTGACGATCCCCTCCACACCGCCGTGTTCGTCAACCACGATCCCCAGGTGGGTCTGTGCGGTCTGTAGGACGCGAATGGCGTTGTTCAGGCGCGCCGTGTCCGGGAGGAAGACAGGTTTGCGCAACAGGTGAGACAGGCGGAACGTTTTCGAGTGATGCAGATAAGGCATGAGATCCTTGCCGTGGAGGATCCCGAGTACGTTATCCAGGCTGCCGTGGTAGACCGGGAAGCGCGTGAACCGTGTTGCCTCGACCACCTTGAGCACCTCATCCAGGGGTGTGCCGATGGCCAGGGATGCCGTTTCCATTCGAGGCACCATGACATCGCGCACCTGTCTTTCAGAGAACTCCAGCACACGTTCCAGCATCTTCCGACGATCCTGCGTGTAATTGTTGATGAGCGACTTCAACTCGACGTCCGAGATCGATGCGGCAAGCGACTGCTGGTTCTCGCGGACACTCCGATAAAAGAGGCCGGCAAAGTTGATGCTCAGTCGTGCGATTGGATAGAAGAGCCGCATCCAGACTTCGATTGGAAGTACCAGCCGCATGCTGATCCGTTCCGGTGTTCGCGTCGCAAATGCCTTCGGCCCGAGTTCGCAGAACAGTAGAACGATCAAAGTGAGGACGATCGTTTCCAGAATCAGATAGATATCTCGCTGCTGCTCTCCTACCGCGCGCGTAACCATGGCTGCGGCGACCGTTGCGGCCCCGATATTGGCGAAGTTGTTTCCGAGCAAAATCGTCGCCAGCAATTGTTGCGGCGCATCCAGCCAAGCCGCCAGCTTCTTCGCGTTCTTGTTGCCCTTGGAGGCGAGATGACGGATCCGATGCCTGTTGCTCGACAGGATGGCGGTTTCCGAAAGCGAGAAGAAACCCGACAACAAGAGAAAGACAAGTAGGGTTGATATGAGCAGAAAGGAAGGCATATGGAGCCAGTCTTAAGCGACTGGAACTTTGGTGCAGGCCCCGTCCACCGTCTTATTGACGCGGGCCTCGACGTCGTCTTCGGTAGAGCCCATGACCAATGCCAGTTCAGATACCAGCAGGAACCGGGAACGATCGTGCATGCGCTTCTCGCGGAAAGATAGAGGCTTGACCTTGTTCAGATAGACCAGGTTCTTGTAGACCTCGGCAACGTGGAATATCGAACCGGATCGCATCTTTTCCGAGTTTTCCTTGAAGCGATCCTTCCAGTCACGCTGGGCGAAGAATTCCCCGTTTGAGAGAAACTTGAAGAGCTGTTTGACATCCTTGGACTCGATGATATGGCGAAGCCCGACCTCCTTGGCGTTTCCGATCGGAACCATGACGAGGATGTCGTTGGAACAGATTCTGAGCAGGTAAAATCTCTCGAACTTACCCTGAATCAGACGATTCGATATCTTTTCGATGATGCCGACCCCGTGATTCGGGTAAACCACCTGGTCGCCAATTTCGAACGCTTCCATATCACCTACCGTAGTGTAACTATTAGTTTACGGTCTGGCCTTACCTATCGTCAAGGCGCGAGTGCGTTCGATCCGTTGCGGGCCGCCACTCCAGAGGTGTCTAAACGTTGCCGCCAAAGGGCTTCCGGGGCAACAGATGAGGAAAGCGCTTCCTTCGTTTCGATCAAGATGGTTGGAGTGCGCCCCGCAAACTGGAGAGTTATTTCCCCAGGATTAGTACAG
>CAZOZZ010000098.1:12760-16436 GCA_964584435.1 uncultured Solibacteraceae bacterium | reverse complement strand
CTTCTCCATCGAGGATCTCGTTGAAGCGTGCGTAGTCGTCGATCTTGTGCGAATGGGCCTTCCGGAATTCCAGCGCCCTGTCGAACAAGCCGGTTTGGATGGCGTCCAACATACCGGTGATGGTTTCCCGTAAACCGTCCTGGGAGACAAAACTCTTCTCGCCGGTATCACGCCGGGCCAGAACCACCTGACCTTTCTCCAGATCCTTCGGTCCGACCTCCATTCTCAGAGGCACGCCCCTTTTCTCCCAGTCGTTGAACTTTCGCCCCGGGCTGTACTGCTCCCGGTCATCGACCTTAAAGCCGATGCCGTCGAGGTCTGCTGTCAATCTGGAGACGTATTCCAAAACCAGCGCCTTCTGCTCGTCGTTGCGGAAGATCGGAACGATAGCCAGCTGGACCGTGGCCAGCTTCGGCGGAATAATGATTCCCTTGTCGTCACCGTGCGCCATGATCACGGCGCCGACCAAACGAGTCGACACCCCCCAACTGGTTGCGTAGACGTATTCCAACTGCCCCTTCTCGTCCTGAAATTTCACGTCGAACGCTTTCGCGAAGTTCTGAGCCAGGTGGTGGGTGGTGCCCGACTGCAGGGCTTTTCCGTCCTGCATCATCGCCTCGATGGTGTACGTGTGATCGGCCCCGGCAAATTTCTCGCTCTCACTCTTTAATCCCGCGATCACGGGAACCGCCATGAAGTCCTCAGCGAAACGCTTGTAGACCTCCAGAATCGTCAGTGTTTCCTGCTCGGCTTCATCGTAGGTGGCATGGGCCGTGTGGCCCTCCTGCCAGAGAAACTCCGTGGTGCGCAGGAACAGGCGGGTGCGCATCTCCCAGCGAACAACATTCGCCCATTGGTTGATGAGAAGCGGTAAATCCCGGTAGGACTGGATCCAATTCCGATAAGCGTGCCAGATGATCGTCTCCGAGGTCGGGCGGATGAACAGCGGTTCCTCGAGCTTTCCGCCCCCGGCGTGCGTGACCGTCGCCACTTCCGGCGCAAATCCCTCGACGTGTTCCGCTTCCTTGTGGAGGAAGCTTTCCGGAATCAACAGAGGGAAATATGCGTTCTCATGTCCGGTCTCCTTGAACATGCCGTCCAGTGCCCGTTGCATTTTTTCCCAGATCGCATACCCGTTGGGACGGATTATCATGCAACCCTTGACGGGAGCGTAATCGGCCAACTCGGCAGCGGCGATCACGTCCCCGTACCAACGGGAATAATCGACCTCGCGCTTGGTTATCTTGACGTCTGCCATGACTCTAACTTTCGGTTCCTTTCGGGGATTCGCTGTAGGCACGAATGACTCGTAATTCACCCGCACATGAAAACAAACGGTTCATGATAGCACCGACAGATGTGAGTTCCGTTCGGTTCGACCCGCCGAAGGGGTATCGGGACGCATAAATCGGTCGCCTACCAAACTGATAATCCAATTGACATAATCTCTCAACTACAATAGTATGAGTGGTTTGGCAACATTTGACGACCATAAACCCTCAATCCTTCAGTACGTTTCGTCAAGAGGCAATCATGGCCAAAGATCTGGTTAAAGATTCCGCAACGGAAAAGTCGGCTGCAAAGAAGGCCAGGGAACGACCGGGTCCGTTCACTACCGTATCAGGCGCCGGGATCAACCAACTCTACGGCCCCGGCGATCTCGAAGGCGTCGATCTTGCCCACGAACTTTCCCAGCCTGGAGAGCCCCCCTACACGAGAGGCATCTACCCAACGATGTACAGGGGCAGACTCTGGACGATGCGCCAGTTCAGCGGGTTCGGCACGGCCGAAGATACGAACAAACGTTTCCACTACCTCCTCGACAACGGCCAGACCGGGCTTTCGGTGGCGTTTCATCTGCCCACCCTCATGGGGCTGGACTCGGACGATCCCATGTCGGAAGGCGAGGTCGGAAAATGCGGCGTCGCGATCGACTCACTCGAGGACATGGAAGAGCTGTTCGACCGGATTCCCCTCGAACAGATCACCACGTCGATGACGACCAACGCACCCGCCCCGATCCTCTGGGCCATGTACCTCGTCGTTGCCGAGAAACAGGGTGCGGACTGGAACAAACTGGGCGGCACCATCCAGAACGATCTTCTCAAAGAATACATCGCGCAGAAGACGTATATCTTCCCCCCTCGACCGTCGATGAAGCTGATCATCGACACGTTCGACTTCGGGACAAAGCACGTCCCCCGGTGGAACACGATTTCGATAAGCGGGTATCACATACGGGAGGCAGGATCGACCGCACTACAGGAACTGGCATTCACTCTCTACGACGGCGTGGAGTATGTCGAATGGGCCCGTCGGGCGGGACTCGACATCGATCTGTTCGCCCCGCGACTTTCGTTCTTCTTCAACGCCCACAACGACCTGTTCGAAGAAGTCGCCAAGTATCGGGCGGCGCGAAAGATCTGGCACAAGGTCATGACCGAGCGCTTCGGGACCACGAATCCGAAGTCCGCGATCCTGAGGTTCCACACCCAGACCGCCGGCTGTTCGCTGACCGCGCAGCAACCTTACAACAACGTG
Source organism: uncultured Solibacteraceae bacterium (assembly GCA_964584435.1). GTDB lineage: Bacteria > Acidobacteriota > Terriglobia > 20CM-2-55-15 > 20CM-2-55-15 > CAZOZZ01. The sequence goes on along the minus strand of CAZOZZ010000098.1, from coordinate 13,895 downwards.
GTTCGGACAACCATCCAGGCATTAGCCGGTGTCCTGGGGGGGACGCAGTCCCTCCACACAAACTCTCTCGATGAAACGCTGGCACTGCCAACTGAACACGCAGCTCGGATCGCGCTGCGGACACAACAGATCATTGCTCACGAAAGCGGCGTCGTGAATACCGTGGATCCGCTCGGCGGGTCCTATTTCGTTGAGAAGCTCACGCTGGACATGGAAAAGGGATGTTGGGAGTATTTTGACAGGCTGGATGACATGGGCGGCATGGTGGCCGCTATCGAAAAGGGCTTCCCTCAACGGGAAATACAGGAGTCGGCTTACCAGTATCAGAAAGCGATCGAACGCAAAGAAAAGATCATAGTCGGCGTCAACGAGTTCGAGGTCGAAAACGAGCCGCCCGTCGATGTCCTCTTTATCGACGACTCCGTCGAAGCACAGCAGGTCGCGAAGCTCAGGAAGCTGCGGGAATCACGAGATAACGACCGGGTTTGCACAACCCTCGAGGCGTTGGAACAAGCAGCCCGAGACGAGGTCAGCATGATGCCCCCGATCCTGGACTGCGTGCGCGCCTATGCGACGCTCGGTGAAATGTGCAACACAATGCGCAAGGTCTACGGCGTCTACGAAGAATCCGGATTTTAAATGGAACAGAAGATACGTGTCCTCGTTGCCAAGCCCGGCCTGGATGGTCATGACAGAGGCGCCAAAGTCATCGCACGTGCCTTCCGGGATGCCGGGTTTGAAGTCATATACACCGGTCTCCGCCAGACACCGGAACAGGTCGTCACGGCCGCACTTCAGGAGGACGTGGACGTCATCGGTCTTTCGGTCCTTTCCGGAGCGCACATGACCCTCTGTCCAAGAATCATGGCATTGGTCCGCAAGGAAGGGCTCGACGATGTCCTCGTTGTCATAGGCGGCATCATTCCTGACGAGGACGGCGAACAGCTCAAAGCTGATGGTGTCCACCAGATCTTCCCTCCCGGAACGTCCACCGTGGACATCGTGGCCTACGTTCGCGAAAACGTACGCCGGCGGTGAGAGCCTTCCGGTCCATCCGGCTTCGGCTCGAACACAATGCCCTTCAGATCACGCTTCTTGAGCGTGTTCTGAAGGTCGAAGTCCTCGAAGAACTGAA
>CAZOZZ010000098.1:0-12750 GCA_964584435.1 uncultured Solibacteraceae bacterium | reverse complement strand
GAACCTGGCACTCGATCAGGAATGGCTGCACTGAGTCTGAACACATGAGTAATCCGGAATCCGAATCGAATCGCAAGGCGATGGAAGAATTCGTCGGGGAGTTACGCGACAAGCTCGCCGTTGTCAAGAAGGGTGGGAGCGAGGCTTCGGTGAAACGTCATCGCAGTCGCGGCAAGATCTTCGTTCGCGAACGCGTCGACGCCCTCCTGGATCCTGGCACCCCGTTTCTGGAGTTCAGCGCTCTGGCGGCGACCGGGATGTACAACGACGACGCTCCCAGCGCGGGTGTCATCACCGGAATCGGGACCGTACACGGACACGAGGCCGTCATCATCGCTAACGATGCGACCGTCAAGGGTGGAACCTATCTGCCGATGACGGTCAAGAAACACCTGCGGGCCCAGGAAATCGCGCTCGAGAATCATCTGCCCTGTATCTACCTGGTCGATTCCGGCGGTGCATTCCTGCCACTGCAGGCCGACGTTTTTCCGGATCGCGACCATTTCGGGCGTATCTTCTACAATCAGGCACGCATGTCGGGAGAAGACATCTACCAGGTCGCGGCCGTTCTCGGTTCGTGTACCGCAGGTGGCGCCTACGTGCCGGCCATGAGCGATGAAGCCGTCATCGTCGGGAACCAGGGCACGATCTTCCTTGGTGGGCCACCCCTGGTGAAGGCGGCAACCGGCGAAGAAGTGACTGCCGAAGAACTGGGCGGCGCGGATGTTCACTGCCGTGTCTCCGGCGTCACCGACCACTACGCCAAGGACGATGGCGATGCCCTCCGAATAGTCCGGGAGGTGTTTAAGTCCTTGCCACGTCCCGAAAAACGCCAGTTACAGGTTGCCGAGCCCGAAGATCCCCATCACGACCCGAACGAGATCTACGATGTGATCCCTGCCGATCCAAAACGTACCTACGACGTTCATGACGTGATCCATCGCATCGTTGACGCCAGTTGGTTCCACGAGTTCAAGGCTCTTTACGGACAAACGCTCGTGTGCGGTTTCGCTCGGATCTGGGGATACCCGGTTGGCATCATCGCAAATAACGGGGTCCTCTTCTCCGAGAGCGCCTTGAAGGCAACGCACTTCATCGAACTCTGCTCCCAGCGCCGCATCCCGATCGTATTCCTCCAGAACGTCACCGGTTTCATGGTTGGAAAGCAGTTCGAACGGGGTGGCATTGCCAAGGACGGTGCCAAGATGGTCAACGCGGTCGCTAACGCCGCGGTCCCCAAGTTCACGGTAATAATCGGTGGTTCCCACGGCGCAGGCAACTACGGCATGTGCGGTCGGGCCTATGCGCCCCGTCAGCTATGGATGTGGCCGAACGCCCGGATCTCCGTGATGGGAGGCGACCAGGCCGCCAACGTCCTGCTCCAGGTCAAGCTGGACCGGATGCGTGCCGACGGCAAAGACATGACCGCAGAAGAACAGGCCGAATTCATGAGGCCGACACTGGAAAAGTACGAACGGGAAGGCAACGCCTACTACAGCACGGCAAGACTCTGGGACGATGGGGTCATCGACCCCGCAGACACCCGCATGGTGCTGGCCCTGGGAATTTCCGCCTCGATGAACAAGCCTCCGGAAGGCACAAAGTTCGGCGTCTTCCGGATGTAACTGCAGGGCGGTCTCGGACCGTCGGCATTTTGTCGATTTGAACCGAACATGCAGGCGGGATTTTGCCCCCGGAAGACCGCCGCTACCGAAGAACTAAGAATGCTCAAGATCGAAACTGACGGGCCCGTTGCCCGGGTCACTCTGGATCGGCCCGAGGTCCATAACGCATTCAACGACGAGCTCATTCCCCAGGTTACCGAAACATTCGCCGAGTTGGGAGCGCGCGACGACATCCGCGCGATCATCCTGGCGGGAAGCGGAAAATCGTTCTGTGCCGGAGGCGACCTGAACTGGATGAAGCGGATGGTCGACTACACGTTTGAGGAAAACGTGGCTGATGCGACCGCGATGGCCGGAATGTTTCGTGCGATCGCGGCCTGCCGGAAGCCGGTGATAGGGAGGGTTCACGGAGCGGCCCTCGGAGGCGGTGCGGGGGTCGTGGCGGCGGTGGACATTGCCGTAGCACTGGAAACGGCAAAATTTGGATTCACCGAAGTCAAACTGGGAATAATCCCCGGCGTTATCTCCGCTTTCGTCGTCGCACGAATTGGCGCTGGTCGAGCCAGAGAATTCTTCACAACCGGTGAGCGTTTCTCTGCGGACGTGGCGCAGAGCATCGGGTTGGTCCATCAGGTCGTCACTGACGAATCAGCCCTCGATTCCATGATCGATGCCAAGGTCGGACAGATCCTCACAGCGGCCCCGGGCGCGATAGCCGAGGCCAAGGTTCTGATATCGGAGGTCAGTTCGCGGCCACTGGATTCGGCGATTGAGTATGCTGCCGAAGCGATAGCCCGGGCACGCGCCAGTCAAGAGGGCCAGGCGGGAATGAAGGCTTTCCTCTCCAGGGAGAAGCCGCCGTGGGTGAAGTCATGATCCAGAAGGTACTGGTCGCAAACCGCGGCGAGATCGCGATTCGTATTTTTCACACGCTGCGTGAAATGGGGCTTGCCACTGTTGCCGTGTTTACGGAGGAAGATGAAGCGGCCCTTCACCGACGCTCCGCCGATCAGGCCTACCACGTCGGGAACTATCTGGACATCGAAGAGCTTGTCGACGCCGCCCGAATGACGAAGTCGGACACCATCCACCCAGGCTACGGATTTCTCGCCGAGAACGCGGAGTTTGCCCGAGCAGTGACGGACGCCGGCATTATTTTCATCGGCCCGCAGGCAGAAACGATTCGTTCCATGGGCGACAAGCTCAAGGCGAAGCAGATGATGCAGGATGCCGGTGTTCCAACACTTCCCACATGGGAGGGTTCTCCACCTGCGGATGAATTCCCAGTCCTTGTCAAGGCCGTCGGTGGCGGGGGCGGCAAAGGCATGCGCCTTGTCGAAACCCCTGGCGAATTAGAGGAAGCACTTTCGGCGGCATCACGCGAATCTCAGAAGGCATTCAGCGACGACCGGGTCTTCATTGAGAAGTACATCGAGAGTCCCCGCCATGTTGAGATCCAGATCCTGGGAGACTCACATGGCAACTACATTCATCTCTTCGAACGCGAGTGCTCTATCCAGCGACGTCATCAGAAAATCATCGAGGAAACACCGTCTCCGGCGATCGATGCAGCGAAACGTGAAGCGATGGGTGAGGCGGCGATTGCCGCTGCAAGAGCAGTGGAGTATCTGGGCGCCGGCACAGTCGAGTTCATCCTGGATCCGTCGGGCGAGTTCTGCTTTCTGGAGATGAACACGCGCCTTCAGGTAGAACATCCCGTGACGGAATGGACGACCGGCACCGACCTGGTCCGTGAACAGATCCGCATCGCGAACGGCGATGCGATCAGCTTCGCCCAGAACGACCTCGCACAGACAGGTCATTCCATCGAGTGCCGTATCTACGCGGAAGATCCGGAACAGGAGTACCGGCCGGCCACGGGAATCGTGGAAGTCTACCGTCCGCCCGGGGGACCCGGTATCCGGCTCGACAGTGGCATCGAAGAAGGCTCTGTCGTCGGATTCCATTACGATCCGCTCCTGGCGAAACTGATCGCCTGGGGGCCGGATCGAGATGCGTCACTCGCAAAAATGCAGCGAGCGCTCTCCGACTTCGTCCTCCTGGGAGTCCGGAATAACATTGATTTTCTACGACGTGTCGTCTCTTCCCCCGCATTTCAGGCAGGCGATATCGATACCCATTATCTGGCGCGCCATTCCGAGCTCAGCGAACCGGCGTCTCAGCCAATCCCAATCGAGGTTCTCCTTGCAGCATCCGTGGGAACCACAAGGGTGCATTCCAGAACGGGAACATCCGCGAGCCATGCTTTTGCCGATGTGTGGCACTCACGCGAATCCTGGCGAAACACATGACCTCTAGAGAACTGCATTGGAGAATTCAGGGTGAGGACGTCACCGTAAGCCTCAGTGGTGATCGCAAGGGCGGCACGCTCGAAATGAACGGTGACGAAGTGCCCTACCTCATACGCGCCCAAGGGCCGAAAGGCGGGTCCCTCGAAATCGATGGGCGGCTCCACCCGTTCTTCATGATTCGGAATCGGCACGAAGTGGAGATCTGGATCAGCGGCCGGACCTACCACCTCGAAAACATCGAACGCGATCACTCTGGTCACGCCGCACCTCCTGCGAGCGGTGAGATCCGAGCGCAGATGCCCGGCAAAATCGTTCGGATCGAGGTTTCCCCCGGGGACGAGGTCGAGGAAAAGCAGCCGCTCTTGATCATGGAATCCATGAAGATGGAGACCACGCTGTACTCACCACGAAGCGGTAAGGTCGCCAGGGTCGGGTGCCAGGCCGACCAGGCCGTAGAAATGGGCGAGCTTCTGATGGTATTGGAGGACTGAGGTGACTGTGTTTCCTGACTCAGTGCGGATCGTAGAGGTAGGTCCGCGAGACGGTCTGCAGAACGAGGCGAACACCGTTCCGACGGCGGACAAGGCGAAGTTCATCAAGCTCCTGGCGGATGCGGGGTTGCACGAGATCGAGGTAGCTTCATTCGTGCATCCGAAATGGGTGCCCCAACTGGCCGATGCCCGGGAACTCCTGGAGTTACTGGAGAAACGCGAAGGCCTTCAGTACTCGGCACTGGTTCCAAACATGCGCGGTCTGGAGCGGGCCGTCGAAACCCGCATCAGCCGAATCGCGGTGTTCACGGCTGCATCGGAGACATTCAACCGGAAGAACATCAACATGAGCATCAAGGAATCTCTCGATGTGTTCCGTCCGGTGATCGAACGTGCCCTTGGAGCGGACATTTCGGTCCGTGGCTACGTTTCCACCTGCTGGGTTTGCCCCTACGAAGGCCACGTGCCAAAAGAGAAGGTCACCGAAACCGTCGAGGCGCTGTTCGAACTTGGTGTCGATGAAGTGTCGGTCGGCGACACGATCGGCGGCGCGACACCGAACGACGTGGAGGTCACGCTCGAACATCTCTTCCGCAAGGTTCCACTCGAAAAACTCGCCATGCATTTCCACGACACGTACGGCATGGCCGTTGCCAACGCCTACCAGGCACTTAGAATGGGTATCATGACCTTCGACAGCTCGGCTGGTGGGTTGGGCGGCTGCCCGTACGCACCGGGCGCTCTCGGAAACGTAGCCACAGAGGACCTGCTATACCTGTTCGACCGGCTCGGAATCGATACGGGCGTCCGACTCAGCGGGATCCGTCACGCATCCGAATTCATCGCAAAAGCACTGGGCCGCACACTTCCGTCCCGGGTTCTCAAGACATCGGTAGGCAAGGATCTCAACTGATGCCCCGGTTCTCCGAGTCCCGGTTCCGCGTTCGCTATGCGGAAACAGACCAGATGGGCGTCGTCTATTACGCGAACTATCTGGTCTGGATGGAGATCGGCCGAACGGACCTTTGCCGCGGATCCGGATTCGTCTATCACGACCTCGAAAAGGAAGCAGGCATTTCCATCGCCGTCGCCCAGGCCGAATGCCGTTACCACGCATCAGCCCGTTACGACGACGAGATACTCGTCCGAACTTCGCTCGAACGAGTCCGCCGGAGAACGCTGACGTTTTCCTACGAGATCGAAAATGCAGCCACGGGGCAACGCCTCGCGGAAGGCCGGACGACACATGTCGCGGTCGGCAAGGACGGCAAACCAAAAAGTCTGCCCGATCGTTACTGGCGATTACTAGCCGCTTTTGGAGGGGAGTAGGCGTGTGGGAAAAACCCGGTCCTTCCGGCAACTGACCACTGACCACTGGCAACTGACCACTTCACCAAGACTGACCACTTCACCAGAAAACCGACTATCATTACGGTCGACCAACTCTCGTCATTCGGAATCAAGAACAAAACCGGAATCGAAAAACACATGCGCTTATCCAGACAGGCAGTTGGAGCTAAAGATTCGTTGATACGCCAGATGTCCCTCGTGGCGGATCAAGTGGAGAACCCTTACAAGCTGTATTTCGGTGAGTCGGACATGGCAACGCCCGAGTTCATATGCCGTGCGGCCTACGAAGCACTTCGGGCCGGTCACACGTTTTACACGCCCACAGCAGGCTACGACGCACTACGCGAGGCGATCGCCGCAAAGTTCAAGGAAGTTCACGACGTCGAATACAGCCCGGCCCAGGTCGTGTGTGCCGGTGGAGCGGTCAACGTGATCTTTCTCACGATTCGTTCCCTCGTCGATCCGGGCGACAATGTGGTCATCGTGGAGCCGACCTGGCCCGTATTCGCATCGATCACTACCCTGATGGGGGCCGAGGCTCGCACGGTCCCTCTGGGCACATCCGACAACGGCTTCGTCCTCGATCTGGACCGGCTCCGCGCCAGCATCGACGATCGCACTCGGGTGTTGATCATCAACAGCCCGGGCAACCCGACCGGCTGGATGATCAGTGTCGAGGAACAGAAAGCGGTGTGGGAGATGGCACTCGAGCATGATTTCGTCATCTTGAGCGATGAGGTCTACGATCGGATCGTTTTCAATGGAACTGTCGCACCGAGCTTTGCCGCAGTTGCAACCGACACCGAACACCTCGTGGTCGTCAACAGTTTCTCGAAAACCTACAATATGACAGGCTGGCGGCTGGGCTATGGGCTGGCAAACGAGGAACTGGTCAACCTCATAGCCAAGCTTGAGGAATTCGTCTTATCCAACTCTCCGGCAATGACCCAACAGGCGGCCATAACCGCACTGCGGGATGGAGAGCCCTACGTCCAGGAGATTCGCGAAAAGTATGCCGTTCGGCGGAAGGTGGCGATCGAAGGACTGCAGGCCATTCCCCAGGTCTCTCTTTCCATTCCAGACGGAGGCTTTTACGCTTTTCCGAAACTGGAGGGACTACACGACTCCTTCGGCTTCGCAAAGAAACTGTTGCTGGAAGCTCGAGTTGGGATGGCGCCGGGCATCGCCTTCGGAGAAAGCGGCGAGGGTTACATGCGCATGTGTTTCGCTGCTTCCGAGGAGACCCTGGTGCCGGCACTGGCCAATTTCAAAGCCTTCGTTGAACAGAACCTATGCGACTAACCGTCCTGGACCTCACCCGGCTCCTCCCTGGAGGCTATGCTACACACCTTCTGAGGGAGATGGGAGCCAGGGTGATCAAGGTCGAGGATCCCGGCCCCGGCGACTACCTCCGTACATTTCCGTCCCGTCTCGCCGACGGCATGAGCGTCTACTTCCACGCGATCAATCGCGGCAAGGAAAGCATCATCGTCGACTTGAAGACTTCCCCCGAGACGCTCCTCCGCTTGTCTGAACACGCCGACGTCATAATCGAAGGGTTTCGGCCCGGAGTCATGGAGCGGCTGGGCGTCGGATACGCCTCTGTCTCGGAGCGTAACCCACGGATTGTCTATTGTTCCCTTACCGGCTATGGACCCGAGGGCGACTACCGGGACCGCCCCGGCCACGACATCAACTACCTCAGCCTGACCGGACTGATCGATCTCGCGCGGGGACAGGACGGTCGGCCGGCAATGCCGGCCCTCCAGATCGCAGACGTCGCCTCCGGTTCCCTGTTCGCGGTGACCCGTATCCTGGCAGCCGTGATCGAACAACACGAGACCGGCCTCGGCCAGCATCTCTCCGTGTCGATGCTCGATGGAACGGCTTCTATGATGTCCTTCACGGCGGCGCCCGCGGCCATCGGCGGTCAGCCGACCAGTTGGGCCGATCTCATGCTCAATGGGCAGATAGCTTGTTACAACCTCTACCCCACGGCCGACGACCGGTGGATTTCCGTCGGCAACCTCGAAGAGAAGTTCTGGACAACGTTCTCGAGGGTGTTGGATCACCCGGAATGGATCCCCCGCCAATTTGACCGCTCACCGGAGTTCCGCCAGGAGATATCCAGTGTCTTTCTGACCCGGACACTTGCACACTGGATCGAGGTATTCGCCGGAAAAGACACGTGCGTCGAGCCGGTCCGAACCCTCGCCGAGGCTGTCGCCAAAGGACTCTTCAAATACCCCGACTCTTCCGCTCCCGCACACGGTGAGCACACCGACCGCATCCTCTCCGAGTTCCTCAGCTGAACCCGCCCATTCAAAGCTAATTCGGGGACGGAGGTGCAACTCCAGCAACATCAAGCATATCAACAGCTTAATAAAATTATGCCTCCGTCCCGGAATTAGCCTCTGAATTACGAACAAATAGAATCTTCAACACGAAGACACGAAGTGAACGAAGAAAAGTGATATCAGAAAGATAATCCTGCTTCGTTACGTTCGTGTCTTCGCGTTGAATCCCTCTTATGTGACAAGGCCCTTTCTGAGTTATACTTATCGACTTATGAAGAAGCGGAAGCGCAAGACAACCCGTCTCAAACGAGTCTTGCTGTCCCCATACTTCAAAGTGTTTGCGGCACTCGTTGTGGTCGCCTCTATTGCGGCCGGATCGGTGTTCATGCACTACTACAACATCTACTCCACGATCATCGACCGGCGGCTGTCCGGTGAGGTGTTCAAGCACACGGCAAAGATCTATGCCACACCCTACATCGTGTATCCCGGCCAGGAGATCACACCGGATGAAGTGTTGCTGCGTATACGGCGCGCGGGCCTGGAGCTTACCGAAACCACACCTTTCGAAGACGGCGTCTATCAGATGCTGGGCGAACCGGCAAAACGCCAGATCGTTGTCTCGCCGGAGGGTGGGGACGACTTCAGCCTGGAGTTCAACGAGGGTATTCTAGAGAGGGTAGTCGAGGTACGGTCTGGCTTCGACCTCATCGAAGCGGCACTGCCGCCCGAGCTGATCACTAACCTCTTCGACGACACCCGGACGAAGCGTCGGCTGGTCGAATGGGAACAGATCCCTCCCCACTTGAGCGATGCCCTCATCGCGTCGGAGGACCAGCGCTTCTTCCGTCATTTCGGAATCGATTTGATCCGCGCCGGGGGCGCTTTCATTGCCACTTATTGGAACGGTGAGCGGTTGGAAGGCGCCAGCACGATCACGATGCAGCTGGCCGGAAGCTTTTTCCTGAACCGAAGCCAACGCACCTGGAGCCGCAAACTCCCCGAGATTTTCATCGCTCTGCTTCTTGAGCAGCGTCTGACCAAGGAACAGATTCTTACGATGTACGCGAACGAAATTTACCTCGGCAATCGGGGTTCGTTCGCTATCAACGGTTTCGGAGAAGCAGCTGCGGCGTACTTCGGCAAAGACGTGTCCGATCTTACGGTGTCGGAATCCGGAACTCTCGTCGGTATCATCCCCTCCCCGAACGCCTTTTCGCCCTGGCGCCATATGGACCGTGCGGTCGAGCGACGCGATCTTGTCCTCGACGCCATGCACCGCCTGGACATGATCAACATGACGCAGTTGGCCAAGGCCCGGGAGTCGGAGTTGAAGCTCGCCGAGGTCGAGATCGACGCGACCGACGCACCGTACATGGTCGACTACATCCGGGAACAACTGCTCTCTGATTTCTCCGACGAACAGCTCATCAACGATCGGCTCAAGGTTTATTCGACGCTAGACCCGGACCTGCAAGCTGCGGCTGTCGACGCGGTGGCACTGGGCATCGAGAACGCCGACAACCTGCTCGACACCATGTATGGTGAGGAGGAGCGGCCGCCTGTCCAGGCTTCGCTGATCGTACTCGACCCACACACGGGTGCGATCAAGGCGATGGTCGGGGGACGCGACTACGGATCGAGCCAGTACAACCGGGTCACCGAGGCTTTCCGTCAACCCGGATCGATCTTCAAGCCCTTCGTCTACGCGGCCGCCTTCGAGACGGTGTGGGACCCGATTGTCGACGAAGAGGACATCCTCGATGAGGATTCCGAAGGCATCACCGAGGACGAAGACCAGGAGATTCCTACCTTGACCCGCACCTCATACCCACAAGCCCGGGAACGTCGACGCGAGCCAGACGAGCAAGCCCCGCTCGGCGACCTCGAGGGTGACGAAGAGGAGCCGGTCGTGCCCCTGACGATGGCCGAACTCATGGAACGTATCGCGGAGCTCGAGGAGGAGGAAGCCGACGGCCTGTTGACAGATCTCGAGGACCTGGAACTCGATCAAATCCCGGTGTATGAAGAACGTGGGACCCTCGGCCGGGCGACTCTCATCACGCCGCTGACCACCATCATGGACGAGGCGACGATCTTCTTCTACGAGGAAGACAAGTTCTACCGGCCCAACAACTACAAGGACGTCTTCCACGGCATGATCACGGTTCGCGAAGCCCTGCAACGTTCCTGGAACGTTCCCACTGTCAAGGTGGCCCAACGAATCGGCTACCAGCGCGTCGCGGACCTCGCACACCGTATCGGCTTGAATGCCGACATCCGGCCCTTCCCGTCCATCGCCCTTGGGGCGTTCGAAATAACCTCGATCGAAATGGCCGGTGCCTACACGGCGTTCGCCAACGAAGGCATCCGAGTGGAGCCCAATGCGATTCGACGCATCGAGGATGACAACGGAAACGTGTTGCGAAGCTTCGAGATGGAATCGCGTGAAGTCCTGCGCCCGGAGATGGCCTACCTGATGACCCATCTGCTACAGGGTGTCGTCAACCACGGCACAGGAGCCGGTGTTCGCGCCCGCGGCTTCACGCTTCCGGCGGCCGGAAAGACGGGAACCGACAGCGACGGGTGGTTCGCCGGCTACACCAAGAACCTGCTTGCCATCGCATGGGTGGGTTTCGACGACAACCGCGAGCTGAATCTGGAAGGCAGCCAGTCGGCCCTGCCGATCTGGACGGCTTTCATGCTGAAAGCGAACGAACTGTACCCGGTCCGCGATCCCGAGGATCCGTCAGAGGTTGAATTCTTCGACCCGCCCGGCGTCGAAGTCGTCTATGTCGATGAAGACACCGGCTCCCTGGCAACGCCCTATTGTGAGAACAGGCGCGAACAGGCCTTCATCTACGGTACCGCTCCGACGACCTACTGCCCGATCCACTCCTTCACGCGCCGCTTCTTCCTGAGCGAACTCCGGAATTGGCGGAGTCGTCCCGAAGCTTTCCAACTTCCACAAGCGTTCGGAGCGTCTGCCATCTCCGTTCACTGATCCCGGGTACAGCCAGCAGTTCTTCAACCCTTCGAAAACCGCCTCGCTTTTCTCTGAACTCTACGATCCGATGTGCGAGGACCGGTCCAATGCCGGGAAGAGCGTCGAGTTGTTGGATGGTGGCTGTGTTGAGATTCAATAGCAGAAGAACAGTCGGGAAGAACCGGAGAATCGATTTCGCCGCAGAGGCCGAGAGGCGCAGAGAGGGCAGGTCTTCAGGAGCCTTCGCGAGCGAACCGTTCTCGCACAAATTGAAGCGCGGCTTCACGGTCGGCAAGTCTGCCTTGGAGTTGTTCGTCTTCGACAACGGTCAGGATCTTCTTGAAGGAAGGGCCGGGGGCAAATCCCAGCGTAATCAAATCCTCTCCGGAGATCAATGGCTTCGGTCGAATATCGTCCTCGGACCATGACTCGAATTGTCGCTGCGCGAAACCGTAGTCGGCCAGGCTTTTCCCACCCGCTTCGGAGCGGATCCGAAGGAGTTCCAGGTGGTCGTCAAAGCGATGGAGTCTGAAGAACCGCTTTTGCTCGGAGACCGATCTCCTTCGAATCCGAAAAAAAGCATCCTGATTTTCGACAAGCGACACAATGTGAGCCCGTTCGGCGTTCGAAAATCGCAACCGCGAAACGATGGCGTCCGCATCCTGGTACGTGTTCCCATGCAGCAGGACGCTCATTGCGAAATCAGGTTTCGGGCTGCGTCCAATCAACTCGAGCACCCGATTCAGATTCTCCGACCAGTTGATCTCGGGAAGCAGCTCTCGAAGAAGGCCGGACTCATCCAGCATCCGAATCCCACGGGCCGCCTGGCCTTCGATCAGGATCCGAACGAGCTCTTCGCGAATCCGCTCGGGGCTAACCTGATGAATCTCCGGCGCCATGGCCCGAACCGCATTCCAGGTTTCCTCTTCGATCGTGTAGCCGAGCCTCGCTCCGAAGCGAATCGCCCTCAGAATGCGAAGTTTGTCTTCATCGAACCGCTGGTGGGGATCGCCGATTGCACGAACGATCCGGGCATCGATGTCTGCCCGGCCACCCACTTCGTCGATCACCCGGTCTTCGACCGGATCGTAAAGCATGCCGTTGATCGTGAAATCCCTCCGAAGAACGTCTTCCTTGTAGTTGGTGAAGACGACCCCTGTTGGACGACGGCCGTCCACGTAGGCTTCGTCGGACCGAAACGTGGCAACTTCAAACGGCAGGCCGTGCTGGATCACCAGGACGACACCGAACTTCGCACCGATCGGTTCGGTGCGGGGAAACAGGTCGACAACTTCCTCGGGGCGGGCGCTGGTCGCGATGTCGTAGTCGGCCGGCTCGATCTCCATGACCATATCCCGCACGCACCCACCGACAAAGTACGCCTCAAACCCCTTTTCCCTGAGTGTCTTGACGATGTCGGCAGCGTAGGTCGGTTTCATGAAATTGTTCCCCACGGCCGTGGGCTGTCGCTAACTATACCGCAGTCTGGAGGTACCGCAGAGGAGAGGAAATCGGGCAGTTTAAGTGTCCTCGGTCAGAAATACGATCACTATCTCCGATGGATGTTGCCGGCCACAGGGTGGACATCTGATCAACCTTGAAAGCAGGTGTCCCTTCGGTTGGCTTGGCGCTCACAACCAGCAACCTCCATCGGCCCTACGGGTTCGGGCGGAACGGCCCCGTCTTTGG
>CAZOZZ010000097.1:0-16577 GCA_964584435.1 uncultured Solibacteraceae bacterium | reverse complement strand
TCCCTTCCTTCTCTCTTTCGTCTTATCTCAGATCTCTTGAGAAATGCGGGCTAGGGGTCCGGGCGGTTAGACGCAACTGTCCAGTTCTGTTGCGGCAAAACCAAAACACTTCGCGTCCTTCGCGTCTTTGCGGCTTTGCGTTGAACAGAACCTTGTCGATATTTGATGAAAGTGTCAGGCCAGGAGTAGCGGACTGTGGGACCTAAACCCCGGTTAAGAGATGGCCCAGTTTGTCTTTCTTGGTCCGTAGATAGTTTTCTGAGCTGGCAGAGGGAGGAATCTCGATGGGGATGCGTTCGACATGGCGGATTCCGGCCGCTTCGAGGCCGGCAAGCTTGCGGGGGTTGTTCGACAGGAGGCGGATTTCTTCCAGTCCGAAATGGCGCAATACGGCGCCGCAGAGAGCATAGCTTCTGGGATCGGCCTCGAAGCCCAGTTGATGGTTCGCCTCGACCGTGTCGTGGCCGGCATCCTGGAGTTCGTAGGCCTGGAGTTTGTTCATCAACCCTATGCCACGTCCTTCCGCAAGCTGGTAAACCAGGATGCCGTTCCCTTCGGCGGAGATCCGCTGGAGGGCGATTTCCAACTGCTCGCCGCAGTCACAGCGGGATGAGGAAAAGGTCTCTCCAGTAAGGCACTGGGAGTGGATGCGAACCAGGGGTTTCGATACCGCGGAAGGATCGCCCATAACCAGGGCAAACACATTCTCGGAACTCGAGTCGGATTCGAAGCCGAAAAGCTTGAACGTTCCGAACTTTGTGGGGAGCTGGGCTTCGGCAACTTTACGAGCTTTTATCAAGGTGCAATTGTAGCACTATCGACAACGATGTCGTCACCGCTGCCACGGGTTCCGTCCGGCCCGGCCGAGCGGAGTTGAAAGCCGTCATCGCCGGTGACTTCGTACTGGATATCCTGGCCCCAGGAATCCTGGCGAATGATGTCTTGCATGAAGCGTGGATGGAGAACGTCGGAAAGACTGGTTTCGGGATCCGGTAGCGCTCCGTTCTGTTTCCGGTATTCGGCAATGCCAGCGGCCAGCTTTCGCATCGCCGCATCGGTGTCGTCGCTTTGCTGGCGGTCAAGGGCGGCCAGCAACGTGGGGATGTCAACCCACTGCCGGTCTCCGAGCCGTGCGGCAACGATCTGCCATTCACCGCCCGTGTCTCTTTCAAACTGGAACGCCATCTTGATGTTGGTTTCGGCAATTGCCCGCGTGTCGGAGTCGATCACGAGGCGCTGGACCTCGATTTCGGAAGGGATCAGGCTGGCCCCTCCCAGCTCGGCAATCTGCTGCCGGACATTGCCTTGCGAGAGGCGTCCCGAGCATCCGGAGAGGGCTAAAACAGTGGCCGCAAGCACTGTTGGAACGATGTACCGCATGGAGAAGCTGAGTCTATCACGTTGTGGTATCATCCAACAATTTGGTGGCGGGCAGGGTGAGTTCCCGCCGGTAATCATTGGCCGTAGACCCAGTCGAGGAATGCTTGGATGAACGTGAACGTGCTCTTTTTTGCGTCGCTGGTCGACGTCGTCGGGTCCCGACAGCTCAGTCTGGAAGTGTCCGAGGGTGTGACTGTCGCGGATGTGCTTGACGAGCTCGAATCGAGCCACCCGCGGATGAAGGCCTACCGGCCGGTCTTGCTGACTGCGGTCAACGAGGAATACGTCCAGCAATCTCGTGCAATCGCCGAGGGCGACGAGATCGCGATCTTTCCCCCCGTCAGCGGAGGCGAGATGACAGAGAAGCTGGCGACGGGGTCCCCGCACGGCCTGTACCGCATCACCCAGGAGGCAATTGATGCACAGGAAATCTCCCGGGAGATTCTCCGGGGTGAAGACGGAGTGATCTGCGTCTTTGAAGGCGTGGTGCGAAACAACTCCAGGGGCAAATCCACGCGGTACCTGATTTACGAGGCGTACGAAACGATGGCGTTGACGAAGCTGGAAGAGATTGGAGAATCCGTGCGTCAGATGTGGGACATCGATTCCATTGCCATCATCCATCGTCTGGGCCGGATGGAAATTGGAGAAACCTCCTTGGCCATTGTTGTCACCTCAGCACATCGACGGCCTGCGTTCGACTCTTGCCACTATGCCATCGACCGGTTGAAGAAGATCGTGCCGATCTGGAAGAAGGAGTTCTTCGAGGATGGTGAGGTCTGGGTTGAAGGGCAGCCCTGAACGGTGAACATGAACAAGATCGCCCTCGTCGTTCACGGCGGCGCGTGGGAGATTCCCGACGCGATGGTCGAGGAATGTCGAGCAGGGATCCGTCAGCCGCTGATCGAGGGCTGGGGTGTCCTCCAGCAGGGTGGCTCGGCGATGGATGCGTGCGAGCGCGCCGTCATTGGGTTGGAAGATTGTCCGGCGTTCGATGCCGGAGTGGGTGCCCACCTCAATCGTGACGGACAGGTGCAGCTCGACGCCGTACTGATGGACGGGGCAAACCTGGAAGCCGGATCCGTTGCCGCTGTGGCACATCTGAAGAACCCCATCCGGACCGCCCGACTGATTCTTGAACACAGCCCGCACCTGATGCTGGTCGGCCCAGGTGCCGAGCAGTTTTCCGTGGAGCACGGACTCGGTCTGTGTGAACAGGCAGAGCTGATTATTCCAAGAGAACGGGAACGATGGGATGAATGGAAGGCCGGAACGACGACGAAGGCCTCCGACACAGGCACGGTCGGGGCCGTGGCGATAGACATGTACGGCAACCTGGCGGCCGCCACCTCCACAGGTGGCCCCTTCGGAAAGTTTCCCGGCCGCGTCGGCGACTCCCCCATCATCGGCAGTGGCTGCTACGCCGACAACGCCAGTGGTGCGGTCTCCGCAACCGGCGAAGGCGAAGCCATCATGAAAATCGTCCTCTCAAAAATGGCCTCCGACCTGCTGGCCTCGGGCAGCGAAGCCCAGACCGCCGCCGAAACCGCCCTGAGCCACATGATGCAGCGCACCTCCGGAAAAGGCGGCCTTATCCTCCTGGACCGCCTCGGCCACGTAGGCGCCGCCCACACCACTTCCCGAATGGCCGTCGGGTACCGCACGACAGACTCCGAAGACCTGACCATCCTGATTTAAGGGTTGGCCTGGACTGTGGATAACGGCCAGATTGGCACATTTTCTTCAACGCAAAGACGCGAAGACGCAAAGTAGGTTTTGTTCGGACGAGACAGAACGGGACCCATGCGTTTGGCCGACCGGATCCAATAGCCGTCCGAACACAACGCGCTTTGCGTCTTCGCGTCTTGGCGTTGACAAATACGTGCCGAAACACCGGGGCGTTTCTCTCAGGCCTAGTCGTCAGTCTTGTCAGGAAGCCAGCGGAGGATGGGTTTGCGGGCAGCGGCGGCTTCGTCTATGCGGCCGATGCGGGTGGTGTGTGGGGCGGTCTTGACCAGGGCGGGGTCTTCTTCGGATTCACGGGCGATTTCCCGCATCGCTTCGATGAAGGCGTCCAGTTCCTGGCGGCTTTCGGTTTCGGTCGGTTCGATCATGATCGCGCCGGGCACGATGAGGGGGAAGGAGACTGTCGGGGGGTGGAATCCATAATCCATCAGGCGTTTTCCGATGTCGCCGACGTGGACGTCATGGGCGGCCTGGGTTCTGTCGGAAAAGACGACTTCGTGCAGGGTGGGGCTGTCGTATGGAAGGTTGTAGACATCTTCGAGCTTTGTGCGGATGTAATTGGCATTGAGGACTGCGGTTTCGGAAGTTTCCAGCAGACCTTCGGGTCCGTTCGCCAGGATGTAGCACAACGCACGAACGTGCATTCCGAACTGACCGTAGAACGCCTTGACCTTGCCGACCGATTGCGGGCGCTCGTGGTTCACGTAGAAAGAACCGTCTTCGGCCCTGTGGACGGTGGGGTAGGGAAGAAAGGGTTCGAGAGCAGCCTTTACGGCTACGGGTCCGCTTCCTGGGCCGCCTCCGCCGTGCGGTGTGGTGAAGGTCTTGTGGAGGTTGATGTGGAGGACGTCGATGCCGAAATCTCCCGGGCGCGTGATTCCCATCATCGCGTTCAGGTTGGCGCCGTCCATGTAAACCAGGGCCCCATGCGAATGGAGAAGATCGGCGATCTCCGCGATCTGGTTCTCGAAGATGCCGAGTGTGTTGGGATTCGTGATCATGATGCCCGCGACGTCTTCGACGTCCTCGACGTCCTTATCCAGGATCGAGCGCAGGTGGTCGAGGTCGACGGTGCCTCGGTCGTTTGAAGGAACCTTTACGACGTCGTAACCCGAAATCGTGACGCTGGCCGGGTTGGTCCCGTGCGCCGAGTCGGGGATCAGGATCTTCTTCCGCGGGTTTCCCCGTGCTTCGTGATAGGCCCGGATCATCAGCAGTCCGGTCAGTTCTCCGTGGGCGCCTGCCGCGGGTTGCAGGGTCACGGCGTCCATTCCTGAGATTTCCGACAGGCATTCCTGGAGGATGGCCTGCACGGCCAGCGATCCCTGAATCATGTCAACGGGCATGTAGGGATGGCTGAGGGCGAAGCCGTCCAGGCGAGCTACGAGCTCGTTGACCTTCGGGTTGTATTTCATCGTACAGGAGCCGAGAGGGTACAGGCCCAGATCGACGTGATAGTTCCAGGTCGAAAGGCGCGTGAAATGGCGGATCACATCCAGTTCGCTCAACTCGGGCATGCCGTCGATGTCATCGCGCAACATGTCTCGACCGATCAGACTGTCGAGGTCTCGTTCCGGCACATCCAGTTTCGGAATGTCGAAGCCGCGGCGCCCGGCGGATCCTTCCTCAAAGACGAGGCGTTCGTTCAGGCTCAGGTGTTGCTCCGAGCGCGTGTGCTTATCGCTCATGCCAATCCCCTCACCAGTGAATCGATCTCCTCTTTGCTGTGCACTTCGGTGACGCATACCAGCAATGCTCCGGCCAGTTCCGGGTAGAAGCGGCTCAACTCGACGCCGGGAATGATTGCGGCTTCTCTCGTCTTTCGAAGAATCGAAGGGTAATCCCCTTCGAGCCGGATCACGAATTCATTGAATCTGGGACCCGGGCACACGACCTCATGTGGGGTCTTTTCCTGGATCTGTTCGACGGCATATGCGGTCTTCATGACGTTCTGTTCCGCGACGTCTCGAAGTCCCCGAGGACCCACGGTAGCCAGGTAGACCGTCGTCATCAGTGCGCAAAGAGACTGGTTCGTGCAGATGTTGGAAGTTGCCTTCTCTCGACGGATATGTTGCTCCCGTGTCGCCAGTGTCAGGACGAAGCCGCGCTTGCCCTCCTTGTCCTGGCCCATGCCGACCAGCCTGCCTGGCAGTTGACGCAGATATCGGGATCGGGTTGCGATGAAACCGACGTGGGGGCCACCGAAGCTCATCGGGACTCCAAGTGACTGGGCCTCGCCGACGACGATGTCGGCCCTTCCTTCGTCCGAAGCAGCCATTCCAGGTGGTTTCACCAGGCCCAGCGACATGGCTTCGGATACGTTGACGATCGCCAGCGCGTCGTGGCGGTGGGCCATCTTGGCGATTTCCGCGGTGGACTCGATCGTGCCGAAGAAATTAGGTGACTGAACAACCACGCCTGCCACATCCGTGTCGAAAGCCGATTCCAGCCTGTCCAGATCAAGCTGCCCGTTGTCGGTGAACTCGACGGTCTCGAGTGTGACGCCAAGCTTCGTCGTGTAGGTTTCGATCACGGCCCGGTACTCCGGGTGGACCGAACGGGCTATGAGAAATCGATGCTTGCGGGTGATGCGCTGAGCCATCAGGATGGCTTCGGCAAGCCCGGTGCCTCCGTCGTAAAGCGAGGCGTTGGCCACGTCCAATCCGGTCAATTGCGTGATGTAGGTTTGAAACTCGAAGATGGCCTGGAGCGTTCCCTGGGCGATCTCAGCCTGATAAGGCGTATAAGCGGTGTAGAACTCGGAACGGGAAATCAGGGTGTCGATGATCAGGGGAACGTGGTGGCGATAGACGCCGGCCCCGATGAACGAACAGTGATCGATGCCGTTTCTCGCTGCGGTCTTGTTGAAATAGTCCAGAAGCTCCGGTTCGGTCATGGCTGCCGGAATGTTGAGTGGACGGCGGAGCCTGAGTTCCTCGGGGATTCCGGTGAAAAGTGCCTCGATCGAATCGACTCCGATTTCCGAGAGCATCCCCTGGCGATCAACGGCAGAGTTCGGAATGTATCGCAAGAAGCTACTCCTCCGTGTCGTCTGTGTAATCGTCGTAAGCTTCAGCGGATAAGAGATTCTCTATTTCCGATGGTTCCCTCATACGGATCTGGATGAGCCATCCGTCACCGTAGGAATCGTCGTTCACGAGTTCGGGTTTGCCGTCCAGAGCGTCGTTGATCTGGGTGACCTCCGCGGACAGCGGCATGAACAACTCAGACACGGCCTTTACGGATTCCAAGGTGCCGAAGGCCTCGTTGATATCAAACTGGTCTCCGACCTTGGGTAGCTCCACGTAGACGACATCGCCCAGTTCCTTCTGGGCGAACGAAGTGATCCCCACGGTTGCCGTGTCGCCGACGATGCGAATCCATTCGTGCTCTTTGGTGCATTTCAAATCTTCAGGGGTCATGCCGTTCGTCTCCGTGTGTAGAAAGGGGTTGCCACAACCCGTGCATCGCACAGGCGTTTGCGCACCTGGACCTGGAAGCCGGTGCCGATGGCGGCATTCTCGACAGGCAGGTAGGCCAGGCCGATGTTCTTGTTCAGAGTGATGGAAGGGCTGCCGCTGGTGACATGGCCGACCTCCACCCCGTCGATCCAGACAGGGTAGTGATCTCGGGCGATGTCTCGTCCCAGCATCTCAAAACCGACGAGTTTCCTTCGGACGCCTTCGGCCTTTTGAGCTTCCAGCGCCTTCCGACCGATGAAGTCGCCTTTGTCGAGCTTTACGATCCACCCCAGGCCGGCTTCAAGCAGCGTCGTCGTTTCATCCATGTCGTTGCCGTATAGCAGCAGCTTGCCTTCAAGCCGTAGCGTGTTTCGCGCGCCGAGGCCGATGGGCCGTATACCGTGGATCCTTCCCGCCTCGAGTATGGCTGCCCACACGGACTCGGATTCCTTGCGATCGAAGTAGAGTTCGAATCCATCCTCGCCGGTGTAACCGGTTCTCGACACGATTCCATCGACACCTGCCAACTGACCGGTAGCGAAGTGATAGAAAGGGATTTCCGAGAGATCCAGGCCGGTGAGCGGCCCCAGCGTCTCGATTGCCTTTGGTCCCTGTATGGCCAGCAAGGTGGTGTCGGCACTGGTGTCATCAACCGTGACGCCGTCCTCGTTGTGACCCGCGATCCACTCGAAGTCTTTCTGAATGTTGCCTGCGTTGACCACCATCATGTAGTTTTCACTGTCGATACGGTAGACGAGCAGGTCGTCGACGACGGTTCCTTCCGGACGCGCCATCGCGGAATACTGGATCTGGCCGTCTACGAGCCGGTCGACATCGTTCGTCGCGATCTTTTGAAGCAGGTCGCACGCGCCCGGTCCGCGGACGTAGAACTCACCCATGTGGCTCACGTCAAAAAGTCCGACGGCCGTACGGACGGCGATGTGTTCGGCTCGGATCCCGCTGTATTCGACCGGCATTTCCCATCCGCCAAAGGGACTCACACGCGCGCCGAGTGCTTTGTGGACCTTGTAGAGGGCGGTTCGTTTGTTTTCAGCCATTCCGATTGTTCGGGGGTGGGTTGCCACGTCGATTCAGTTCACCTTTTTCGCACTTCATTCGGTTGGAGTCAAGGGCAGTGTACTTGGGGTCCGGGGAATAATTCGGATGGGGTTGATGGAATCGTGGAGACGGAGAAATCATTCCCCGCTCCCGGAAGAAGTTGGAGGATGCCGGTTGGCCGGCATCCTCCACCAGTCTAGTTTGAAAAACTCAGGATGATCGCGGACCGATCGACCTGTCTTCCACCCTGGAACACTTCCGCAATGTCTCGGGAGTTCAGGATGTCTTCGATTGGATCTCCGGGCATCAGGAGAAAGTCCGCCAGCCTGCCGGGGGCAAGAGTACCCGTCGTGTCCTGAATACCGAGGATCTCGGCGGCGGTTTGGGTCGCCGCAAGGATCACCTGTTCGGTCGTCATCCCGGCATCGACCATCAGCTTGAGCTCCCGGTGTTCAAAATAACCGGGGAAGCGGTTCATCGCTCCGGAGTCGGTTCCCATGCCGATCGTGACACCTGCATCCGCAAGCGTCTTGAGGTTGCGAAGTGCCGTGGCATACTGGCGGCGCGTCAGACTCGAGTTCGGATCCTGCTTGGCCAGTCCAACGGTACGCGGGCTCGTCAAGCGAGCACTCGCACTCGCACTGACCGTTTCGCGCATTGCCTGTTCGCCGACCCAGTCGGGTTCGTCCCCATATATGAACGCGGACTCGTGCCCGGTCAGGGTCGGAACGTAGAACACGTCGTTTTCCAACATCGCGTCTATGAACGCCTGATCGACGTTCCTGTCCCGGATGCTGTGGACGATGCCGTCGACTCCCGCTGCAAGAAGGCTCTTCGCGTCGTTCAGATAGAGAACGTGAGCGACTACCCGAATGTTGTTCAGGTGTGCCTCGTCAATCACGGCCTCGTAGTACTCGGAGCGCATCTTGGGAATTGTGGAGTATTGGTCTGTCAACCTGCCGCCACGGTAAATCTGTCCTGTAACCGACCGGTTGTCGTCCACCCAGACCTTGATGAAATCAACCTGCTTGGCAGCCATGTCGCGGACCGCCTGGCGTGCCTCATCCTCGCTGTTGACCTGGATCGGTGCATCCGCCAGTGCTGGGATAGTCGTCGGCCATCCATTGCGTCCCGTGATACCCCGGCCCGCCGTAAATATTCTGGCGCCTCCGGCGGTTCCGGCTTTCTGGTCAGCCCGGATTTCGAACGCCGTGTCGCCCGTGTCACTGCCGAGAACGGTGACGGATCCAACGCCGTAGTAGAGGTAACGGTTCAGATCCTCGATAATAGATTCCCGGGAGTAGAGGGAAGCCGAGAATACTGCTCCGCCGCCGTAGCCAACATGGCCGTGGAGGTTGTGGAGAAACGGCATGACGGTGTGATTGGCCAGATCGAAACGATCGGAGCCAGGGGGGTGCGCGACCTCGTCCGCCGGGCCAATCGCGGTGATGATTCCGTCTTCAACGACGAAAGCGGCGTCTTCGATGACGGTTCCGTCGCCGACGATCACACGTCCGTGTTCAAAATAGGTAACCAATACGTCGGCTGCCCCCGATTCGGACTCTGCGGGTGCGCCGCAGGCGGTCAATGTAAGTAAGGCCAGGGCCAAAAGCGAGACACGATTCATTCCAAGCTGCTCCTATCAAGACAAAGTTCTAAAAAGACCTCAAAGTATAACATACGCTTGACATTCGATACCTCACGTCGCAGGGTTGTTGGCGGCCGAAAGCTCCACCACTGAGAGATCCAATCCATGTGAGAGATCCAATCCATGCAGGGAGGTGTTGCTGTGACTGGAAAGGTCTTCGTCACCAGACGCGTATTCCTAAAAGCAATATCACGGCTTGAGGGTCATGTCCAGACAGAGATGAATTCGACCGATCGGGTTTTGACTCCTGAGGAGTTGGCCGCCAGGATCGACGGAGTAAACGGGATCATGTCTATGGTGACCGACAGGATTGATCCGGAGTTGATGGATCGGACTCCCAGCCTCAAGGTTGTCGCTAACTTCGCCGTTGGTTACAACAACTATGAGCGGGAACCGGACGTCGAGGAAGGGCTGCTCGGGTCTGACAGTGTCCTTCTGGCGCCTCACATCGCCAGTGCCGCACACGAAACGCGCCTGGAAATGTGTATGATTGTTGCGGACAACCTGATAGCCGCCCTCAGTGGAGAACGGCCGAAAAACCTTGTGAATGAAGACGCTTGGGAGCGACGTCGTCGATGACTGCAGTGAAACCGCCCGCACTTCGCCCTGGTGACACCGTGGGGATCGTCGCCCCGGCGAGCAGTGTCAAGCCTGACCTGCTGTCGGCGGGATGCCGGGAAATCGAGAGTCTGGGTTTCAAGGTCCGCTACCGGGACGACATCCTTTCCTCCTTTCGTTACCTAGCCGGTGACCAGGAGCGCCGTGTCACCGAATTCCGGGAAATGCTCGAGGACCCGGACGTCCGGGCGATCTTCTGTGCCCGGGGTGGCTACGGCAGCGGGCACCTTTTGTCTCACATTGCCCCGGCGGACATCAGGGCCCATCCGAAAATCTTCTGTGGCGCTAGCGACATTACGATGCTTTTGAATTCGTACCTTGGGGCAGGTGTGGTCGCGTTCCACGGGCCGATGGTGGCGACGACGATGAGGCTGGGCGTCGGCGGGTACGATAGGGATCTACTTCTGCGAACTCTGGTCGGCGCCGAGGCGGTCCGGTTTCCAACCGAAGGTACCGAAATCCTGAACAGGGGACGAGCGGAAGGTCGCCTGACAGGCGGGTGCCTGTCGTTGCTCGTCTCGACGATGGGGACACCGTGGGACATCGACACTTCGGACTCCATCCTGATTCTCGAGGACATCGACTGTCGCCCGTACCAGATCGACCGTATGCTCACGCAGTTAAAACAAGCAGGGAAGTTCGATTCGGTTCGCGCCATCGTTTTTGGTGAAATGGTCCAGTGCGAGCAACACCCACAACAGGGTTATAGCCTCCAGGAGGTCGTGTCGGATCTGCTGCGGGATCTCAACGTTCCGATTCTCTACGGCTTTGCCACCGGACACACCTCGAGACCGAACCTCATCGTTCCCTTTGGGGTCCGTGCCAGGATCACGCTCGATGAGACCAGCGTCTTTGAACTGATGGAACCCGCTGTCGAGCCTGCCTGATAGCGTACCTGTAGATGTAGGTGCGGTCTATGACCGCACATCTTCCGAAGAGGGAAAGGGCATGCGCTCATCGAGCGTAGCTACATGAGGATGAACGAAGGTTACAGTCGCATCTTTCTCTCCGGTATCTGTGGAACCGCCATGGCCTCGCTCGCGGGCATGCTGAAGGCCCGGGGCTACGACGTTTCCGGCTCGGATGCAGCCGTCTACCCACCGATGTCCACGTTCCTCGAGCAACTGGGGATTTCCGTCTTTGAAGGATTCAGCGAACAAAACATCGAGCAGGTGAAGCCGGACCTGGTCGTTATCGGCAACGCTCTCTCCCGCGGTAACCCCGAGGTGGAACACACTCTGGATTCGGGGATTCGCTACGCCTCGATGGCTGAAACAGTGAAGGAACTCTTCATACGGGGTAAGCGATCGATCGTTGTAGCTGGGACGCATGGAAAGACGACGACGACGGCGATGCTGGCCTGGATTCTCGAATCGGCCAACCGCAGCCCATCTTTTCTGGTGGGCGGCATCACCGGCAATTTCGGGAGCAGTTTCCAACTGGGAGAAGGGGAAGATTTCGTCATCGAAGGTGACGAATACGATACGGCCTTCTTTGACAAGGGGCCGAAGTTCCTGCACTACCTTCCACGAATCGCATTGATCAAGAACATCGAGTTCGATCATGCCGACATCTACCGGGACCTGGAGGCGATCGAGTTGTCCTTCCGCCGCCTGGTCAATATCGTTCCTCGTCGAGGATTGATCGTGGCCGGCATAGGCAGCCCCCCCGTGGCCGACCTGTTGCCCGCCGCGAAGTCCCGAGTGGCCACTTTCGGTATTGAAGAAGGCGACTGGCAGGCCAGGCGGATCCGGCCGGAAGGCGATGGCACGGCCTTTGAAGTGGTGCTTCGGGGGGAGTTCTGGTTTCATTTCAAGATCCCGCTCGTTGGCCGGTTCAACGTCCTGAATGCGCTCAGTGCGATCGTAGCCGCTGACGAGGTCGGCATCTCGCCGGAAGACATTCAGGCGGCGCTGGCGACATTCAAAAACGTTCAACGGAGACTTGAGGTTTGCGGTAAAGTCGATGGCGTCACTGTTTACGACGACTTCGCTCACCACCCAACCGCTGTCAGGGAGACACTCGGAGGCATGCGAGCCCAGTTTCCCGACGCCCGCATATGGGCGATATTTGAACCACGGTCGCAGACATCGAGGCGTCGGATCTTCGAAGAGGAATTTGCGCGATCGCTTGGCCTGGCGGATGTGGCAATCATCGCCCGAGTGCATTCACCGAAGCACCTGGAGTCGGCGGAAGTGTTGTCGCCCGAACGAGTTGTCCAGAAGATAGGCGAGAACGGTGGCGAGGCCCACACCTTTTCCTCAACCGCGGAAATTGTTAGTTTCGTGGCAGCAAATGCACGAAGCGGTGACCGTGTGGTTATCATGTCGAATGGTGCCTTCGATGGGATACATGGGAGGTTGGTTGAATCTTTACGCGGATTGAGGGAGTGAGAGGGGGGGCTTTACGCGGATTACGCAGATGGGAGTCCGAAGTCCAAGGTCCAAAGTCCAAGGTCTGGATGTGGCCCCGGACGCCAGCTAACAGCTAAGAGTGATACATAACATGAAGAAACTATTTCTCATCTTGATTCTATGGGCCACGCCCGGCTTTTCCCAGTCCGTCCAGTACACGGTCGGGATGCCGGATCCTTCGAGCCATTTGTTTCATATTGCGATGACGATCGATGATCCGGGGACCGAGGTGCTGGATCTGGGGTTGCCTGCCTGGAACGCAACCTACGTGATACGGGATTTCGCACAGTACCTGCAGGGATTTGATGCGAGCGTGGCTTTCAAGCGGATCGATAAGCAGACGTGGCGTCTCGAGCCGAAGGGGACCGACAGGATTGAAGTTCGGTACACGATATTTGCCGATCAGCTGAGCCCTTTTTCGAGCCAGTTGAACGAGAGCCACGCTTTCTGGAACAGTGCGAACCTGCTGTTGCTCTGGAAACAGCAGCGAGACCTGCCCTTGACTCTCGTGATCGAGCCTGCCAGAGGCTGGACGATAGCGACAGCGTTGCCCGAAACCGAGTATCCCAATGTGTATCGGGCTGACAACTACGACCACCTGGTGGATTCACCTGTGGACGTCGGCAACCTGGATCGCCACCAGTTCAGGGTCGAGGGGGTTCCGATACACGTCATCGTTGATGGCGCCCACCGCGAGTACGACGCAGCGGAGCTGGTGTCGGTACTTGAGAGGGTCGTTCAAGGACATGTCGATCTCATGCAGGATGTGCCATTTGAGGAGTATTACTTCCTGTATCACTTTACGAGGGAACGCAGTGGTGGCGGGATGGAACATCGAGACTCGACAGCCATCAACCGTACGTTTCGAGAAGGCGACAGTTCGGTGCGTGGCATCGTTGGGGTCAGCTCTCACGAGTTCTTTCATCTCTGGAACGTCAAGAGGATCCGTCCGCAGAACATGGAACCCATCGACTATTTCGCTGAAGACTACAGCACGGCGTTGTGGTTCAACGAGGGTTTTACCAGTTACTACGGTGGACTCGTCCTGACGCGAACCGAGTATCAGAGTCGCCAGGATTATTACCAGTCACTCGCAAGACAGGTGGGGACGCTACAGAACCGGGACGGTAGACATGAACTGTCGGCGGCCGACACGAGCCTCCTGACCTGGTTCGACAACAAGCCGTTCTACAACCAGGCCGAGAACAGTTTCTCCTACTACAACAAGGGTCTGCTAATCGGCCTGCTTCTCGACCTCAAGATCCGGGATGCTACCGATAACCGTTTCTCAATGGATGACGTGATGCGCCATCTGAATGAGAACTACGCCCAGCAGGGTCGGTATTTCGAGGATGACTTCGGTGTTGCCCGTGCCATCACGGAAGTCACGAGCCTGGATCTGGAGAGGGAGTACACAGATTTTGTTCACCGAACGACCGAGCTCCCGTATGGGGAATACCTGGCATATGCCGGACTCGAACTGATCGAAACGCCGGCCGATTCGCCGGATGAAAGACCGGAATATGAAATTAGGGAAATCGAAAACACCACGCCAAAACAGCGGCGGATCCGCGATTCATGGCTCAGTGGAAACTAAAAGACTGTAGGTGCGGTCTATGACCGTTCGAATCCGGCAGATCGGGCGCTCATAGAGCGCCCCTACATCTGCACATCGGGCGCTCACAGAGCGCCCCTACATCTGAAGGAAGCGACAACGATGGCTGAAGCGAATTTGGGTTATTCACTGCTGTGCGACGACGTCCGTCTTGAAGTGGGCAACAAACTTTCCCTGATGGGAGTTTTTCAGAACGTTTTTCTGCCGATCTTTCCAGCGACGGTAGTCAAGTTTGCCGTAGTCAACCATTGGCAGGGTCAAGGAGAGTTCGAAACGCAGGTCACCGTGTTGGACCCCCATCGCAACGAAACGGTCGTGTCGACGCCCGGCTCGTTTTCGATCGCCCCGCAGGGACATGCAGACAACATCACATTCTTCACGAACGTGACGTTCAGCCAGGCGGGAACCTACACCGTCCAGATCTATCTTTCCGGCGCACTCGTCAGTGAAAGCCCGCTGTTTGTCCATCAGGTACAGGACGCCGGGCCGGTGAACTGATCACCACACCCGTAATGAAAACGGAGCGGCTCTACTACAGCGATCCCTACCTGTTCGAATTCGAGGCAGAGATCGTCGACCGGTTTGCGGTTGGCTCCCAGCAGGGCATTGTTCTCGATCGGACCGCCTTCTATCCAACCTCCGGCGGGCAGCCCAACGACACGGGCACGATCGAAGGGAAGCGGGTGCTCGACTGTTTCGAAGACGAATCATCCCGCATCGTTCACGTTGTCGATTCGGGATTGGAGGCGGGACCGATACGAGGAATCGTCGACCGGGACAGGCGTCTGGATCACATCCAGCAACATTCGGGCCAGCATGTCCTCTCACAGGCCTTCGTGTCTCTTTTCGGGTGGCAGACGGTAGGGTTTCATCTGGGGACAACAGCCTCGACGATCGACCTGGATGTGAGATCTGCCGAGCGCGGGCAGCTCGATCAAGCCGAAGACCTGGCCAACCGTACGATCCAGAAGAGCCTGCCGGTGTCCGTCGAATATGTCGGTCCGGAAGACGTCGGAGAAGCCTCACTCCGCAAACCCACGAAGCGGGAGGGCGAGATCCGCGTGATCGACATCAACGGCTTTGACCGGTCGGCATGCGGCGGCACCCATGTGCGGGTGACCGGCGAAATCGGTCCGATCCTGATCACCCGGCAGGAACGGGTGAGGAAGCAGGTCCGCGTGGAGTTCTTGTGCGGTTGTCGGGCGTTACGCTACGCACGCGGAGCCAACAAAGCCCTGGATGAGATCGCACAGATGACATCCGCACCTCCGCTCGAATCAGCTCGGGCAGTAGCCACGATGCGCGAAGAACTGCAACGCCGGAAAAAGAAAATCGAGGAACTGGAGTCGTCGCTTCTGACTCATGAGGCCGAATCGTTTCCCGTGGAAGAAGGGTTTGCCGTGAAGGTCTTCGAGGACCGAACGCAAGAGCAGATTCGTGGATTAGCGCAAGCGATCTGCACCGGTCGTTCGGCCGTCGTTCTCTTCGCAGCGACGGGCGATCCGGTCAAGTTGGTTTTCGCAAGGTCGGAAGATCAGCGTTTCGACGTGAGGGCCGTGTTGAAGGCAACGGTTAAGGAATTCGGCGGCCGCGGCGGCGGACGTCCCACGATGGCTCAAGGTGGTGTCCCGGGACAAATACCCGCAGCCGAAGTGCTCGACTGGGCCAAACAAGCCACCACCAAAATGTAAATGCAAATGTAGGTGCGGTCTATGACCGCACAATAGGCGCTCACAGAGCGCCCCTACATCTAACCCGCCAGTGCCGTCACCACGGCCTTCGCAAATCGTCCGGACTCCTCCGGACCCTCCGCCATGACGATGTTCCCGTCGACGATCACCCTCTCCTCAACGTAAGTCGCTCCACCGTTCTTCAGTTCATCGAGAGCTTCGGGAAGAAAATACACGGTAGCCTTCCTTCCTTCCAGCAGACTGGCCTTGGCGAGAACCACCGTCGATAAGGAGATTGCAGCAACGATCTTTCCGGCTTCCGCCATCCCGGAAACCAGCTCCTGAAGTTTCTTGTCCTTCCAGCAGAGTGCGGGAACGGAAGATCCACCCGCCAACACCACGGCATCGTAATCTTCTCCGTTAGCCTCCTCAATCGCGATCACGGCCTCCAGAACGCCATCCCGCATGCCGCGACATGTTCGCGCAGCCGTCGATGCCACTACGACACGGGCACCTTCCTTTTCGAGAATCCGCTGAGGTTCAAAAACTTCTTCCTCGCGAAACTGAGTCTGCGGGACCACCAAAAGCACGCTCTTGCCGTCAAGCCGATTGTCTGCCATCCGTTATCTCCTCCGTTGTAGCGCCTGATTATACCCTGGCCAAACAAGCCACCACCCAAATGTAGGTGCGGTCTGTGACCGCATAAAGGCGCTCATAGAGCGCCCCTGCATCTCGGGAATGGCTTTGAATTTGGGAGCAGAGCCCTGAATTCCCTGAGAGATTCAGACCGAGCCGAGTTTTGTTTATGGCAACGAACGGATGCTTCCGATACAAGGTATGGCGGCGAGTTGGGGTTTCAGGGGCGACGACATATTCCCTGATGGTGAACGATTTGTGATGGTATTTCCTGCAGTGTACGTCGTCAGAGTAATTCGGACAGAAGAGCCGATCTGCTAAGAGACGGTT
>CAZOZZ010000096.1:0-16726 GCA_964584435.1 uncultured Solibacteraceae bacterium | reverse complement strand
GTGCGGTACCGGTTCTAGCACGTTAAGACAGACAAGACGAAAAGAAAGGGCGGCCGTCAGGGCCGCCCTTTTGTTGTGTGGGCGTTTGATGAGCACTTCGGAAGATGTGCGGTCATAGACCGCACCTACATAGGGAATCCGGATTCGGATTGTAGGTGCGCTCTATGAGCGCACATCGCAAGTGAAAAGCTCCCCTTCGTGTCCTCCGCGTCTCCGCGGTGAAGTCCTCGAGCTTTACTCCTCATCCCAACGACCGTCTCGCAACCCACTTCATAAACTTGCCAAGCACACCGTCGAACTTGTCTTTGTAAAACCCATCCGCGGCCCGCTCGAGGCCCTCGACCATCGTTGGATAAACACGGATGGCCTGGGAGAGCTTACCGGCGGGGATGTTGTTGGACATGGCAAGTTGGATCACCTGGATGAGTTCGCCGGCGTTCGGGCCGACGATGTGGCCACCCACAAGCTTTCCTTTGGGCGTTGCGAGCAGCTTGATGAAGCCGACGGGTTGGCGTTCGGTGATGGCGCGATCCAGGTCCGCCATCGAATAGCGCAGGACCTTCAAGTTAGGGACCCGAGACCGTGCCTCGGCTTCGGTCCAGCCGATGTGTCCAACTTCGGGGTCGAGGTAGGTGGCCCAGGATACGTTTTGATAGGAAGCCTTTCGTTTGATTGGAAACAGGAGGTTTCCGGCCAACAGACGTCCCTGGTATTCGGCCACGTGAGTGAAGAGCATCTTGCCGGTGACGTCTCCCGCGGCGTGAACGGACCTGATGTTGGTCCCGAGCTTGTCATCGATCTCGATGCCTCCCTTCCCCGTCCGAACACCGGCCCGATCCAGATCAAGCTCTTCAACATTGGCTTTCCGCCCTGCCGAAACAAGTACTTCCTCGGCGGTGATCGTTCTGCCGGATTCGGTAGAAACTTGTTTCATACCACCTGCGCGCTGCACCCCGGTTACTTTGTCTCCCAGAACGAGCGTCATGCCTTCCTGGGCGAGGATTTCTGCGACGACCTGACTCACTTCCTGGTCTTCGCGCGGGAGAACCCGATCGGACATCTCGATCACGGTGACCTTGGAACCAAAGCGGGAAAACACCTGTGCCAGCTCGATGCCGATGGGACCGGCTCCGAGAACCACAAGGGAGCCGGGCATTTGCTCGAGGGCGAACACCTCGACGTGGGTGATGAATCCGGATTCGGCCAGGCCGGGTATTGGCGGTACGGCTGGGCGGGAGCCTGTTGTCAGGACCATCTTCTTTGCCTGAAGTTCCCGGCCCGCTACACGGACTCGATTCGGATCGAGCATCGTGGCCTCACCCTGGATAACGTCGATCCCCATGTTCTCGAACCGTGTGGGATCGTCATGCTTTCCGACGGAATCGCGAGCCTCTCGCATGCTGGCCATGACGGTTGCAAAATCGAATTCCGGCTTCGTGGGCGTAAGCCCGAATTCTGCCGCATGTCGCAGATCGGAGACGAGCCTGGCCGATCGGATCAAGGCCTTGCTTGGAACACACCCAGTCCACAGACATTCACCGCCGAGTCGGTCCCTTTCGACCAGGCCAACCTTCGCTCCGAATCTTGCGGTTCCCGAAGCCACGGTAAGTCCGGCGGTTCCGCCGCCTATCACGATGATGTCAAAACGTTCGTTCATGTGGATGTTGTCTCGTTAAAATGACAATGAAGTAAAGTCGCATGCAAATTTCAGTCGTCATCCCTACCCATAACGAAGCCGAGTCGATTGCGCCGGCCATCGCTGCTCTGGCCGAGCATGGATTCGATGAGATCATCGTCGCCGATGGCGGAAGCGCTGATGCCACCGTTTCGCTCTCGCACGCCGCAGGCGCATCCGTCGTAGAGTCGACGAGGGGCCGAGGTGTTCAGATGAACGCGGGAGCCGACGTGGCGTCGGGAGATTTGCTTCTGTTCGTTCATGCTGACACCGTACTGCCTTCGGGAGCCCGCCGACTGATCGAGACCAGCATGGAAGATCCCGTCGTCCTGGGGGGTGCTTTTCATCTGCGATTCGATTCCAATAGCCGGCTCCTGCGTTTGCAGTCTGCCGCGTCGAATGTGCGTTCCTACTATGCCGTGCCCTTCGGAGATCAGGCGTTGTTCGTCCGAAAGGACTTCTTCGTCGAGACCGGCGGATTCAAGAATTGGGGCCTGATGGAAGACGTCGAATTAGCTCGCCGCATCAAGAAGTACGGTCGTTTGAAAATGATTCCGACTCCTGTGACAACGTCGGCGCGTCGATACCGCAGGCGCGGTTTCCTTAGAACGGCGACGACCAACCAATTGTTGTTGGCCGCCTTCTACATCGGTGTATCCCCCGAGCGTCTGGCCCGTTTCTATCGATATAGCTCTCCTGTCGATTCCGTGGAACCATGATCCTTGCCGACTCCAGCATTTCGATCGTCGTCATGGCGAAGGCGCCCGAACCGGGCCGCACGAAGACCCGCCTGTCGCCACCTCTCACGCCCGGGGAGGCTGCCGGATTGTACAGCTCGATGTTACTCGACACAATCTCGCGTATCGGTTCGCTTTCTGCCGTCGACCTCTGGCTCGCCTATACACCTGACGAAGAAGAAGCCTGGTTCCGACAGGCTATCGCCCCGTCCTTTCATCTGATGGCCCAGAGGGGCGACGATCTGGGCCAACGCATGCATCGGATCATCGAGGAGAGACACGCCGGTGGCGCCTCCGGTGTTGTCGTCGTCGGGACCGACTTGCCGACTCTTCCCATAGAGTATGTGTCAGAAGCCATCGATAGATTACAGGGCGGTGCGGAAATAATTCTCGGTCCGAGTGAGGATGGGGGTTACTACCTGGTCGGGATGAGAGAGCCGGATGCGCGTCTCTTCGAGGGAATCTCCTGGAGCCGGAAAACCGTCCTTCGAGAAACCGTCGATAAGGCCAGCGAGTTGGAAAAGGCAGTCGTCACGGTGCCCTCCTGGTACGACATCGACACACCGCCGGATCTGGATCGCTTGAAGAGGGAATTGGAGAATCTCCCCGAGGACGATCACTACCCCCGGCACACCGCAGACTTCCTGCGATGGATGTAGGTGCGCTCTGAGAGCGCATGTTTTCCCTGTGATGTAGGTCTCTATGAGCGCGGATTCATGCGGTCATAGACCGCACCTACATCCTTACATCGTGGCCGTCCGAGTCTTCATTGACAGCCTCCAACGCACGGCGGGCCATGCGTGTGAGAAATACCGCGATGGCTACAGTGGCAATCAGTCCTGCCCAGTACATGATGCTCTCCCCGGTGGTGGCTTCGCGCTGGCCGGACAATAACTGCGCTATGGAGTAGGCTACCGACCCGAGGTAGGCGTACATCGCTGTTGCGGGTAGCATGCCGATGAACGAGGCCAGAATGTAGTCTCGAAGCCGAACGCGGGTCAACCCGAGGGAGTAGTTGAGAAGAACGAAAGGAAACAACGGAGAAAGCCGGAGCAGCATCATCAGCTTGAAACCTGATTTTTCGGCCGCCAGGTTCAGGTTGTGCAGGAAGGGTCGATTCTGAATGTGGTGTTCTATCTTGTGTCGAAACACCGACCGTGAGAGGACGAACGCGATTGTTGCAGCCAGAACGCTCGCGGGTGAAGCCAGGGCCAGTCCGTACACGGGGCCGTAGAGGAAACCGGCGATGAGTGTGATTGCGGAACCCGGGAGCAGCGCTACGGTCGTTGCAACATACAGGAGGGTGAATACAACAGGGCCGATCCAACCAAGGTTCCGAATCGTTTCAACTGCGAGGATGATCCATTCATTCATGGGACGTTGTCAGGGCAACATATCAAGAATAGCAGGTCGCAATGTAGGTGCGGTCCATGACCGCATGTTCCCCCCGCATGTAGGTGCGGTCTATGACCGCTCATATGCGCTCACAGAGCGCATCTACATCAGGGAAGGGGGGGCAGGTGCACCTACATCGGGGGAGTGTAGCTAGCAGCACTGTCCCGGATCGCAGCATGTCACTTCCGACAAAGCATCGCTGTCCGTGTCGAGGACCAGGAACGCACCAGCGTAGGGTGGCCGGCTGAGCTTTGCCGCTGTGTCGGCGCAGATCTGTACCGCTTCGTTGCGTGGAAACAGATGGCCTTCTTCATCCACGACCGCTTTCTGGGGGCCCAGGTACACGGCCCGCTGCCCTTCAAAATTGCAGACCCCATTCTTGCCGAACTTGAAGCCGCGAATGATGAGCGAGTAGAAACGATACCCTTCGATCTCTTTCCAGAACGACTTTTCGACCAGCGAGAGTCCGTAGAACCCGACTTGCTCGAGCATCGCAAAATACTCGTTTTCGGTTAAGGCGCCCGAAACGCATTCGCCCCAGAGCCTCGGATTTGACTTCATGTGGTGGGGGATTGTCGATTCAGAAACCGTGTCCGATATGATCGCCCGACCGTGGTTCTTGAGAACCCGCCACATTTCCGACAACACCCTGCGCTTGTCCGGGGACAGGTTGACGACGCAGTTCGACGTCACGACGTCAGCCACACCGTCGTCCAGCGGTAGTTGTTCGAGGTAGCCTCGACGGAATTCGACGACATCGTATCCGAGCGACTCGGCCACGATCGGCCTGTTACGTTCCGCCCGCTCTACCATCTCCGGCGTCATATCGATGCCGATGATCCGACCGTTCGGGCCCACACGCCGAGCAGCGATGAAACAATCGATGCCGCCTCCCGAGCCGAGATCAACGTAGGTTTCATCGTTGTCGAGCCCCGCAAAGCGGATTGGGCTCCCGCACCCATAGGACACTTCGACGACTTCCTTCGGCAGCGCATCAAGGTCCTCCATGTCATATGCCGTGGGGCAACATAATGCGGCCTGGGGCTCGAGGGCAGCTTCCGCGTAAAACTGGCGGACCTTCTCGCGGGATCGCTCCAGGTCGACCGACAGTACACACGTCGATCTGGAAGAGGCAATCTCGAAGCCGCCGGTTTCGACGGTCTTCATCTCCGACAACGAATCGCCCATCGCCGCGATCACGGTCGGCGAGTCATAGCCCGATCGGCCCTCATGGGACTTGTTCTGTGAAGCGATCTGTTCGATGGCGCGGAGCAGCAACCATTCGTGAACGGTCGAGAATGGATCTTTTCCCAGGATGCTGCCCGAATAGAAGAACGAATGCTCGATGTCTCCACCACCACATATGCAGGCCAGATAGCACTGGCGGCAATCGTCCTTTTCTACGACGCTCGACTGCCTGAGCGTCCGAGCCTCGCTCGATTCCTTCCAGATGCTTTCGAGCGATTGCGTGTCCACGTGGCCCATACGAAGCTCGGGAACTCCGACGAGGGCGGCAGAGGGATAAACCGCTCCGTCTGCGTAAACGCAAAAGCTGCTCATACCTGCTACAGACAGATCCATTTTGACGCCGCGCCTGCCCTGGACACGCTCCAGGGCGACTTCGTAGTTGTCCAGCTCCACACCACAGGAGTTGGAGCTCTGGAGGTAGAAGTCGAGCGTTTCGATGATCTCGTTGGGAGAAGGGGATTGCATCGCCTCCGCGTCGATCGCGCGACCTTGCTTGTGATCCCACAACAAGTGGTGGCGCCGGACTCCAAGATCGCTGAGGAACCGTGGAAATCTTCCGAGCGTGTTGATGTTGGACCGGGTGACGACAGTCGATGCTGTTGGTTCGAATCCGGCTTCGAGTAGCGCACGGGTTCCTTCCAGCGTGCGTTCGAATCCCGACCCACGGATCGCGTTGTGTGTAGCCGCATCAGGACCGTCGATACTGACCTGCAATGAGAGGCGCCCGATGGAGACATCTTTCAGTTTCTCCATCGTGTCTCCGCGGAAGAACATCGCGTTCGTCAGGATCACAAGTTCGCTGTCATTGCAGATGGCAGCGACAATGTCCAGAATATCGGAACGTAGAAATGGTTCGCCTCCCGTGATGTAGAACTGTCGGACCCCGAGTTGTTTCGCCTCTGCTACGATGCCGAGCCAACGTTCGGTCGAGAGCCCCTCGATGCCCGACGGCGAGGAACTGACCAGGCAGTGCCCACAGGTGAGATTGCAGCGGTTGGTGACGTGAAGCCAGAGCTCTTCGGGGGAGTGTTCCGTGATGAGTGCTCCCCGGCCCGGATAGTTCGGGCGGTCGAACGGTTCGGTACGCAGGAAGTCGGTTCTGAGAGCATGGTTCAGGAAGGTGCTGGTGTCCAGCCACGCCTCCGCCCAGTCCTTTCCCGAGTGTGTTCGATACTGACCTACCAGATCTGAAACCGTGCGCCGCCCATCAACCCACCGGAGTATCTCGGCACCGGATTCGTCCGTAGCAATCCAGTTGGGAGCTGCAGGATCGAACAACAGGCCGAATTTTCCGCGCATCCGTTCTTCATAGTGTGGTGGGGCGTGAAGCACGTGGCCGGGTAACGTCGTCATCTGATCTTCTCCTGATTCAAATTGGGGTCGAGTCCAGGCGAACCATCGTAGGTCGAGATCTACACGCGGCATTGTAAGCCATGTCACGGTCGGGGGAGGGGAAGGGGAGGGGAAGGGCCGAAGTCTAAAGTCGGGGAGGGGGCGGAGATCCATACGCAGATTACGCGGACTATTTGGAGTGGCGGCGTAGGGCCTAATCCGAAAGTTGCTGCCTGAAGGCTAACAGCTAGAAGCTAAGAGCTACCAGCTGAAAGCTACGAGCTAATAGCTATTCCTGACCGCCTCGGCCCCGCCTCATTTCTTCCTGCGTCACAAAGCCGTCGCTGTTGGCGTCTAGTTGCTCGAACAGTTGAGGTTGTCGCTGCCACTCCTGGCGGGAGATCTTGCCATCGCCGTTGGTGTCCATCTGGCGAAGGTTCGTGCCGCGACCTCTGCCTCGGCCAATGGCCCTGCCAACGCCTCGGCCGCCCTGGACGGCTTGCATCTCGTCGAGCGTGACGAAGTCGTCGCTGTTGGTGTCCATCGTGTCGAACATCTGGCCTGGGCCGGGGAATTCCTGTCTCGAGAGCTTGCCGTCGCTATCGGAATCCATTGCGCCAAAGCGGGCTTGCGGGTTCTGACCACGGCCTCCTCTTCCACCACGCCCGAACGAACTCTGGACTTCACTTGCAGTCAGGAAACCGTCACCATCGGTATCAAATCGATCGAATCCTGCGGCTTCGCCGGTCCACTCCTCACGTGAAATCCTGCCGTCTTCGTTGGTGTCCAGTTCGCCCAGGGCTTGTTCGGATCCCTGTCCAAAGGCCCCGCGCCCACCCCGGCCCCGACCACGGCGTTGGCCAGGCCGCTGCCGCTGGCCGTACGCGGTAATGTCGCCAGCCATCGCCACCTCGAGTGCCGCCCTGGCTTCGGGGACATTGAATCCGGCAGGCCCAGGCTGGCCCTTGTAGGCGACCCGGCCGTCGGCACCGACGACGTAAATCCGATCGGGAAACGCCGAGTAGGCATTCGCGACGCGATCGTCGATCTTGTCCAGGACTGTCGGCAGGGAGATTTCGAGCGACGTCGTGCACAGGTTTGCTGCGACCTGACGCTCGTCATCGGTCGTGGGCTGTTCGATCAGAACACCCTCCAGAATGTTTGCCGCCCCCAGGTTGCCGTCGGTTGGGTGGGCTTCGCGGATATAAACAAACAGGAAGTTGGCGTTGTCTTTCTCGGACTGATACCAGCTTTCGATGTCACCGACATCGCGACGAAAAGGGCCTCACGTGTAGGACGCAAAAATAAGGACGGCGGGTCGCCCCGTGAGATTCGAAAGCGTGACGTCGCTCTTCCCATCCTTGGTGTTGAGCGTGAAGTCGGGAGGCGTGTCTCCCGGCATCGGTCCTCCATTCCGTCTCTGGGCCATGCCCGGGCTGGCCACGGCGAGAATCAGCAGAGCTGTTGCCAAAGTCTTCATGAACCTGCTTCCTCCGATACTTCAGACAGCATAGTGGGGGAGGGGGTTTAAGACCCCGGGCAATGAATGTTTCAAATACCGCGGACCCGCGGCTCCGAGACTAGTGTCAGCCACCGCCGCCGAGGATGACACCACCGGCAGCGCCATGGCCGTTCCGGCCGAAACCTCTCCCAGGAGAAATCCCGCCAACGCACCGATCGCTGCGAAAATCGCGATCTTAGTGACCCTGCTCATCCGGGGCTTTGTCTCGCAAGTTGCTGCTTCTTCTTCGTTCATTTGAAAACGGAACCCCTTATGTGTGTCTATTGATCATACTGATCTTCCCGACAGCTGTCATGATCAAACCTGTGGCGTGATTTGTCAGTAGGGCCGATCACAGTAGGATTCGAGTTGACCTGCGAAGATAAGTGGTGACAAAAACGGGTTGAGCCCTGGAGGGTTGCATATGAAGGCTATCTGGAACGATACAGTTCTGGCAGAGAGCGACGAAACCATCGTCGTTGAAGGCAATCACTATTTCCCCCCCAACTCGATCAACAGTGAGCACTTCGAGACAAGCGAAACTCACACCGTCTGCGGCTGGAAGGGCGAGGCGAGCTACTACGATGTCGTGGCCAACGGAAAGTCGACCACAGACGCCGCCTGGTACTATCCCGAAACCAAAGAAGCCGCAGCCAACATCCAGGGCTATGTAGCCTTCTGGCACGGTGTCCAAGTCATCCCCTAGCTTTCCGAAACTAGGATTTCACCGCAAAGTCGCGAAGAACGCGAAGAACGCGAAGGACGCGAAGAAAAACTAAACTTCGTGTTTCTTCGTGCCCTTCGTGTCTTCGTGTTGACTCCCCTCTTTCTTATTCCACGTTCGGGTCTCTCACCACACCAAAGAAGATGCCGTTGAGCAGCAGGCGGGTGCCGCCTTCCCAGAACGAACGAAATGCCGGCATGTCGGCATACAGGACAACGCTGCCCTGGCCTACCCGTTCGCGGACCAGGTAGGCGGTGTGCTTCAGCTTTTCTTCCTTGTCATCCCGCATATACCCACCGAGGCGGAAGCCGCTTTCCGGATAGTAGACGACGTTGTCGCCTTCCTCGCTGAGATCAAGAATGATGCTGTTCTGGTTGAGGAGGGTCACCTCGTTGTCGTAGCCGATCGCCAGCGGATGCGAAACGTCGACACGGAGCTTCATCGTCGCCCCGGGGATCGAGTCCGTCCTGCGCTGGTCTTCCCGCTCATCGTAGGGTGTCAGGAGTTCCTTCAGGCGTTCTTCTTCGGAGAGTTCTTCGGGCTCGGCGTCATCCTCGCGCTGGGCCCGGCGTTCCTCGGCGTCGTTACCCACGTAGTGGTATCCGATCGAAGCAAAGCCGGCCTGGTTCTTGGTCGCAAACATCGCGCCAGCCTTGATTCCTATGAATGTCCCACCGCTTTGAATCCAGGAGCGGATCCTATTCTGTGTGCCTTCTCCGACGATGCCCATGTAGCTTCCGCCATCCGGAAAGATCAGGACGTTGTAATCGGCGAGATCCACACCTCCCAACTGGGAGGTCCGGATCGTCGTGAAATCCACGTCGTTCTCCTGTTCGAACAGGTGCCAAAGGGTTCCGAAGCCGTATCCGCTGGTCGGGTTGTCGGCGACGATCGCGATCTTCGGCTTCTGAACCGTCCGTACACGGTTGGAGCCCAGATCGATCCCATCCTGGGTCAGGTAAGACTGGAACGCATGAACCTGGACGCCATGTACGTCGGCCAGAGAGGAGACCTGGTCGTGCAGGCCGGTGCCGTTTCCTTCAATCGGAATGATGATCGTCCCTCTTGGAAACGGCGTGTCGTTCATTCGAAAATCCTTCAGGATGACCGTCGTCCGGATGTCTTCCTTGAGGATCGCATTGAGGAGACGGGCCGCCGAATTCGTATCCATCGAAAACGCGTACGCCGCCCGGGCGCGCTGGTCGGGGGCACCGCCCAACGTCAGGGCGGGAGCGTCCGTGAGGGGAACGCTGGACACATTCGTTCGATCGGCAGCCGCATAAGCCTGGACGCCGTACGCCAGAGGCAGAGACCACGATGTGATGTCGTAAAAGAAGTAGTCGTGGATTTCCGGATCGGGCTCGAGCAGGGAGTGCGCGAGGATCCCCGCCGGTTGTGCCAGGTCGATCATGTAGGTTCCCGCCGGCAGCGTCGCCTCACTCCCGGAACGGCCCGTCAACTCGGTCAGGCCTGAAGCGCTGAACTCCGAACTGGCCACGCTGACCTCGATGCCCTGGCTCGCCAACAGTTCCGCCAGTTCCCGGGCTCGAGCGATATCCTTTCCGGGGACCATGTAGTACCGCTTGATTTCGCCGTTCTCTCCGCGATCGATGGCTTCCTGGAAATACCGGTAGAAGTCCATCAGCTTGTCGCGGCGGTTGTCGGCCGTAGTCTTGAGGGTCGCTATCGAGGTTGTGAAGTGGTTCAATGCGCGGTCGCGGAGCGTGAGGATTGTGCCGTCGCTACGCTCGATTGCCAGTGCACCCTGACCGCCGCCTCCCTGCTCGTAGGTCATTCCGATTGCGCCCTGGAACGATGGCCAGGAATCCCCATAGGAGGGGTAGAAAAGGTCGTAGCCTTCTGTGGTGAAGTATCGACTCCCGATACTGTCCATTGCCTCGGCGTTGCCGTCACCGTAAACGGAGAACCATTTCACGAGAACTTCCGGAAAATTCTTGTTGATGGGCGCGAAAGGGGGAGGGAAGAAGTACGTGCTGCCGCTTCCCATTTCGTGGTAGTCGACCAGCACTTGAGGATTCCACTCCAGATAAGCCTTGATTCTTCCCTGGCTTTCGATCTGTGTCTGCCACGCCCAGTCCCGGTTCAGGTCAAACAGGTAGTGATTGGTCCGCCCGCCGGGCCACGGTTCCCGGCGTTCGATTGCGTTCGGGTCCGAATTGGCCCCGGCCACGACGAACCGGTTGACGTGGGATGAGTATCGCTCATGGCCGTCGGGGTTGATCAGCGGGTCGAGAATGATGATCAGGTTATCGAGAAGGTCGAGCGTTTGAGCATCGGTGCCTGCGGTCAACTGGTAGGCCACCTGCATTGCCGCCTCGGAACTGGCGGCCTCGTTGCCGTGGACGTTGTAGGCGAGCCAGGCGATGGCCGGCGTCGTCTCGGCGATCTGCTCGGCCTGGGCCTCCGAAGTCGTTCTCGGGTCTCTCAACCTTGCGATGGCAGACTGGATATCGTCGACCCGGGCAAGGTTTTCGGGTGTGGAGAATATCAAGGTGTAGAGAGTCCGGCCTTCATAGGTCTTACCGTAAGGAACCATCCGCATGCGATCGGACGTTTCGGCGAGTGTTTCGTAGTAGTTTTCCAGGTTCGAGTAGAGTGTGAACCGCTCTCCGATCCCGTATCCCAACTCTTCGGTGGGAGTAGGAATACTGGGGTCGTAGGTACCACTCGCATAGAACGGGTTATCGTTCAGTTGAGGGGGCAGCATCAGGGCCATGACCAGGAGCAGGGATGACATCGGGATCCTCCACTAAAAGGAAAACTCGACCGGCATCGATGCCCGGCCGGGGTGTATTTGAGTTGGGCGAGCGTTTCGAGCAGATCGCGCTCAGAGTCTCAGTCGCCGCTTGTTGCCAGAACCTCGGGCTCCGACGATTGTGATTTTGTTTCCGACCAGCCTTTGGGCAGGTCGCCGCAATCCTCGCGAAGATACTTTCGGTAGTTCGGTCTGATCGATTCCAGCAACTCCTTGCGAGTCTTCGTCTTCACGGGTTTGCCGACATAGATCTTGCCCATTCGCTCCATCAGGTCTTCAGGCATCAGGCTGGCGAACATGAACAATGGCCACGTAAAATTGGGGCCGTTTGTCCGACGCAGCTTCGTCAGCCACATCGCGAACGAGCCGACACGCCACGCCGAGGGTCCCCACCAACTCTGCTGGCCCGGTCGGAGGTTGTTCTTCCAGCACTTCATGATCACCTGCCACTGGAGCGGTGAGAGTTTCCTGGTCTCCGTGACACCGCTCTCTTTATGCATCCGCGTGTCATGCAACGGAGTGAATACGGAAGGGACGAGGAAACCGAAGAGTTTCCGACGTTCCATTTCGTACATCAGGTCCAGTGTGGCCCGGACGTCGTCATCCGTTTCATCCGGGTTGCCGATCATGAGGGTCATCATCGGATACCAGCAGTTTTCGTTCATGATGCGCAGTCCCTCCAGGACCACACTCGGCCAGTCTTCGACCGAGAAGGGAACGCCCTTGCTCGGTATGATCTTCCTGGCCAGGCGAACCGAGCCGGTCTCGATTCCGATGAGCGGTGTGAGTACCTTCTTTTTGGGATGTTGGCTGACGGACGGCAATGTGATCGGACTCTTGTCCAGAAGGACTTCCGACAGTTGCCGGATCATGACGGGGTCGACGACTGCCGGTGCGATGGTCGAGTGGCTGAGGCCGACCTGTTCGACTCCCGGAACCTCCGCGGTTTCCCTGTACAGATCGACGAGCGCTTCCCGGTTCGGAAAGAAGAACGGAACGTCGGTCTGAACCTGGCCCCATATGAACATGTCTTCGGTAGCCAGCGAGACCTGCTTGTTCCCGTTTTCGACGTTGGTCCGAACCGCGGCCATCATCTTGTCTTTGGGAA
This sequence comes from uncultured Solibacteraceae bacterium, assembly GCA_964584435.1. Taxonomy (GTDB): domain Bacteria; phylum Acidobacteriota; class Terriglobia; order 20CM-2-55-15; family 20CM-2-55-15; genus CAZOZZ01. Next base: position 4,230 of record CAZOZZ010000096.1, on the reverse strand, counting down.
GATCGATCTGTGGATTCAGGTCCGGAAGGCAGAAGTGACAGCGACGACCGCACCCGGTCGTCATCTCGATGACCCCGAAACTTGTCCGTCGGTCCGGGAACAGGATCGTGTCCCGTCCGGACGGGTGGTTGACCGTGATCTCCCGTTCGATTTCTTCGCCCCGGGTTGCCCGATGAAACAGATCCATGGTGTCGCGGGATTCGCTGCGACCCTCTACGACGCAGTCCACACCGAGTTCTTCCATCATGTCCGTTTGCGTTATTTGCCAGCCGCCGCAACCGCCAACGATCATTTTGAAGTCACCGCGGTGGGGGCTGGCGTTGATCTTGTCGAACATCAGACGGGAGTAGTGAGAATTGATCGGCATCTTCGACGACCCGAAGATCGACGTGTAAACGCCGGCCGCAAATGTCACTCCGAGCGGGTTGTGTGTCGATACGGCAATGACGCGGGTCCGGGGGCCGATGAAGTTGTCCAGGTCATCGGGATAGCAGACACCGATGTCCTCAGGCCTGAACTCTCTCTTGAGGGACCTCTCGAGAACGCCCAGCCCGGCCGGCATGTAGCGGGCGGAGCCATCCTCGTTGTGCTCGACCTCGCGCCAATTGGGATATTTCCTGTCGAGAATCCATTCAAGCCAGACCGGAAGAGACGCCATCGCCATCTGGATGAAATACCCGGCATGGTCGATGCACTCTGTTAACGGAGCGGTGAGGACAATGAGTTTCCCACTGCTACGCGGGTCACCATCCGACGATGAGGTGGCGAGTTTTGGTTTGCTTCCGTTTCCATATGTAGACATAGGCCTTATCCAGTGTGTTACGCGTTCACAGAAGCCACTCGTAACTAGAACCGTTCTATCTTCTTCGATTTGTCCGTTTTCACCAAGCCAGTTCGGACAAACATCGTACTTCGGCCCAGTCTGAGGGACACCTTTTCATGGGTAAGAATAAATGACTCTAGACGGAAGGGGATGTGGTCTCTGTTACAAATCGGAACCTCTTTGGTTGCGCCCCGGGTCCCCTCGTGGCATAAGTCCTTCTGGGTTCAAGCGAGTACTGTTCACGGATCCGAAAAGCAGCCGGGAGGCGAGAATGTCGCACAACATGAGCGATTATGAGTCCACGTACCGAAGCTTCAAGTTGGAAGCACCCGCCAGATTCAACTTTGCCAGGGACGTTTTCGATCGCTGGGCCGATGACGACAAGCTGGCCATGCTCTGGGTCGACGATACGGGAAAGGAAGTCCGGAAGACTTTCAGCGAACTCAGTGGTGAGTCGCAGAAAGCGGCCAACCTCCTGTCTGATGCCGGCGTCGGTCGAGGGGATGTCGTCATCGTGATGCTCCCCCGCCTGATCGAATGGTGGCTCATCAACCTCGCCTGTCTCCGGATTGGCGCGGTCCTGAGCCCGGGTACCCCCCAGTTGACCCCGAAGGACATCCGGTACCGGATCGAATCGGCCGAAGCGCGGTGCATCATTACTGACGAGGACGGTGCAGCCAAGACCGATGAGGTCGCGTCCGGGATGTCGGCACTTGAAAACAGAATCGTCGTTGGAGGCGAGAGGAACGGGTGGCTCGGGTTCGAAGGTGCTTTTCGGTCGGCGTCCGACAGCTTTTCGACCGCTGATACTCGAGGGGACGAGAATGCCATACTCTACTTCACCTCCGGGACCACAGGCTCTCCGAAGATGACCGTGCATACCCACACTTCCTTTCCGTTGGCCCACCGCATTACCGGTCAGTTCTGGCTCGACCTCAACCGAGACGACCTGCATTGGAACCTGAGCGACACGGGCTGGGCCAAGGCGGCCTACAGTTCGTTGTACGGTCCGTGGATGTTGGGTGCCGCCATATTTGTGCACCACACAGGGAAATTCGATGCGCGGCAGACGCTGGAGCTGCTGGGACGATATCCGATCACCACGTTCTGTGCCGGCCCGACACTGTTCCGTCTCTTCGTAATGGAAGATCTGGCATCACTGCGATTTCCCGACCTGCGGCACTCGGTTGCAGCCGGGGAGCCGTTGAACCCGGAAGTGATCGAAGCATGGGAGAAGGCAACAGGGATCGAAATTCAGGACGGTTACGGCCAGACCGAGACCGTGCTTCTGGTCGGGAACTATCCCTGTCTGGAAACGCGACCGGGATCGATGGGGAAGCCGACGCCTGGTTTTGACGTTCAGGTGATCGATGAAGACGATCGGATTGCACCGGTCGACAAGGAAGGAGACATCGCTGTCCGAGTCAAGCCGGATCGACCCGTGGGACTGTTCAAGGAATACTGGAAGGATCCCGACCGCACGGCAGGCGTTTACAGAGGCGACTGGTACATCACTGGCGACCGTGCCTACCGGGATGCGGACGGCTACCTGTGGTTTGTCGGGCGAGCCGACGACGTGATTCTCTCGGCCGGTTACCGGATCGGTCCGTTCGAGGTGGAAAGCGCGCTAATCGAGCACGAGGCCGTCGTCGAATCGGCCGTCATATCGAGCCCGGACGAGGTTCGGGGAGAAGTGGTGAAGGCGCTGGTAGTATTGGCTCCAGGCCGTGAGGGGAATGACGCACTGAAGCACGAACTTCAGAACCACGTCAAACAAACGACCGCCCCTTATAAGTATCCCCGAAAAATCGAGTTTGTCGACAGCCTGCCCAAGACCGTCAGCGGCAAGATCCGCAGAAACATCTTGAGGGAGAAAGAGTGGGGAGGCTGACTTTCAACGCAAAGACGCCAAGAGCGCAAAGGACCGCAGATAATGACTTTGTTTTGGCGTCTTTGCGACTTTGCGTTGACTCCCCCGTTTCCGGTTTGTGCGTTCAGTTTTAATCGGTTGCGGATTAAACCGTTGGCTTTAGCGTGATGTCTCATCAGGGTAACGGTTGAAGGAGGTTTCTGGATGTACACGAGAATTGCAGTGTTGCTGGCACTGGTGTCAATCGCCCTTACCGGAAGCGCACAGGATAGCGCCCGAGGACCGGAAGCGCCGGTGCTGCCTCAGGAACTCTACAAGTACGCCGATGCCGATATTGACCTTCCGGCTCATTTCACGGACCGGGGGGGTGGACGTGGACGGGGTGGGGTTGCCCGCACGGACAACACCCCCGCGCACAACCCGATCACGAACGAGGGCGCAACGCTCGGGCGGGTCCTCTTTTATGACAAACAGCTCTCTCTTAACAACACGACCTCGTGTGCCTCGTGCCACATCCAGGAATACGGATTCTCAGACCCGGAGCAGTTCAGCAAGGGCTTTGACGGGCGTCGAACGGGCCGCCATTCCATGGGGCTGGCCAACGCCCGCTACTACGATCGTGGTCGCTTCTTCTGGGACGAGCGTGCGGCGACGCTCGAAGATCAGGTCCTGATGCCGATTGAGAATCCGGTAGAGATGGGCATGACGCTGGACGCAGCAGAAACGAGGGTAGCGGCAACCGACTTCTACCCGCCGCTGTTCGACGCCGCGTTCGGAAGCTCGGAGGTGAGCCTGGACCGCATGTCCCGGGCGCTGGCTCAGTTCGTTCGTTCCATGGTTTCCTATGACTCGACGTACGACGAGGCGTTTGACGGGCGCCGTCCCGATTTCAATCGGGCGTTTACAGAACAGGAGCAAATAGGGAACCGGCTCTTCGGAGGTGGTGGAGGTGGCCGTGGCGGTCGAGGAGATGGACGCAGAGACGGACGTGCCCGGGGCCGCGGTCGTGACGGTGGGCCTGGTAATGTCCGGAGTGCGGGTTGTGCTCGCTGTCACGGAACTGCTGCCCAGGTCGGCACCCGATTGTCCAACAACGGCCTGGATGAAGATACGAGCGACGATCAGGGAGCCGGCCGCGGCCGCTTCAAGGTTCCGTCGTTGCGGAACATCGGGGTAACCGCCCCGTACATGCACGACGGCCGATTCGCCACCCTCAGGGAAGTCGTCGAGCACTACAATTCCGGTGTCCAGCCTCATCCCAATCTGGACCGCGGATTGGGAGGCAGAAACCGTCGACCCAGACAGCTCAACCTCAACGACCGGGAGATCGAAGCCCTCGTCGCCTTCCTTGAAACCCTGACAGACGAAGCGTTCCTGACGGATCCAAGATTCTCTGATCCGTTCAAGTAGGGCCGGTTCGGCTACACGCTAGTTGTTTTCGACGCAGAGACGCAAAGACGCAAAGAAATCTTAGCTCTGCGTCTTTGCGTCTCTGGTGCGCCAGGCAAAGCTTGGGCATTCTAGCTGAATGAAAGGA
>CAZOZZ010000095.1:0-16782 GCA_964584435.1 uncultured Solibacteraceae bacterium | reverse complement strand
CTCCTTTCATTCAGCTAGAATGCCCAAGCTTTGCCTGGCGCACCAAAGACGCGAAAACGCAAAGGGCGCAAAGATCATTTTCCCAAAAGGCTTTGCGGTCCTTTGCGGCTTTGCGCTCTTGCGTTGAAGTCCTGGACCGAAGGTTTACTGCGCCGACACGGACTGCGCGCAACGGAAACCGACTGTCGTGGATCGGACTTCCGGATCCGCGTAGCTTCGGAAGTGAATCATAAGGTTTCGCTCGTCACCGTCGGACCAGCCTCCACCACGAAGGGTCTTGTACTTTCCCTCCTGCGGTCCCTGAGGATTCTCGAGCGGGCTGATGCTGTAGTAGTTGCGGTAGTGCCAATCGTTGACCCACTCCCACACGTTGCCCGTCATATCGTTAAGACCATACCCATTCGACGGGTATGAACCAACTGTGGCCGGACCGTAGGGATAGTTCGAGTGCGCCCGACGCCCGGTCTGCCCCGCGTAGCCGTCGTCGTTGGCCTCGGATCCCTGCAACCTCAGCCCTTCATCCCCCCACGGGAACCTCTTCCGATCCAGTCCGCCCCGGGCGGCCTTCTCCCATTCGGCTTCGGTCGGCAACCGCTTGCCGGCCCACGCGCAGTAAGCGTCGGCCTCGTCCCAACTGACGTTGTAGACCGGTATCCGCTCCTCGCCGGAGGGGACCTCTCCTGCCCTGCCCCACTGCCACGGTTTCTGGCCCCCGGTCGCTCCGGCAAACTTCGCGTACTCCTCGTTGGTGACTTCATTCTGATCCATGAAGAACTCGTCCAGGTGGACGCGATGAGCGGGCGTATTGTCCTGCCGGTCTCGCTCGAAATACCCGATCGCATCGACCAGGAAGGTGTGAACACGACCCATCCAGAATTCTCCATCGGACACGAAGGCCATACCGGCCGGCATGTTCGGCGGGGGCGTCGGTGCCGGCACAAGGTCCATACCGTTCGGCGCTTCCGGCGGGGGCGCCGGTTGGACCCGCGCGGGCAGCGGTTCAAGTTCGGCTGGATCGCCCGCGGTTTTCTGGGGTTCGGGGATCTGTGAGTGCGCCACGGAGGCAAACGTCAGGATCAATAGTACAGTCAAAACGTTTCGCATCGTTCGTAGTCCAAAGTCCGAAGTCACTCAAACACCTCATCGATCGCGTCGTGGGCGAGGAATTCCCCGCCACCGATCGGCGCGAACTGCTGGTACTCGTACGCGCGACCCGACGGGGTGTTCTCGACCTTCTTGGTCCAGTCGATCCCGAGGGCTGAATAGATGGTCGCCAGGAGGTTGTCCATCGAGGGCTGCTGTGGGTGTTTCCACCCGGTATCGAGACACTTGGCGGCGAGTTCGTCCGTTACACCGATGATCCGGCCGGGCTTCACGCCGCCGCCGACCAGGAAGGACGTATAGGTCTCGCCGTAATGGTCGCGACCCTCGACGTTATTCATCACAGGCATACGGCCGAATTCGCTCGTGGCCAGAACGATCGTCTCGTCGAGTAGCGACTTTCCGGCTTCGTGGCCGGGCATCGACGCCATGTCCTTGATCAGGTTGCTAAACGCCTTGTCCCACGCGAGGCACGTCACGTAATGGTTGGTCGGCTTTGTGCGATCGAAAATGAAACTGTGGTGGTCCCAGGGCTGACGCCCATCGATGACATAGACGAAACGGGCGCCCGCGTCGGCGGCCAGGATGTTCTTGGCGAGGATGCAGCGCAAGCCGAACGTGTCGGTCCCGTACCGTTCCTTCTCTTCCTCACTGACATCGAAGACCTTCTTGAAGCGGGGATCGTCCAGGATGGTGTACGCGGATTGATAATACGCCTTGTAGTCTGAAGCCAGATCGCCCAGCGACGCCCGCTCCGCGGGCGACACCTCCGACAGTTTCATCAACGCATCGTAGCGTACTTCCAAAGCCTCAGTCGCCGACCCGCCACCGCCGAAGCTTCCAAGGGCGGTGGCGGAATCCAGGTCCATTCCCGTGAACCGGGCCGGGAAAAATCCCGCACCGATGGCGCCCGGCCGAGAGCCTCCGAGGTTTACGCTCATGTACGTCGGGAAAGAGTCGGATTCCCGCCGCTGATGGTCCAGCTCCGCGGCAATCACGCTTCCGAAGGCCGGGATTTCCTTGGAAACCGCGGCGTTCAGCGCCCGGCCCGTCTGTGTGTGGTACTGCCCGGTAAAATGACCCAGTTCGAGCGCCCGCAGCGACCGAACAAATGCGCTGCGGGGCGCCCAGTCCGCATAGTTCGGGAAAAGCGTTTTTGACAGATACAGGTCCGACCTGACTTTTTGCACGTCGAGATCCTTTACCGTGAACCGGGTCTCCTTGAAGTCCCAACAGTCCGGCTGGCTGATGGCCCCGGGCAGTTCAATCATGATGGCGTTGCGCGCGGTGGCGCGCGGGGTCACCTGGGCCGCGGCGCTCACCTTCATGGGCCAGACGATCCGATCCACATAGGCCGTGGCCAGCGCCGCCCCGCCCCACTTCAGCAGGTCCCGGCGGTTGGGAACGATGTCCTTGAGTTGTCTATCCATCTTATCGCCTCCCGAATGGTCTTTTCCGATGCTGGATCGGAAAGCCACCCCTGCTTTCTAGTGATTCAATAGGAACTCGGTGCTGTTCAGAAGCGCCCACTGGATACTCTCCACTCCCTGCTTTCGGTCCTTCTCCATCAGCTGGAGCGAGACGCCGACCTCAGCCGGCGATGGCGGGCGCGCCAGGGTCGCCAGGAAGATCTCTTCGATGATCTCTTCCTGACTCTTACCGGATTCCAGGAGACCGTGTAATCGCGTTCCGTCGGCTGCCATGGAACGGTTCGTGACCACCGGCGAGACCATCATCAGCATCGCCTGCATCGGGGATGCCTTGTTGCCGAGAAAAGCCGGCGTCTCACGCGTGCTCTGGAAGAACGCCTGCATCAGGGCATAGATCGCACCGCCTTCGTCGACCTCGCCTTCGGTTGGCCGGCCACCGACGCCGCTGGGAGCCGTAAGCTCCTTCACGCGCGAAACAGGCAGCCCTTTCAGGTTGAATGAGTAAGGACGTCCCGTCGCCTCAGCGACGGCGTCCGCCATCTCCGGCCCGGTCAACACCCGCACGAACCGCCGCGCGTAGTAAGGGATGTACGCCTCCTTCCACTCCCCGGGGAACTGCGCCGACAACTGGTAGGCGCTCGATTTCATGACCGTCTTGATCAGATGTTGCAGGCTGAAATCGCTGTCGCGGAAATCTTCGGCCATCGCGTCGAGCAGTTCGGGATTGGTGGGCTGAATCGTCCAGGGCTGGGCCGGAGGATTCTCAGGATCCAGGCGATCCAGATCGAATCCATCATAGGGCGAGACAAACCCCACAACCATCAGCTTGCTCCAGATGAGGTTCGCCGCGGCACGACCGAACTGGATGTGCGTCGGGATGATTCGCGCCAATGCCTTCCGTGGATCCTCACCCGGCCTGGGCTTCTCGCCCGTCAGCAGGAACGCGGGCTCGTAGGTCTTCCCGTCGCGCGGGAACCGGGTCCTGGCCATGGTGTGGAAGGGAGCGTCATCTCCAGTCGTGTAGCCGTTCGCCTCGTTGTCCATGATGGTGTTCGCGTTGCTTATGTTCAGGGCCCGGTCGCTGTAACTGACCACGGCTCGCATCTTTCCCAAAAACGCCGCTTGCCGGTAGAAGCCTTCGCGCGTCTGGCGGGTCAGGTGTGAATTGAGGCCCTCGAGATGAGCAGCGCCGTCGTGACACGAGACACAGTCGAGGTTGACGCCCAGGAAGATTCGGGCGATGTCGATCGTGGACTCATCGACAAAATCCAGGCGGTCCATCAGGAAGTAGTTGTCCGGGTCGGTCGGGCTCACGGCGCGTGTCGCGCTGTAGAGTTCACCCGCATAGAACTGGAGAGCCGGCATCATCGTGTGTGCCTTCGCCGCGGTCGCGACGATGTCGTAAAGGACCTGGTCGTACGGCCGATCGGCCTTCAACCATTGCTTGTTGAACCACTGGAAAGACGCATCACGCGTGCGAAACAGATCGCCGTAGAACCAGGCCCACTGGTCGGCGAACTCATCCGTTCCGATCAACGAATCGATCAGCCTGTCACGCTTGTCGGGCTCGGTGCTGGAGACGAATGCCCGCACGGCGTCCGCAGTCGGTATCAAGCCCGTAGCATCCAGATGCGCACGTCGAAAAAACTCTCCATCGCTCGCCAGGGGGGCATGGGGAACCCCGTCCTGCTCCATGCGCCCGAAGATGTGGTCATCGATGAGGTTCTTCCGGGGGATTTCCCCCACGTCGGCTGAGGCGGGAAGCCCACCCGCCACGGCTTCGGTCAACCGACTGGCTTCGGTAGCTTTGTCTACGGTATTTGCAAAGATTCCTTCGTGCGCGTCCTCGACGACGTCAGGCTGCTGCTGGACCGCTGGGACCTTCGGTTTCTCGGGCGGCTTCTGCTGCCCGGCGAAGACCGTCAGTGTCACCGATAAGCAAAGAATAGACATCGCTACCACTTTCCATGGCTGCATTGTTGAGCCCTCCTTTACGGGACTGTTCCGACTTTCCTAGAGTCACCTGTACTCTTGACATTTGCTTATATATTCATCCGGCGTCGTTAACAACAAAATAACGATGCCTGCTGGGACGACAAAGCTGCCTACGGGACGATTTCGAAGGTCTCGTCGGCGAGTTCGTAGAGCCTCAACCACTTGATTCTTCCGTCTTCGGCGAACTGAAAGAACGCGGCACCGGGAAGTGTGTACTGCTTCTCGCCGTCCCGAAACGCATACATGGCCGTGAATTCCACCGAAGCAGCCAGACCGCCCCAGGGTATCGGCGTCGAGTAGATCAGGTTCGTAGTAATCTCTCTGGCCGTTTGGTCATTGAGACGGTAGGCCAGTTCGAAGAACGTTCTGGCTTTGTGGTCGGCCCATTTGCGGACTCCCTCGTGCCCGAGGTACATCACGGGACCCAACTGCTGCTGGTTCGGTCTCACGAACGCCATGGCATCCGGGCGGAAGAGTTCGACGAAGCTCTCGACTAACGGCGCGGAGTCGTCTGGGTCGAGCACGGGTTCCGGTTCCTCGGATTCCGGCTCTTCGGATTCCTCCTCAACCTTGTTCTCGAGATTGTCGGGCGACCAGTCGTCGAGGGCATTCAGGCGGAAAAACCATTCTCGTACCAGCGCTTCCGGATCGAGCTCAGACTGCGCTGCCGGTTCTTCCGCTCCCTGAGCGTAGCCGGGTGAGTAGACGATCAGTTGCCAGGTAAGGATCAGAATCGATCCAACCAAAATGCGCATCACAGCATCCTCCAAGGAAGAGATTCCGCCCCAAGATACAGTCCGTGTCGGGCCAAATCAAGCACGAACGAATCGGTCTTGACCACGGGCTCGGGTTGCGAGCCTCTGACGAACGCCCCACGGCAATCATCCAAATGAAATACGGAAATCCCCTTAGAAATTCAGCCTGACCACGAACTGGATAACGCGTCCGCTGTTGGCCGTGTTCGTAATCCGTCCGAAAGACGGCGAACCGAGACTGGAGTTCGGCGCGGAAAACTGAGGATGATTCGTCAAGTTTGTGGCTTCGGCACGGAACACAAGGGCACGGTCTCCCGAAAGAGGAAAATCTCGGGCAACCGCGAAATTGAGATTGCTGACGCCGTCCCGCCGAAACGTGTTTCTGGCAAGGTTGCCCCTGCCGAGGTTGAACGTATCTTCGGTACTGAACGAGTCGGTCCGCAGGATCTGCAAGGACGTGTCCGGATCGTCGATGCTCGCGCCGAGCAGGCTAAGGTCAAGGATCGAGGGACGGTCGCCGCGTTCGCCATCCGCGTTGCCGAAGGGGGGTGCATCGGTTCCGGTTTGGACGGAAAAAGGCGTACCTGAACGAAACAAGGCCGTTCCCGAAATCGACCATCCCCTCAGCCATCGTCCCGGAAACTGGTACACGTAACTCACCAGCAAACTGTGCGGAACGTCGAAGCGGGTCAACGCTTTCAGGTCCTCGACAGACTCTTCTGCGGTCTGTGCGCGAACCTCGTTGGGAGTGATGCCCGTGTTCGAAAAATCGGAACCCGTGTCCATGGCCTTGCTGAAAGTGTAAGTTGATCTCAACGCCAGCCCATTGCTCGAAACCTTCTCCACCGAAAATTGGCCGGCATCGAAGTAGGCCCTGGCGGAATTCTTCATCCGGGAGATGCCGAAAAACCGCTGGTCGGGTCGTCGCTCATTCGTTGTCCGTGTGGTGATCTCAACGCCTTCGGGCCGGACTGCGCGGTTCTCCCGGTGAATCCGGAACAGTTTCCATGTCCGGCTGCCAAAGTAAGCCACCTTTATCCGAACACTTGCCGGTAGTTCTCGTTCGATCTCGAACGAATACTGGTGGGAATAAGGGACGACCAGGTCCGGATCCAGTTGGTTCAACGCCGAGCGCGGTGTCTGGGTCGTCTCGGTGACAAGATCTTTGAACGGGTTCAAGAGATCCGGACTTTGAAACGTGACCTTGAGCACTTCAGGAGGGTTGATCCGCGCCCAATGAAATGTCGCCGGGAAAACCCGGCCGAAGGCGACACCATATCCCCCGCGAATGACGTGCTTGCCCCCGGAGTAAGCGAATCCGACTCGAGGCGCGAAATTGTTCCTGTCCGCATCGTGTGGGAACGCAGTCAAATCGTTCACTTCGCTGGGTGCACCCGCCGATTCATAACGCAGTCCGAGACTCAGGTGCAGACTTGGCGTGAGCGCAAAACGGTCGCCGCCGAAGAAGCTGAAGTCGGTGTGTCGGAAACCCCTGTACATCTTGCCGACGACTGCCGAAAAGCGACTGGCTTCGCCGCGCAGGAAATTCTCGACCGCGGTCCGGCCGAAATTAGTCCCGAAGCTGACAATGCCCCGTAGACCATCGCTCTGGAAGTCGTTCATTTGATAGCGGCGGACCTCGGCTCCCCAATCCAGTTGATGCCGTCCGGTGCTGGTGGTCCCGTGAGCCAGGTACTCGAAGTCGTTCTGCACCCGGCGAACTGGAATCTGGAATGCGGGGCCGAGACTCGCAAGCTGCCTGCCGACGCTCACGTTTGTTCCGACGGCGTCGGGAGGAACCAGAAGATGAATCTTCCGCCTCATATAATTGGTCCCGAGTCGAAGGACGGTCGCATCGGAGAGTTGATGCTGCCAGGAAAGATTCAAGGTCTGGGGCCGCAGGCGTTGATTCGGATTCTGGCCCGCCACCAATTCGAATGAATCGATGAATACGTCGCCGAGGGAATACCGGAGAGACAGGTTCGCGTCCGGGTTCACGGACCAGTCAAGCCGCACGGACCCTCCAGTGTTGCGAATCGTCTGTATGGCGTTTGTATTCAGCATCCGCGGATCTATCTCTGTCCGGTTCGGAAGCTCTTCCGGGTAGGTTGCGACCCATCGGGCTATTAGCGCGGAAAGCTCCGGATCGGTTGTCCGGGGCTGCCGCTCGTCGGGTTGCAGCACCAGAACGTTGCCGTTCACGAAACCGGATTGTCGCGTCTCCTCGGCAGCAATCACCAGCGACAGCGTTTCCGACGCCAGGGGCCCTCCGAGGCTGAATCCGTACCGATTCAGGCGCGAAGGGCGTACCGAACCCACTTGGAAGAACGTGCGCGCGTTGAAGACACTGTTCTGATGGGCCCCATATATTTCGCCATGAAACGCGTCCGCGCCCCCGGAGCGGAGGATCTGAAGGTTCCGGCCAATACCTCCGAGCTCGGCTGCGTAATCGGCTCGAACAGCTGAAAACTCCGTGATGGGACTGGCGTTGGCTCCCTGTCGCCCCAGCTGTTCGATCAGCGCATCGTTGTCGATCAGATTGACCTGGATGTTTTCGTTTCGCTGGGAACCGGCTTCTTCACTTGCTACAGCTGCCTGGCTGACCTGCTCGGGTGTGATGCTGATTTCCACCGGTTCCGGTCGTGGAAGGTCGATTCCCGGTATCGATCGGACGGTGACGCCTTCAGCGACGACGCGGAGAGTATATGTGCCGTCGCGCACATCGTCGAATGAGTAATCGCCAGGGGACGGAGCCGGCATTTGCCTGACTACCTCTCCTGATTCATCCACGAGAAAGAGGATCACGCCATCGGTCACTTCGGTAACGTGAACACTCAGACTGGCAAATAGCGTAAGAAAGAAAATGATCATGACAAGTGCACGAAGCTAACGTCGCGGGTTTGGGTTAAGGCCCTCGGTGTCAGCAGAATTTCCACTCGACCGGCCGGCGGGAGTGAGTGCTCTCCCAAGAGGAGGGGCCTGGCGTGGGGCGGCGGCCCCGACGCTAACAAATGGTCTCCGCCGCTCGACCGAGGCTAGGAGCCCGGAGGTTTGCGGCGGCCTAGAACGGCATCCGTCAGATCCTTGATGTACTTCAACGTGCCTTCAACCGTCGTCTTGCTCTGCACAAGGTATTGTTTCCAGGCCCCGGCATCGTATCCCATCGGTGGCGCCTTGCCCGCGCTGTTCTCAATCACCTCGATAGCTTTTCGGGCAAAGGTTGCCGCGCGGCCAAGTTCCCGGCCTTGTACAGCGTACAATCGGGACACCGTTACGAGCGCTTCCAGGTTCTCCGGGTTGGCCCGGAGAGCTCTTTCGCCGTATTTGCCGGCTTCCTCGGATTCGTTCCTGGACTGATAAACACCCATTGCGATCGCGTAGACTTCATCAATCGCTGTCGATTTGGGATATTTCTTTTCAAATTCCCGCACGAGTTGCAGTTTCGTGTTGGGTCCCGACTCGTTGAGGATCTTGTTGAACAGTTGCTGCTGCTCGGCAGGAATGCCTGCCTGGAAGACAAGCACTGCCGAAAGAATCCAGCTAGATAACGTCATGCACCGAGTCTAACTCACACCCAGATACTTGTCACGATTTGTCGGTCTTCGATGAAATGAGCAAAAAAGTACTTGAGAAGCCTGCGATCGAAAGTACAGAATCCCTTGGACCAACAACCCGTCGACATCTGGAGAGGCAGGAACAAACCTGATGGAAACTTTCAATGTGTTCATGGAGACCGTTAACGGAGTGCTGTGGCACGACTACGTCCTCTACGCCATTCTGGGTGTAGGCATTCTCCTGATGATCTGGACCAAGTTCTCGCCAATCATCGCCCTGACACACGGCGTGGACGTAATTCGTGGGAAGTACGACAACAAGGACGACCCTGGCGCCATCAGCCACTTTCAGGCGCTGTCAGCCGCGCTGTCTGCGACGGTCGGGTTGGGAAACATCGCGGGCGTCGCCGTGGCAATCTCGCTTGGCGGCCCGGGGGCGGTCTTCTGGATGTGGGTCGTCGGATTCTTCGGGATGGCGATCAAGACGACGGAAGTCACGCAGTCCATGCTCTACCGGAACACGGCCGATCCCGACAACCCGCACGGCGGCCCCATGTTCGTCGTCAGTCATGGACTGGCCCAGATGAAGCCCGGCCTGGCAACGCTGGGGCGATGGATCGCCTATGTATTTTGCGTGACCCTGCTGATTTCGACAGTCACCGGGGGAAACATGTTCCAGGCCTGGAACGTAGGCACGGTGACGGAACTGAACTTCGGCGTGCCCGCCATGCTGACAGGCGTGATCCTGGCCATCATCACGGGCATGGTGATCATTGGAGGCATCAAGAGGATCGGCGCTGTGGCCGGGCAACTGGTTCCATTAATGTGCGGTCTGTACCTGTTGGCGTCGCTCTATGTCCTCTTATTGAACTTTGCTGAGATTCCCGGTCTGCTGCGGCTCATCTTTGTGTCTGCATTCGGCCCCACCGAGGCGCAGGGGGCCTTCATCGGAGGGACGTTCGGCTACGCGTTCCTGTGGGGAATGAAGCGGGCGCTGTTCTCCAATGAGGCGGGGCAGGGATCCTCACCGATCGCCCACTCCGCGGCTCGAACCGATGAGCCCGTCCGCGAGGGTATCGTTGCGGGCCTCGAGCCGTTCATCGACACGATCGTCGTGTGCACGTTGACGGCACTGGTCATCCTTTCAACCGGGGCGTGGAATCGAGGGCCCGCCGGCATGTTCGATGCACCCCCGGAAATTACCCAGGCCGCACCGGGCCAGTGGACTTTAGCGAGCACCCCCCTGCCGACCAATACCGAGACCGGTTGGCTCGCCGGCCAGGGCGTCTTTGTCCTGCTCGACACCGGAGCCGTCGACAACCAGACGGGAACCAGCCTGGCGCAGTTGTATGGGACAGTGGCCGAGTCGAACGGCGTTTTCAGTGCGGATTGGACCAGCTACGCTGGCCCCACGGCACCGACAATAACCGATCAGGGAGTGTATTCCCAATTTACGGGTGCGAGCCTGACCAGCCATGCCTTCGAGCGCGCCCAACCCGGACTCGGTCGGTGGCTGGTGACGTTGGCCTCATGGCTGTTCGCAATCTCGACGATGATTTCCTGGAGCTATTACGGAGAACAGGGGGTCGTCTTCATGTTCGGCGCGAAGTGGGTGCGAACCTACAAGGTCATCTATTGCCTTTTGATCATCGTCGCGACGTCCGGGCTTGTTTCAACCGATCGGGAACTGGATAACCTCACGACGATCGGCACAGGGGTGATGCTCTTCGCCAACATCCCCATCATCCTGATCTTCGGGCGCCAGGCCATGGAGAAGTACCACGAATACGTCGCCAGGCTCAGGGCCGGCGAAATCAAACGCACGTCGTAGCGGCTATTCTGTAGGAGTGTAAATCAGCGCGTCGTAGGTCACGAGGAGCTCAACGACTTCGTTCTGAAGCTCTTCGTAACGTTCCACATGCACGATGTCCCGATCCCGGCGCCAACCCCGCCACATGACTCGAAGCTGAGAAAGAGACCCGCGAATCGTCGCCAGACCCACTGCCGGTGTCACGGGAGTCCTGGGCTCAACCGAGGCGAGGAGGTCCTCATCGATATCGATCCCTTCCAACCACAGGGCCTCGATGAATTTCTCGGTGAGCTTTCGCATGTTGCGGAGGACCCTGTTCGCGATCTCGCGGCGTTGTCGAACGATCTCGGGAGCATCGTCGACGGTGAGGAGGGTCAGCATCCGCAGCCGATCTTCCAGTTCGTCCAGACGTTCCCCTGCTTGCCTGTACTTGAGCCGCTGGATAGCTTGAGGGCTGTTGCGACGCCCCCTCCTGCCTCGCCCCCTGCCGCGCTGGGGTTCGAACCTGGCCGATCGCTCCGCGGGTGACGCATTGTTCGTTTCGGAACGGACGGGGGTCTGTCGAGGAGCTGACTGGGCGGCCATGGCTACGGAAACACCCATGGTGCTCACCAGAAGCAGCACGTTGAACAGCCGGATTCGTGTAAGACAACTCATCGCAGTTGATTGATAGACCAGTTCGGCAAGTCTATCGTTTAATCCACCCGGTTGCAAAACGCTCGCTGCTACAATATCCGGATTCCGAGGAGTATTTCATGACCTTTCCCAGCCCCTATCCACCCATAGCCATTCCCGAAATATCACTTCCGGAATTGATTCTCCGGAAAGCGGATCAGTATGGGGACAAGCCGGCACTGATCGAGGGTCTGACCGGCAAGACCTACAGTTTCCGGGAATTCGGATCGGGCGTGAGACACGTGGCGGCGGGATTGGCCGAAAGCGGATTCGGTAAGGGAGACGTTCTGGCGTTCGTGTCTCCCAACTATCCCGAGTACGCGATCTTGTTCCTGGCGGTGGCCATCCTGGGCGGCATCAACACGACAATCAATCCTGCCTGTACTTCGTCTGAGATTGCATCCCAGATCGAAGACGCCGATGCCCGATACCTGTTCACGACGCCGGAACTGATGGCCAAGATTCCTTCCGAAGCGTCCGAGAAGATGCGCCGGATCTTCGTTCTGGGCCATGCCGAGGGAAGCACGCCGTTTTCGGACCTGCTGGCAAGTACTGCCGTGATGCCCACAATCCAGATCAAACCCCGGGTAGACGTTGTCGCGCTTCCCTATTCCAGCGGCACGACTGGCCTTTCAAAGGGCGTGATGTTGACGCACCACAACCTGGTCGCCAACCTCCTGCAGATCGATGCGGTCGGTCTGTTCGAATCCTCGGACACGATCATAGGTGTCCTGCCCTTCTTTCATATCTATGGCATGGTCGTCGTTCTCAGTCTTGGCCTGTATAAAGGGGCGACCAACGTCACGCTGCCACGGTTCGAGATGGAAAACTTTCTAAGGACCATGGAAGAACACGCGGTCACCTATGCCCATCTGGCGCCACCCCTGGTCCTGGCCCTGGGGACACACCCTGATGTGGATCCGGCAAGGCTCTCGAACCTGGGTGAAGTCCTGTGCGGCGCCGCCCCTCTGGGCGCCGATACCGCCCGGGCATTCGCCGACCGTTTGGATTGCAAGATCCGACAAGGCTACGGAATGACGGAAGCAAGCCCGGCAACGCATATGGCAAAGCTGTCAGACAACGCTCCCATGGATTCGGTCGGCCCGTGCGTGCCCAACACCGAATGTAAGTTGGTGGATCCGGCCGACGGCCGGGAGGTCGGACCGGGCGAACGGGGCGAGATCTGTGTTCGTGGCCCCCAGGTCATGAAAGGCTACCTGAACCAACCGCAACAGACCGCCGACTTGATCGATGGGGACGGTTGGATGAAAACCGGTGACATCGGTTACGCCGACGAGAACGGCAATTTTCACATAGTCGATCGCGTGAAGGAACTGATCAAGTACAAGGGACTGCAGGTCGCACCGGCAGAACTGGAAGCGCTCCTGCTATCCCACCCCGCCATCGCCGACGCCGCCGTCATCCCCAGCCCGAACGTAGAGACGGGAGAAGTACCGAAAGCGTACCTGGTAGCCCGCAGCGACATAGACGCATCGGAAGTCATGTCCTGGGTCGCCGAACGCGTCGCCCCCTACAAGAAGATCCGTCAAGTCGAATTCATCGACCAGATTCCCAAGTCCCCATCCGGCAAGATCCTCCGCCGCCTGTTGGTGGAAAAAGACCGATCCGGAGACTGATCCGCATCTTCACCTGACGAAAACGCCGCCGCACGCTGGTAGTGATGTTTTTCAACACGAAGACACGAAGGAAACGAAGAGTTCATAATTTGTATTCTCTTCGTGATCTTCGTGTCTTCGTGTTGAAACGCCGAATCTGTGGGGTGCCCGGTAGTTTCAGTTACGACTCGGAACCAACTGACCACTGGCCACTGACCACTCCTTTGCTCTACACTTCCGCACGATGGGACAACGGCCCTTAAGCATTCGAACGTGCACGATGGAGCGAAAAGACCATGCCTGAATCTTTCAAACATCTCGATACGAAGTCTGTCCGTGCCGGGGAGCCGACGCCGCGCATCGGCGGGGCGATCGTCATGCCGATATTCCAGACGGCGATATTCGAGCGTGGGGACGAGACGGGCTACGACGCCATCCCCTATATTCGGCTCAACAACACGCCGAACCAGGTTGCGGTCGCGGCAAAGCTTGCGGCTCTGGAAAACGCGGAGGCCGCGGTGGTTACCGCCACCGGGATGGCTGCGATATCAACAGCTCTGCTGACATTTCTATCGGCGGGCGATCACGTTCTGGTTCAGGACTGCCTGTACGGGGGGACACACTATCTGGTCACCGAGGATTTTCGAGATTTTGGAATCGAGTTTGATTTCATAGATGGGACAGATCCGGATTCGTGGGGGGAGAAGCTCCGCGGGAACACGAAGGTCATGTATCTGGAGACAATGTCCAACCCGGTCCTGCGCGTTCCCGATGTGAAGGCGGCCGCCGGGTTCGCAAGGTCGAACGGCCTGATTTCCATGATCGACAACACGTTCGCCAGCCCCATCAATTTCCGCCCTTGTGAGGTGGGGATCGATCTGTCGCTCCACAGCGCAACCAAGTATCTCAACGGCCACTCCGACATCGTGGCGGGCGCTTGTGTCGGCAAGGCCGACTTGATCAAAAAGATCACCCACCGGCTCAACCATCTGGGAGGTTCCCTCGATCCCCACGCCGCGTTTCTGCTACACCGAGGCATGAAAACTCTTGCCTTGCGAGTGGATCGCCAGAACAGCAACGCCCTCTTCCTGGCGGGCGCTCTCGAGAGGAACCGGGCCGTGGCAAACGTGAATTATCCGGGTCTGGAGAGTCATCCCCGCTACGACCTCGCGCGCGATCTGTTCGACGGGTTCGGCGGGATGATGAGCTTCGAGCTCGAGGGGGGGGCAGACGCGGCCGAACGCTTCATGGAACGGGCGAACCTGCCAATCAACACGGTAAGCCTTGGCGGCATCGAAACACTTGTGACACGGCCTGCCATCACAACACACTCGGCAATGGCTCCGGAAGATCGCAACCGCCTCGGAATCTCCGAAGGCTTGCTACGTCTTTCGACGGGGATCGAATCGATCGAGGAATTGATCGAAGACTTCGAGCAGGCGCTCAATTATTGACGCCCACCACGGGTACCTGCTCCAGCAGCCTGGCGTCACGTGTTCCAATCGCCGACGAAAATTAAACTCACCAGGGTTAGGAGGTTTCATTCATGCCCACGATTCCGATTCCCCCGCTGGAGGAAAACTCACCGGAGCAACACGCGTATTTCGACGCAATCAAGAAACGGATGGAGCTCGATGATGTTCCTCTCGTCACCCGCGCCATGGTGTACAAGCTGGACACCGCTATCGCTCACGCCAAGGGTATGGGCGTCCTGATGGGAAGCAACGGGGTACTCCCGGGCTGGTTCAAGGAAATGCTGGCTGTCGCCACATCGGCGGTGTATGCGTGCGACTACTGAGTGGTCACGCATACTGCTGCCGGGGTGCAGCAGAGTAAGGAAGCAAAGGACCCCGCAATCTGGGTCGAAGCAAACTTTGTCGTCATGGCCATGCACGGCTTGATCCGGCTGGCGGATGGATTGCGTCTTCCGCTGGAGTTCGAGGAGGGCTCGTCGCGGCGGCCCCTGGTCCAGATTCCAGACGAGAAGCCGGAAACGGCGGAAGTGCTGGGCGAGATAGCCAGGTTCTTTGAGATGGAACGGGCGCCGGGTGTCTTCAGGGCCCTTGCCCGGCGGCCGCTGTATCTGAAAATGACCTGGAGGTGGATCCAGGTCGTCCTGGAACCGGACCTCCTGTCCAGAGAGCGCAAGACCTTGATCGCCCTGGCGGTTTCGGCCGCCGCAGGTTCGGACTACGGAACGGACTTCTTCGGTCACGAGGCTCGCCGACTGGGAACGGACGACGAAACAATCCTGGAAGTTCTGTGTGTCGTCCAACGTTTTGCGGGGCTGACCAAGTTTGCCAGCGGGCTGGATTTGAAACCTGACTTTTTTCCGAAGTGGGAGGAAGAATAGGATTCAACACGAAGACACGAAGGTAACGAAGGAAGTCAATGATCTGAAGAACCCAGAGTTTCTTTCCTTCGTGTTCTTCGTGTCTTCGTGTTGAAGAACCTCGATGGAAAGCGGAATGATGAGGACAAGCCTAATTCTTCCAGCGTTTCAGGCGGGGGATGACCTGGTCGGCGATCGACTCGGCCTGATCGACTGGTATGGACATGTCGGTCGACATGATCCGGATGACTTTCAACCTCATTTCGGTCATCGTGAGGCTGGGCTCGGTGAACGCTCCGTTCTGGAAGCACTGGTGGCAGTAGTCTTCGCACCTCTGCCCGTCGGCCGAGGTGCCATGGTCGGCGGGTTCGGCCAGGGGCATCCCGCAACTCTGACAAACCGGGCCACTTATGCGGTCAGACATCATATTCTCGCCAAGTGCGTTCGATTACAAAAACCTCTGTATCTAGTTTGGTTTAAAGACAGGAAAGGCGCAAAGAGAAAGTAACTCTTTGCGCCTCTTGCGCCTTCGGCTGAATCTACTGCTACGGCGCCTGGGCTATGCCCTCCTTCTCGCCGTCAAAATCGTACCCTCCGGTCGGTGAATCCTTGGGAGCCGTCAGAACCAGGGCTGCGTCAGCACGGAGATCCGTCCGGATGGTTTCAACGTCGGCAGCAGAAATCAACGGACGATAGTTTTGAATCATGCGCGCAACGATTCCGGCAACATGAGGCGCAGCCATGCTCGTTCCGAACATTCGGGTCGTGCCTCCCCCCAGCATGGTAGAGAGGATCCCGACGGACTTCGCTCTGCAGTTCCTGCCAGCGTCCTCGTGGCTTTCTCCCGGAGCAGATATCGTGACTCCGACGCCGGTATCGGTATCGAACGCGCCATCCGTTGTGAACCACGACGCTGTATCGGCGGTGATGGTCCCGGATAAAGAGCGACACCTGTTCGATCCATCCTCGGCGGTGGTACTGGCGACCGCGAGAACCTCCGGATACCCCGCCGGCACCTGGTCCTTGACCTCCAGGCCAGGATCGTTTCCGGCTGCTGTCACGACGACAATACCCACATCGTAGAGAGCCTGGTACGCAAGTTGGAGCGTCGGATCTTCATTGGGCTGGACTTCCCTCCCCAGACTGACGTTGACCACCTGAATCGGGGGATCAACCTTGTCGTATTGTTCTGCGATCCAATCCAACCCAGCCAGAACGTCCGAATCAAACGCGCTCCCAGTTGAATCCAGTACCTTCACGCAATACAGCTTTGCGGCCGGGGCAACTCCGACGTCGTCGGACGTATTCTTGAGCGCCGCAACAATTCCGGAAACATGGGTGCCGTGGCCGTTGTCATCCTGGCACGGGCCTCCTTGCGAAGAGAACGCTGTCAGGGCGGTAGTTTCAGCGTCGTCCGGAGCTGGCGCCAAATCCGTATGAGTAAAGTCGATGCCGGTGTCTAGCCCGCATTTCTCATGGATAGAGTCCAAGGCTGTGTTTTGGAGCAGGAAAAG